>CAYVRC010000062.1:10694-29454 GCA_964453205.1 uncultured Pirellulaceae bacterium | reverse complement strand
CGTATGCCCGGTGGTGTGGGAGGAGGGAGCCCGCGAGGGCTCCCCCTATCCCGATCGTCGGCCCGGCCAAGCCGGCAAACCCCGTCGGGGCACGCCGCCGATGGAGCCTCCAATCACCCGAGCCTCCAATCACCCGAGTCCCGGATCCGTCGTACGGTCGCCCCAGATCAGCGGGGGCGATCAGCGGGGGCGATCAGCGGGGCCAACCGCCGGGTTGCGGTGTCGCGGTGCGCCGCGTGTCGGCGTACCACGCCTTGAGTCGCGTCAGCATCACGGCCGCCTGATCCGGCTGCTCCCCGGACAGATCGGTCTGCTCGGACGGGTCCTCGTCCAGGCGGTAGAGTTCGACTCGCTCATTGTCAAAGCTTCCCTCGCGAGCGTTGGGATGATTGACGACCAGTTTCCATGGCCCGTCGCGCATCGCTTCGGCGCGACGACCGCCGTTACTCAGCGACGCCCAGTAAAGTGGGCGTTCCGCGAGGGGGCGCTGCTGCAACAGCACGGCCGAGAGATCCGTCCCGTCGAGCGGACGATTTGGTGGAGGCTGCTGCCCGGCGAGCGACAGCAGCGTCGGCATGATGTCCAGGGTGATGCCGGGTGCGTCGCTCTGGCTGCCTGCTTCGATCTTGCCGGGCCACCAGGCGATGAAGGGCACCTTGTGCCCGCCTTCGTAGACGCTGCCTTTGTTGCCGCGGAGCCGAGGGCTGCCGCTGGGAAAGTCGGCGGCCGCACCGTTATCGGAAAAGAACAGCACCAGCGTGTTGTGATCCAGCCCGAGGCTGACCAGCTTTTCGCGAATCCGGCCCACCCCTTCATCGATCGGCAGCGTCATGCCGCGATACTTTTCGATCCGCTCGTTTTCATCGGCAGGCTTCCAGCGTTTCCAGCCTTCTTCTTCCGAGCGGCGTACCGGATCGTCTCGCACTTGCACCGGGTTGTGAATCGCCAGATGCGGAAGGTAAAGACAGAAAGGTCGTTCCTTGTTTCGCTCGATGAACTCCAACGCGTACCGATTGATCAGGTCCGTGACGTAGCCTTCCTGCTCGGTTTCGGTTCGACCGTGCCACCAGTCGTGCTTGTTGTGGTCGCCGACGTGGCTGATGAAATCGATGTTGCCGCTGTGGTAGCCGAGAAAATCGTCAAAGCCGTGATTCTGAGGATGGTAATCTTGCGAGTTGTGCACATAGCCTTGGTGCCACTTGCCGATCAAGCCCGTGGCATAGTCCGCCGATTGCAACAACTCGGCGAAGGTCACTTCCGTCGTCTGCAACCCTTTGCGGTGTTCGGGATGATCGCTCACCGGATGAATCACGGCCTCGATCCCGGCGCGTTGTTGATAACGACCGGTCAACAACCCGGCCCGGGTCGGCGAGCAGACGGTGCCCGAGGAATGAAAGTCGGTCAATCGCATTCCCTCGGCGGCAAGACGGTCGATTTCGGGCGTCTTGAAATACGGGTTTCCGAAACAACTGACGCCGGCATGTCCCATGTCATCCACCATGATGATCACAAAGTTGGGACGATCATCCGCCTGGGTCATCGTGACGGAAAGGAGCAACAGGGTGCAGAGGAATCGTTTCATGGGTCACACGATCAGCGGCTGGGGATTCGTTCGTTCTTCAGTATTCATTTTCCACATCGGCCCACCATCAAGTTCTGCCGGCGTGACCGTGCTGGTCCCCAGGGGTGATGTTGCGATGCGAATCAGCCGTTTATCGCCGAAGATGGCCGGACCGGGGAGGCTTCGCTGGTCGAGGGGATTCGTGGGAAAGCCTTGAATTCCGGTCCCAGCCTCGTCAGTCTACAAACCGTAGCGACTCAAGTAGCGTTGCGTTTCGTTGACGTAATGGTTGTCTCGATCACGGCTCTCGAAGCTGAAGCGGTTCGCCGAGGGGGTCGTGATGGGTTGGATCGCGTAAAGTTCGATCAGACTGATCAGGGGGCCGACGTCGGGGGGCGGAGTCCCGCGGTCGGGATCCTCATCGGGGGAGGCGGTCGGCGGGTCGCTGAAGAAATAAAGACGACGCGGCAGGCCTTCGCCGAAGTCGAATTCGGGGTCGGGGGCCGCAGCGACAAGCAACTGCACATGCGTGGGACAAAGTTCGGGCCACGACGTGCGGCCGGACTCGCCGAGGATTCGCCCGCGGACCTCGTCTTTGAGGCTTCCCGAAACGACCAAAAAGGTTTCCTCGTCTCCCGGTAGGTTCCCGGTGTGTTCCGACTTGAGTTTGAACGTGCCCGGTTTCAACGTCAGTGTGTAGTCCCGCGCGATCGAGCCGACGAGTTCGGTCAAGCCGCCGACGGACAAGTGTGGCGGCGTGTCGGTGGTGATGCCCGCCTCGCGGAGTCGTTGTTGCAGGAGCCGAACGTCGACGCGTCGGAGCAAGACCTCGTCGCCGATCACCGTTCGTGTCCAGGCCAGCCTTCCGTCGCTGATTTGTTGCAGCGTGTGTTTGCTTTCACCGTCCAGCATGGTGACTTGCAAATTGTAGTGCCCCGTTCCGCCACCGGCTTGTTCATAGATGCCGAAGCCCAGGACTTCGCGATCGGAGATCCAGACGCGTTTACGGAGCTTCGCGTTGAACGCCGGGCCGTGGCTTAAACGACGCAGGACCTGTCGGACGACCGCCTCGCCCCGATCGGCATCTCGGCTTGATGATTCATCGATCACCGTCGGATCTTCGGTCGCGTCGGGAATCACCGTAGCCGGTGGAGCGATCGAATCGGTCGGTCGCCCGGCCTTGTCGACACCGTCTTGACCGAACGCGGCGGTGCAGAAGATCACGGGGCACCCGATCAGCAGGCTGACGCACGCGATGACGCCAGCCGTCACGGTCGGGCGAAAAGCGACGCTCGCTGTCGCTGGTGAGGGTTTCACGACGGGCCGGAAACCGGGTTGTTGTCTGTAGCGATCGATCTTCATGGGCCGGTTGTGACGGTTTTATCAAAGAAACCGCTCGTCGGATGCCGATGACCTCTCCAGCAGCCGGTCTGAGGCGGAAGACGGAGGGTAAAGAAAGCTTCGCCTTCGCGTCCAGCCGGATCAGATTCGCTTGACAGATTTACTTCACAACGCGTCGACGCCACGACTGATCAACCGATTGACCAGTCCGTCGGGGCGAGCAGCTTGACCGCTGCGACCCATGGAACTGAAACCGATTTATCGGGGGGAAACGATGAAACGACTCGTCACTCATTTGTCGCTGCTGGCGGCCGCGGCGATGTCCGCCACCGGGTGCGTGCCGGTTCGCCACAACTTGCCGCCCGAGCAGCGGTTGATGGAACCGGGCCCCGGTGTGGGCGGACCTGGTCCCGGCGTTCTGGGACAACCGGCCTACGGACCCGCCATGGGAATGCCCGGCGGCGGGATGCCGATGGGCGCCATGGCCGGACCGGGCATGGCGGGACCGGGCATGGCGGGACCGGGCATGGCGGGACCCGAAATGGGCTTGGCAGCCGGTGGCGCGGGCGGACCCGGGGCCCGAGGCAACGACGGCGGAGCGATGATTCAGCCCGCGGGATTCGTCGGCGGCAACTGCGGCCCGCAAGGCTGTGGCATCGGCGGCAGTAACATTCCGCAAGGCGGCGGCGTCTTGACGGGCGGCCCGATGATGCCACCGGTTCCCTCGACCGTGCAAGTCACGCTTGGCAAACCCGACGGCATGCAAGTTCGTTACGATGCGACCGGCGCAGGCATGTTCGATAGCGAACCGTTGATCGTTCCGGCGCGTCAGAACTTTCCGCAAGGCGGCCTGTATCGCCTGAAGCTGACTGGAATCCCCGGTCGCGAAGGCGTCGAGCTGTATCCGACCGTCGAGCTGGCTTACGGAAACCCGCGAACCGGTGCCTATTTGGCCCACAACTCGATTCCGATTCAGTTCACCGACGAAGATTTCGATCAGGTCTTGACGGGTAACTTTGTCACCAAAGTCATCTATCTTCCCGATCCGGATTTCCAAGGCCCCGCCTTGGCCGGCATCGACACGCTGGTCAGCACGCGACTTGATCCGGGCATCGACCCGATCGTCGAGGCCGACACCCGCGGTTCGATCCTCGCGATCATTCGCCTCGGTGACAAAGACATCGAAATGAACGGTGCGACGGCGATGGGTTACGGCATGGGTGGCGGCATGGGCGTGCCGGTTGCCGGCTTGCCCGCTCCCTTCGCCCCGGCCATGACCGAGGGTTGTGGCGGCATGGGCGGAAGCTGTGCCCCGAACGCACCGCAGTTGCCCGGCATGATCGCCGGTGTCAACGCCCCTCAGTACGGCATGCCGATGTCGGGAACACCGATCGGCCTTCCCGGACCGCCGCACATCCCGTTGGGTGCACCCGCCGGTTTGAAGAAGCACACGATCAAGAACCACACGTCGATGCACATCCCGCGACCTGTCGAACACATGAAGATGAGCGTTCGTCATCAACCGGGCTTGAGCTATCCGAACCCGGTCAGCCGGGTGAAGATTACCGAGCAAAACATCCATCCGGGTGTGCCCTCGGGACGACCGCTGCACTACAAGGCCAGCCAAGCCGTCGATCCGAACTGCAACCAGTAAGCGTCGACGAAACAAACGTCGGTCTCGGCCGACACGAAGGCAGCGAAACGCGGTGGAGCGGCAAACCGCAACACCGCGTTTCTTTTTTAGCTGTTAGCTCCCCGCTCCCCCCGCTCCCACGAATTCGACATGTGGTGTCCCGTGAAAGATCGACAAGTCATCGCCGCCGTGATCTTGACTTGCGTCATGACCACCGGGATGAACGCACGAGCCGCCGAACCATCGGACTATTTGTCATCGAACGGTCAGCACCGCCTATTCAGCGCCGATACATCGCCCGGTGTGATCGGTTACGGCCGGACACTCGGACGCGGCCCGGTTGCGGGTTACTTTCAACCGGTTGCGTTCAGCGGCCCCGAGGGTACCGAGTTCTCGCTCAGCCAGGGCGGCGCGTTCGCGAGCGGCGAAGACAACCTGATGGCCGGTTTGCTGGTCGGGCCGGTCTATCGATTTCGCATCACCGGAATTCCCGAGGCGGAGGGAGCGGAGCTCTATCCGAGCGTCGAATTGATCGATCGCACCTACCCGCCGCCGGGACTTGCCACTTCGTATCCGGTCCAGATCGTCTTGGACGATGACGATTTAAGCGAAGCCTTGGCCGGTCGAATGGTCACCAAAGTCATTTATCTGGAAGACCCGCAAACCGCACTAGGTATCGGTGAAAAACCGACAACCGGTCGGACGCTGGACATCGCCCTGCCGCAAGATCCCTTGGAAGTCGCTGACCGTTTCGGACGACCGATCGCGGTCGTTCGCATCGGAACCTTGGCACCACCATCGACCGCCGCTTTGTCGGCGCAGTTCTTTTTTGGCGATCCGACATGGGCACCCATTTTTCGGACCGACACCGAGTTCGTGGCGGAACCAAACGCACCATGACATCGCACAACGGATCTCTGGGGATGATGAAACACAACCAACGACGGCGTGCCGGTCACCGATCGGGCACAGCGATTAAGCAAGCCTGGGTAATCGCCTTGGCGATCCTGTCGGCGGGCGGTTGCGCCATGCCCGGCGGTGGTCTGCTGAGTGAAAAGCAGGGCCAAGGGCCAGTCGGGTCAGCTACGGAGCCTGTCGCGGCAAGCCAAAAACCCGCCCCGTCAACGTTGACGGAATCTCCGGTGCAACAAGTCGGGTTTCGCGCGTCGCTGTCCGATGCGTCCTGCGGCAACGGTGGTGCTTGTGCCGAGTGCAAACCGGGGGCTTGCCAGTCTTGTCCACCTGTGCAGCCGCACGGCTACGCGCCGGTGCCGATGGTGTACAACCCGTACGGCATCGATCCGCAGGAGTTCTTGTGCGACGGAGGCGACCAGATGCCTTCGGCGTTCTTGCGTCAAGACGATTCGATCGCTGCGCTGGACCCCGAAGACACCGTCGTTCACTTCACGACTGACGCCGGCGACATCGAGTTTGCCGAGAGCAACCGCGTTTGTGTTTACGCACCGAGATTCGCCGCCGTCCGCCGAGTCACCGGCGCGGTATCCGGCGACCACGTCGTCGGAGCGACCGGCATCGAACGACCTGTCGGCCCGGTGCGAATCAATGTCGAACAGCCCGGCTTGGTGGTCAGCGACAACATCGAGCTCGGTCACGCCGAAGTGGCCAAACGCATCGACGCGATGCGTGAACGCAATCGCGGCATTCCGATCGAAGGCGTGCTGCAACCGATCATGGCCGAAGAATTTGTCGAACTGATCGCGGCGATTCGTGTCTTGGAGTTGACGGAACTTCGTGACGCCGAACTGCCGCTACTGGAGCAAGCCGCCACCGCGGCGATCGCGTGGACGATCGAAGAATCCGTCGAAGCGGCGATCCAAGAGGTCGCGCCGCCGGAACTGGTGCGTGATCGCGGCCCACGTGGTTTCACGACGTACGACTTCGGCACCGGCCGCCTGGTGATCAGCAAGTTCGCCGACAAGCACCACGCCCAACCCGGCGAGATCGTCGAATTCGCCTTGCGAGTCGACAACGTCGGAGATGGTCCGGTCAACCAAGTCACCATCACGGACAACTTGACGACGCGATTGGAATACATCGCCGATAGTCAGGAAGCGTCCTGCGAAGCCGACTTCAAAGCGGTCGAAAACGACGTCGAATCGTCGCAGTTGATTTGGACGTTGACCAAGGAACTCGCCGTCGGTGAAAGCGTCCTGCTGCGATTCAAATGCCGTGTGCGGTGAACTCGGCAAGTCGTTTTCCGCTGACGGCGGCGGCAGGTCGACAGGAATGTTGAAGCGTTTCAACTGAAATCGTCGGACCGCGGTTGAAGTTGGAGCCTCGGTGCATTCCGTCGCACGGGCGTCGCCACCAATGTATCTTCAATGTAGGTACATTTCTCGATCGGAACTTTTGTCATATCAAGCGTGCAAAAATGGGGCAACAGTTTGGCGATTCGGATTCCTCGCGTTCTTGCCGGGCTTTTGCAAGTTGCCGAGGGATCGGAAGTCGAGTTGGTTGTTCGCGAGGGTGAATTGATCGTGCGGCCGATTGCGATTCGGTCGCCCAGCCTCGAAGAGTTGCTGAAGAACTGCAAGCCGTCTCAGCTTCACGGTGAAACCGATTTCGGTGCCGATGCTGGACGCGAGGTTGTGGAGTGAGGCAAAAAACGCACGTCCCCGACCGTGGCGATTTCGTCTGGATCAACACCAGCAGATAGCAAACGAACAATCCACGGACGAATAATAGCGGCAACGCATAACGAATATAAAAGGATACCCCGATGTAGGGGACCAGGTGGGCGACGTAAGCCACTTGGCAAGCCCCCACCACCGTTCGTGATGTCTTGGGGGGAGCGACCAAGGAACCGAGGAAACCGAAAAACGCCAGAGGGTATAGCCACCAGCAAACCTGATGAAACTTACTGTATTTCAGAATTTCAATCTCCTGGGGCAACTCGACCGTCGCGGCGGCCAAGCGGTTGCCAACCTGAGTCCAATATTGCATCGGGTTCTCATTGACCGACCTACGAAATTCCGAGGCCTTCTCGGCGACAAACGCCAACTCGCCGAGTTCTCGAAATCGCCTGCCGTGATCCGTGTGAGCATGATACGGATGGGTATAGACCGACTTCATCGTCACGATGCCGTGACGCTCGTCGTGATAGGCTTGATAAGACTCATAACCGGCGTTCGATTTGATCGGGATCAGCGCCCCGAAAACCACCGCGTTGCGAACGAGCCAGGGCATCACTAGGAAGAAAGCTACCAGCGCGGATAAAATCAAAAACCGCATTGACACACTTCGGAACATCCAAAGATGCAATACACCCCAACACAATCCGATTCCGGGACTTGCCAACGCTCCCACGCCGCCTGCGGCGCCCCACAGAAACGCACGCGGTTGCTTGAATGACTTCACCCCGACAGCCACACCGATCACCAACGTCAGCACACCCGCCAAGAGCACGCTGTCATGGGTCACTTGAAAGAGGTAGCGAAAGTCCGTCGCGAACAGGACCGACATCGCGAACACGGCCGCCCATGTCGCTCGCCAAGCCGATGCGATCAATGTGATCCAACACGCAATGCACGCGATGATCACGCACTGTAGAACAAACTCCATCACCGCGGTCGCCGGGACCGAACCACCGCTGACGAACAATCCCGCTGCCAAAACGAAAGGAAACAGTGGGGCAACCCAAGCGGTCGGTCCGGTCGGATCGCCAAACGGGTCGGCAAAACGATGATTCTCGTACAGGGAAACCGCCACGTTCCGATGTTCCGCTCCCAACAGCAGCGGACCGGTGCGGTGCGTCGAAAAGGTGAACGGTGGGGTGTAGTCCAGCAACCAATCTTGGCCCGTCAAGCGATCAATTTGTGCGTAAGCGGTCAAGAAACACGCGACGCTGAACCAAGCCAGCCAAATCCCGAAAGTTCGTTTCATCGATCAAGGTCCGTGCTTCGAGTGGTAAACCCAGATGGCCGGGGTGATTATTTCATCGGGCCGCTCATTGCGAAGCAGTCGACGAAGTGGGGCGTCAACGACCGGCGTTTGTCCGAACAACTGGGTCCAACCCATCGGGGCCTCGAAGATTCTTGACACGATCAAGGTCGCCGGCGGATCGTTCCAAGGAATCTCGCCTCGCGATTCTCGATGCGCCACGAAACGCCTCAGCCAACCATTTTCCGGGATGCGATAGGCGACTTTTGATTCGAATCCCTCTTTCGGTACCTTGGTGTGTAGGTAGAGAAACAACGTCCGATCGTTCCACCGTGGATCATGCAAGGTATCCTCCAATCGCCACAGGTCTTGCCCGCCATCAAAATTGCTGTCATGCAAGGCCAACGGCCGTCGGTCCATTCCGCCAAACAACGGATTGATGTAGGAAAAATGATGAGGATACACCCAGGCGGTCTCAGCCGCCGCTAGACCGACCAAGACGAACGTGGTGATGCGGCCCGCGAATCCGCGTTGATCGATTGCGTCAGGGGTTAATCGCTTGTCAAAGCACCTTCGAAGCAGTTCTCCCCCCGCGAGGGAGATCGCCACGTACAGCGGCGGAATCGCCGGGGCGGCATAGCGAACATTGAGGGCCATCCGTGGATGTAACGAAAGCACCAACAGCACCGATGCCGCGACCGACAGACAAAATACGAGCGTCGCGAAAGGTTCGGCCGAATCCTGCGGCGATTTGCGAGCACGAGCCCACAACAACACCGCGCCGATCGGCATCACGGCCATCATTAGCAAACCCACCAACGACTCTTTTGCCGCGATCCCAAACACGTAATACCACCACAACCCTTCACGGTACCAATGTCCGTTGACGTACGTGTCATAACCACGCTCCAGGTCCAATTGCTGCTCATCAATGCCAATGAGGAACATGCGTGGAAACGGGGACGGAACGTCCATCAGCCACGAATTGCCCAACAACGACTGCATCCGTTCGCTTTGGAAGTAGTGTTGGCCGAACGTGTGACCGATCTGTGAAAAGTTGTATGCGGTCCACACGACCAACAAAGCGATCACGCCCTGTAATGCGTGACCGATAAGTTTTTTAAGTACTCGCTTTCCAGTCGCCCGCCCGCCGGCGACCAAATAGCCGAGAATCGCAATCGGCCAAAGCACGTACAGGGGGCAATATGTGAACTTCGTCGCGAGCGCGACTCCCCAAGCCACGCCGCCGGTCACCAAGCGATCGGTTGTCGGCTGCCGAAGCCAGGACAGGGACGCCACGATCAAGAAACACATCGCGGAGAGCGACAACCCGTCGGGCATCAAGGTCCAGCCGTGACCGATCACAATCGGGCTGGCAACGAGAAGCGTGCTCAACACGGTTGCTGCGTCTCGAAGACATGCAGATATCCAGAGAAGCAACACGACAAGAGCGGCGATCAGCAAACCGACTCGGGGCAGACGTCCGATGACGGTATCCCAGCGATAACCATCGGGGTTATGCTGCAGATAGCGAGTCGCTTGGATAAACTCGACGCGGCTGCCCGCGAACTCATGGGCATGACTGATCGGGTCGGGAAGTTCGGGGTCGCGAAACGCCATCACCGCGGAACCGGTGATCAACTTGGAAATCGGCGGGTTGACTTCGTAAAAGGAGCGTGACGGGTTCTCCACAGTCATCAGCGCGGCGGTCAGATGAGCCGGTTCGTCTTGCGTCGGTGCGGACGTCAGCGCGTAACGCAACAGCAACACAGCAACCGCCAGAAAAAGCAACGGTATGATTCGCCGTTCGGCTGATGAAACAAATTCTTGCACCGGAGCAACGCTCAACATGGAAACAGGATGGACGACGGACGCGGGGGAACTCGCGGAGAGTTTCGACAGCGGGGACATCATTCCTTGCTCGGATTCCCTATGCAACGCCGTGAAGAAGCTGGGCGTCTTCGACGCGCTTCGATCGTTTGTCGGCGTTTAGCGGTCGCAACCTCGGTCCATTGGCCGCCCAAAAAAACTTCGCAGAATTTCGCTTTTTTCGGTTGCCAACCGGCTGGACAGGTCCATAGGATTGGGTTGAGGTTGAGAAACCCACCCCAAACCATCCTAAGGGCAATTGCGATGAACTGGGACATTACCCACCGGCCACCGGCCACCGGGTCGGGCTGAGTGTAGGCGTCAGGTCGCTCGGCGGTGTGGTCGCCGCATCGCTCCCTCTTCACAATCGTGAACGGCTGTACGTGTTGGGTCTGGTTGCGATCGGCATTCTGGTGACCTTCTCGGCTTTTTCCAAGCTTTCCGCATGGTCAGTGAGTCACGACGCGATGGACGTTTTGGCCGTGAAAGTGACGGTCTGTCTGCTCGCAGCGCTTGCACTCGGTCCTTTCACGCGATTCACACGTTGGATGCTGGTGATCGCGTTTGTCGGATTCGCGATTCATAACCTGAAGGCAATCTTCGCGGGAGAAACGGACTGTGGTTGTTTCGGACAACACGCCGTGCATCCCGTGATCACGCTTTCGCTCAATGGCGTCGCAATGCTGACGCTGCTACTGGGACACCCTCCCCTGCCCGTTGTTGCGAACAAGCGATGGGCGCGGGTTTTCACGCGTGGAGCGAGTCTTGCACTGATTCTGATCGCCACCCAATTTGCAACCGTGCTCGCCGAAAGCGGGACCCCACCACGCTACAGCGACATCGGTCGCTACGTCGGAAGCGGCCTTTGGTCGAAAGTCTTGTTGCTTGAACCGGAGCGGTGGCATGGCAAGCCTCTGCCGTTGGTCGGCGAGATCTGCTCGTCTGAGGATCTACCCAACCGCTTTCGCGACGAGCTTTGCGGAGGGCGGACGGCCAGCAGTCTGGGTGTCGTCTTTTACAATCCTGGCTGCCGGTCGTGTCAGAAAAAACTCGCCGACACGATTGAGCGCTCGCGAAATCAACGCGACGCGAGGCTTCTCGTGGTCGCTTTGAGCGAGTTCCACAAGGATACGACTCTATCGGACTTGCAAGCAAGGTTTCCCGACATTGCGGTCGTGAGGCCGAAAGTCGACGTGCGTCTCATTCTTTCCAAGCCGGTTGTTTTGACGATCGACCAAGGGGCTGTCTCCGATATCGATTTTGGCGACCGTCTTACCATCCAGCAGAGCGTCGAGGGTTAGTTCGATGAAATCATCCGTCATCTCAACGCATCGCGGTACGCTAATCGCCGTTTTCGTTTGCATCGCGACCGCCGTTGGCAGCGCGTCAGCGTTCTTTGGTTCGCCCGCAAACGGTATTCGATGGCTCGCCGGTCACGAGTACTCAATCACGCCGGCGGTACTTGACTTTGGTGTCGTTTCCTCAGCTAAGCCGCTCGAAGGCGAATTAACCATACAAAATCTGACCTTTGAAAAGCTCTCCATTGTTGGCGGTGGCAAATCATGCAGTTGCATTGCGCTCGAGAACTTTCCTGTTCACATCGCGCCCGGCAGCAGCAAGTCATTGAATGTGACGTTCCACCCTTCCTCACAGGAGGGTTCTGTAAATCAGTCGATCTCCCTTTACTGCATCGTCAACGGAACGACCAAGGACGTGGTCGTGCCTGTCGAAGCACACGTCGTGGCACCCGCACCGGCTAGGCAAGACCTTTGATCGATCATGCCGGGTCGTGCGTTACGTCTCGGTTCGTTTGTTTTTCTCGAGTTAGGAATTTGACATGAGTATGTTGAAACAATGGCTGTTGAGCACTGTGGGAATCGCTGCGATTTGCACGGCTGTCACACTGGGCATGCAAACCGAAGCCCAGGCTTGCGATCCGACGGATTGTGACAACGGATGCAACGCGTCGGCGACTTGCGACGGTGGCTGCTTCACCAAGGCGAAGGGATGCGGCACTTGCAATGGTTGCTTCGACAGCGACTGCTCTGCTTCTTTCTACTGCGAGTGTCGAGAGGAAGCAGCTGAGTGCAATGACTGACGCTTGAACTTCGAAGAGACACTGCCTGGCCAGCCTGGTTCGCGAGCACGACTTCCACCAACGAGATACCAGGCTGGTCGTTTTTTGACAAATGGGCTCCAACGATGAACACACGAATCTACGTCCGTTTCGAAAACACTCTCGTGATTGCGATCATGGCCATCACAACATCGCTCGGGCCCGACACGTCCCGGGCGGACGAGCGGAGCGAGCGAGTGCTCGATCATTACGATGAGTTGAAGGCAGATTTTCAGCCGACGCGTTTTACCTATCTCAACATAAATCTGTTGGATGGCAAAGAGTCTCCGCCAGTGGTGGGTTCTTTCCATCAAGACAGCGGCATCGTCGAAACAGGCAATGAGGTACACGGCTACAATAGCAAATACCTGTTTAAGATCGTTCGGGCGAGTGAGGACACTCCTTGGGAGATTCGAGAGCTGTCTCCCTTCGGGAGTGATGTGCGAATTCCGTCTGAAATCATCTTCGCTCGAGGGATGCCGCTTAACAATCTGCGAATCAACCATGTCCCGTTGGATGTTGCCTTTGACCACCCGTTGGTCAAAGTCGGACCTTGGTCCGACGATGGGAATGGCTTAATCAGCGTCGAAGTGACATTTTCTGATCCGCAGGCTGTATTCGGCGACGGCCTTCAGTTTCGCCTCGCCAAGGGGGAAGTGTTTTTTCGGCCAGACGAGTACGGCTGGTTTCCGACAGAGTTGGTCGCCTATTGGCCGGGCGGTGAAAAGGCCACTTTCAGCAACGAAAATTTTGTTCCCGCGGGAGATCATTTGCTAGCTGCCTCCTCGACGATGACGATGGTCAAGCCGCCCTCTGAAACTCCCATTGCGAAGGGTGAGACGAAATACGTCTGGTCATTCGATGAACCGAACCCAGAAGTCTTTTACCTCTCTCACTATGGCATTGCTGAACCGGCGTTCGCGGACGCGGGCGGAATTCGCATCTGGTATCTCGTGGTCGGAGCTGCCGTGCTCGCCGCAATCTTTACCGTCACCAAGCGTCTGACGACGCGAACGACCTGAACGATGTCACCTTTCATTGCGCAGTGTGGACCATGCCACCAACCAGCCACCCTAATCACAGCGGACACACATTGGTCGAGCTTCTGACCGTCATCGGGATCGTCACGGTGCTGGTCGGGATCCTTCTTCCCGCCGCCGGGTCGGCACGGGAGTCGGCTCGTCGCAGCCAATGTCAGAACCGGCTGCGTCAACTCGGCATCGCGATTGCCAACTTCGAAACTCGGTATCAGCATCTGCCTGGAAACGGTGGAACCGATCGCGAGAGCACGCTTGTCAGTACCGATGGTGAATCCGTTCGACCCTACACCCGTGAGTTTGCGACCGGGATCACGCGGTACTGGGGCGTCGGGGATGCCAGGCGACCCACCACCGGCCAGCCCGGCCCTTGGAGCTTCGCCTTGCTACCCGATCTTGAACTGGGGAACCAACAAGACCGGGCGTCGTTCGCCGCGGCCGTCAGTGCGTTCCGATGTCCGTCCCGTTCACGGGGCGACGCATTGCCGCCCCGCGCCGACCGGTACGGATTCTATGAGTCAGGCGGACACTCGATGGCCAAAACCGATTTCGCGGCCAACCACTTGGTTCTCCGCGACCGGCCCAAGGTCTCCTCTTTTTCGGATCTCTCCGATGGGCTCAGCCAAACCATTCTGTTTGGCGAAAAGGCATTCGACGGCTTGGTTCAAACGGAAACAAGCTGGCACTGGGACGAACCGATCTACATCGGCGGGAGTAAGGGCACCGCTCGCGAAGGCGTCAAGATCCTGACGGATGGCCCAGGAATCGACTACGCCGACAATTGGGGTTCGCCACATCCGTCGTTAGCTCAATTCATCTTCGTCGACGGGCATTTGCAAGTCATCGCCGCGGAGATTGACCCCAAGGTGTTTGCCGCCATGTTGAGTCCGGCACAGGGTGACTTGATCGACGATGACCGCTGAGCTCTGCCATGAGTCCGCCGGAACTATCGGTGATCATCCCCTGTTACAACGAACAGGGCACGATCGGAGAAATATTGCGCCGCGTGCAGCACGCATGCGGCGAAGTGGCCGGCGACTACGAATGCATCGTCGTCGACGATGGGTCGACCGACGAAACGGTGCGGCGGGCCCGAGCGGCCATCGTCGATCACGATCGTTGTTGCGTCATCGCAACCGAAAAGAACGCTGGCAAAACGGCCGCGGTCAATGTCGGCCTAGCCCACGCTCTCGGTCGGTGGGTCATCATCCAAGACGCGGACTTGGAATACGACCCGGCATCGTTCCCTAAGCTGCTTGCCGAAGCAAAGCGCCGAGACGTTGTCGCGGTGTACGGAAAACGCCCCAGCCACTGGCAACGACCCGACCGCATGATCCTAGCCGGCGGGGTCCTCCTGATCGACCTTGTGATCCTGGGATTGCACGGACGTTTCGTCCGCGACCACGCGACGTGCCATAAACTGGTGCGTCGCGATGTGCTCGAATCCCTAGAACTCGAATCGTTGGCATTTGACGGTTGTGTGGAGATCACATGCAAGCTGATTCGCTTGGGGCACACGATCGCACAGGTCCCAATTCCGTACACTCCTCGCTCACGTCTGGAAGGTAAAAAGCTTACCTGGCGTCACGGCTTCGGCGCGGTGCGGCGTGCGTGGGTGTGCCGCGGTTGGCGCGTTGACGTGGCAAGCACCGGATGAATGTCTACAACCCTTTCAGGGGCGACCGATTTGGGTGATCGGTCCGGGGGTCTGCGCCCCTCGGCTTATCGCTTTTCCCCCTTCACGGTGAGCGTGCATGGAACCGCAACTTGTCGCTGCGTTTGAGTTCGAGGTTTTCGCTTTTTCGAACTCGGCGGATCGATCATGTTACCTGGCAGTCGCCGGTGCTACTTGCCTGGACCATATCATCCGCTATTGTCGAAATAGGCCATTCCCCAGGCAGAGTCTGACAAAATTCCTTTCAGCACGTCGGCAGAAAAACCTGGTCTTTTCAGCCGCCGGGCGTTAGCCTGGACTGTCAAAAGGTTGCCCTTGACAGACGTCACAAGCTCGCAGGTTTTGCTCCGAGCTTCGCGTTTGATCGTTTTCAGACCGGGTGCTTACGCACCCGGCAAAGATCTTCCGCCCTCCGGGCTAGACTGTTGACGGCATCAATGGAAGAAATGCTGCGCAATCGAAACACGGCACAACCCCAAACTTTTAGCAGCCCAGCGTTAGCCCACGGTTGGCGTGAAAACCGGACGCTAACGAGAGCGTCCCGCTTAGCCACGAAGTGGCGACAGACCCTTGCCGTCGGGCTCGCCCGACGGATTGCCGTCAAAAACAGATTTCTTCGGATGCGGTTGAGCCGCCTACAGCGGCTCAACCGCATCCGAAGAACAGGGGCGGGTGGCTTCAACCGGTGGTCAAGACCACCGGCAGGAAGCTACCGTCCCTCCGGGACTGGCTAAGCGGGACGCTCTCTGGCGCGTGCCGGCTGATTTGGTTTTTCCGAAAAATACCTGACGACGTGCTGAGTCGTTGAGTGTCATGATCAAGATTGATGACGATTGCACGTTCAATTTCGATGTCATTCATTTCGCCAAGCGTAGACCCGTGAACTGCCAGCGGGCTTCGGGTGGGAAGAAGTTTCGATAAGTCACCCTTATGTGACCGGGCGACGTCGCCACACTGCCGCCGCGCAAGACGAACTGGTTGCACATGAATTTGCCGTTGTACTCCCCGAGGGCACCGGCGGCGGTTTGATAGCCGGGGTACGCCGTGTAGGGGCTTTGCGTCCACTGCCAGACCTGTTGGTCCCAGTTGCCCAGCGGCGCTGCATCGGTTTCCGGGCAGCGCTCCTCCAGGTTCGCACGCGCATGTTCCCATTCCGCTTCGGTGGGCAAACGATGCCCCGCCCATCGGGCGTACGCATCGGCTTCGAAATAACTGACATGGCTGACCGGTGCATCCAAGGCCAACGGTCGCAAGCCGTGCAGCGTGAACTGGCTCCAATCGCCGTCGCGACGGGTCCAGTACAGCGGTGCTTCGATGTCTTCGCTTTGCACCCAAGACCAACCCATCGACAGCCAATGCTCGGGACGGCGGTAGCCACCCGCTTCGATGAAGTGGATGAATTCGCGATTGGTGACGCAGCGATTGGCGATCGAGTAGGCTTCCAGGTACACGCGATGCCGTGGGGCTTCGTTGTCAAAGTGAAAACCGTGGCCTTCGTGTCCGATCCACTCCAGGCCTTCATCCAATTCCAGCCAGTCGGCCGTCACGTCGCTGGGTTTCGGATCGATCACATCGCTGCCCAGGCCATCGCCAGGGTTTTCGTAGGCCGGAAGGAGCGGATTGCATGACAAGACGTGCTTGATGTCCGTCAGCATCAATTCCTGGTGCTGTTGCTCGTGGTTCAGCCCGATTTCCAAAACCCTTCGGTCGTCGGCATCGAGTGAATCTTGCTCGATCAATCGCTGAATCGCTTCATCGACCTGTTCACGGTACTCCATGACCTCGCTCAAACCGGGACGCGACAGCAACCCACGACGTTCGCGCGGGAAGGGCTTGCCCACCGTGTTGTAGTAGCTGTTGAACAGGTACTCGAAATCGTCATTGAACGGACGATGCCCGTCACGATCTTTCAGCAAGAACGTTTCGAAAAACCAGGTCGTGTGGGCCAGGTGCCACCGCGTCGGACTGACGTCGGGCATCGACTGGACGACCGTGTCTTCGGGCGATAGCGGCGCGGCGATCCGCAGACTCCGCTGCCGGACGGCGTGAAAATGGTCGACAAGAAAATCGGAACGGGCCGAAACAAGGTCGGTTTGTTGGGAATCGTCACGAAGGGAAGGATGGGGATTCAACAGGATCTCCAAAAGCAGGTGGTTCGTTTCGGACGGCATTGGCAAGATCCTGACAGCTTAACGCTCCGCGCGGCGTGTTTGATCCCGGCAACCCGCCCGGCGTGTCGGCCGGCGGAAAACCTGGCACGATGCGGTCGCGTTTGGACTACATTGGAGGGACCGGAACGAATCGAAGACGACCGTCTTTTTTCCCGTCAGCATCCCTCAACGCCGGACCGCGATACCAGCAATGATCAAGCCGTCGATCGTCTGTCGCGTCGTGATTTCGTGCACCATGTGTCTGGTCGTCGGTTGTGGCAAGACGCGGGACGACGTCGACATCAATCACGCCGTCAAACAGGTCTGGGAGATCGAGGACGTGGCGTTCGGTGACATCGTTCAGTTCGAGGAAGTTTTTTGGGAGCCGGACGACACGATTTCGCTGCGGGAAATGATCGTCGATGACGGGTTGGTCAAAGGCCGGGATGTTTTGGAAATCGGGACCGGTACGGGGCTGATCGCCATCGTCAGTCTGCAAAACGGAGCCGACCGGGTCGTCGCCACGGACATCAATCCCGTGGCCATCGCCAACGCTCGGTACAATGCCGCGTTGTTGGGATGCGACGAAAATTTGGATTGCCGTTTGGTGCCCAAGTCGTCCCCGGGTGCTTTCGACGTGCTAAACAAGGGGCAACGGTTTGACGTGATTCTTTCCAATCCGCCTTGGGAAGACGGCACGATTTCCAAGGATTTGGACCACGCGTTTTACGACCCGGGGTTCGCGTTGATGGATTCGTTGCTGACCGAATTGCCGCAGCGATTGCGTGTCGGTGGACGTTGTCTATTGGTCTATGGACACGTCGCGGCCATTGAACGGTTGCTTCGACGATCGGCCGATTTGGGGTACGCCACGGAGATCCATGATTCGCGAGAGTTGGCGGACCTGCCCGCGGACTTCCTGCCCGGGATGCTGATCGAAGTCAAGATCAAACCGGAAAGCGAAGGCTGATTCGGACCCCTTGTCGAGTGGCTTGTCAAGCTGAAAAAAACGCACGCCTGCGAAAGCCGGGAACTGTCTTGCGACTGGCCGGTGGCAGGTACTAATATGGAAACAGTTGAATCGAACTCGTTCGTGTTCCTTTTTTTGTATGCCTTGTTGTTATCGTCAGCCCAGCGACCCGAATCGGAAACTGGTGCCCTCATCCCTGGCTTGGACTTGACCCAATGATTCATTACACGTGCGATCGATGTAAGCGTGAGATCGATCCGGCTATCGAACTTCATTACGTCGTTCAGTTGGAAGTCAAGCCGGTTCGCGATGATTCTTTTGCCGAGTTTGACGATGAAGTGGATCACTTGACGGAGTTGAACGAGTACCTGGAAACGAACCAGCCCAGCGTGGTTTGCGAGCACAGCGGCGAAGCGCATCGCGACAATTACGATCTGTGCGGTGAATGTTATCAACAGTTCAAACGCAACCCGCTGGGACGGGAATCGGGTTTCGCGCTCGGGTTCAG
>CAYVRC010000062.1:0-10594 GCA_964453205.1 uncultured Pirellulaceae bacterium | reverse complement strand
AAAGTCGTCGGGATTTTTTGGTGACAAGCGTTCGATTTCGTCTCGCTTGTCGCAGTAGTCCAGCGCGACCATTCGCAAGTCGACCGGCAGCCGACTGATTTCCCTGTCCGTGTAGGGATCGCAGCGGTCGTTGAGCAAACGGCGGAGCCAATCGTCGTCACCCCGATGACTTGTCACGGCCAGAGAACTTGGCGGGGTCCGCGCGGCCGAGGACCAATCGCCGATCTTGGCGGCGACGGTGTGAATCATGCGGGGCAGCGAATCCACTTTGGCAGGCCGGAGTCTTCGTGCCGCGGCGCGGAGTTCTTGTTCGGCGTCGAACAGTTCGTTCGCCCAGCGTCTGGCGGCGTCGTTTCCGCACCGGTACGCGGCGATGACGAAATGCTGCTCGGCCACGATGCGTAAATCCTCTTCAAAACTGCCCAGCGGACGCGTCTTCTTTTCCGCGACGATCTCTGCGTCGAGCAGACCGCCTTGCCAATCGTCGGGAACGTCAAAGCAGATCGAGAATTGCTTTTCGCCTTCTAAGATTCGTTGGCCGTCGGCGCGGAGTTTAAAGAACACGCCGCGACCTTGGCGGATGGTGCCCGCCGCGGTGATCGCTCGCATCGGCGGAAGCTCTTGGAATGACCGGCTGTGGATCGTCTTTTGGTTCGCGTCGATCCCCGCATCCCCGTGAACCGGTCCGTAGGCGGCGACGCTGGAAAGGCCGAAGCGGCTGCCGTCTTCCGATGTGATCTTGATTTCGATCGGGCCGGCCAGGTCGCTGGCCGCTTCGGTTCGTGGTTCATAATCACTGACGAACAGAGACGTCTGACGCGGTGCGACACGCAGCGTCCATCGGTCGATCGGCACTTCGTCGGTCGCGGAAATCATCGCCGAAATGTTCAACTCGATCCGAACATTGCTGGGCCGATCGGTCGGCGTCGCGGCCACGACCGGCCGAAGATCGAAATGAACGAGTGGTGCGTCGGCGGCGGCCTGAGCGGGCGGGACGGACAACGACGCGGCGTGAACGAGAAAGACGATCAACAGGTTCAAACCACAACGCAGGCGGAGGGAAGAATTCATGGCACGAGCTTTCGATGTCTTGAGAAACGACCGCCGGGGCGACGGAACGCTCTTGCGTTCCCGGCGTTGTGCTAAGGCTAGGTCGAATCCTCGCCGCGACAAGCTCGGATGCCGGTGTCCGCGGGTTTCGACGGGCCGTGGCCGTCTCGGCGGCGTGATCGTGAAACAATCGTCGCCGATCCCGATGTGATTGACATCAAGATCGTGAAACCACGATCAGCTGTGCATCCTCGGCAAGTCGCTGCCCGCGGCAATGATCAGCGATTCTTCATGGGACAGTTGGTCCAAACGCGTTCGCACCGAGTCACGGTCGGCAAAGGCTTCGGCCAAACGGACGTACGTCGTGTGATGCCGGGCTTCGCTTTCGAACAGTCCCTCGTAGAAATCGGCCAGCTCGGCGTCGCGCGTCCTGACGTGCTGGGCAAGCAACCGGAACCGTTCACAGCTTCTCGCTTCGATCAGGGACGCGACGAGCAGTCGATCCACCGCGCGATCCGGTTCGGCCGGGCGGGTCAGCGCGTTGAGCTTTCGTCCATACGGCCCGGCCGCCAAGCGACGAAACGGAATGCCGCGATCGTCCAGGACTTTCAACACCATGTGAAAGTGTTCCAATTCCTCTTCGACGATCCGGGTCATCTCCACGCACAGCGGGCGGTTGTCCGTGTAGGCGTTCATCAAATTCATCGCCGTCGTCGCCGCCTTGCGTTCGCAGTGCGCGTGATCGACGAGAATTTCGTCGAGCGACGTATCGACTTGGCCAAGCCAACGGCCGGCGGACTCGGATCGCAAATGCAGCATGGAAGAAAACTCGATCGATGATTCGTTGCAGATCCGTTTCGTTTCTAACGGAACAGACCGTTGGCGAAGGCTTGTGGATCGAAGGCGACCAGGTCATTGATGCCTTCCCCCAGGCCGACGAATTTGACGGGCAAGCGGAACTGGTCACGGATCGGCAAGACGACGCCACCCTTGGCCGAGCCGTCCAGTTTGGCAAGGATGATGCCGGTGCAGCCGGCCGCTTCGCTAAAGCCTTTGGCCTGGCTGATCGCGTTTTGCCCGGCCGTGGCATCCAAAACCAGCAGGACCTCGTGCGGCGCGCCTTCGCATTTCTTTTCGATGACGCGTCGGATCTTGTTCAGTTCTTGCATCAGGTTGCTTTGCGTCTGCAACCGTCCGGCGGTATCGATGATGGCGACCTGGGCCGCCGAGGCGATCGCCCGATCGACGGTTTGAAAGGCGACGCTGGCCGGGTCGGCTTGCGGCTTGCCCGTGACGATTTCGCATCCGATCCGCTGGGACCAGATCGTCAATTGTTCGACGGCGGCGGCGCGAAACGTGTCGCCCGCGCCCAAGACGACTTTCTTGCCGCCGGTGTGCAGGTGATTGGCGAGTTTGCCGATCGACGTGGTTTTACCGCTTCCGTTGACTCCGACGACGAGGATCACGGTGGGCGGTCGGTCGGCGAATTGGATGTCCGTCTTTTCTTGCTCCAGCATGCGTCGCGTTTGTTCGGCGATGCTGGCCAAGACTTCATCGAACTGAACCACACGGCCGCGATAGCGGGTCGCGATTTCGTCGCGAATGGTGGCGGCCGGGCCGCCGCCCATGTCGGTGCGGACCAAGCGGGCGAACAGGGCCTCCAGCAGTGCGTCGTCGACGAGGCTGCCATCGCTTTTGAACAGGTCGCGAATGTCGGTGTTCAGGACGCGGCGAGTCTTTTGCAAGCCGCCGCGCATCCGCGACAGCAGACCGCCGCCGGAGGGTTGTGGATCGGCCTCGTTCGACCCCGCCGCCGATTCGGGGGACCGAAATTCCGATGACGGGGATTCGGGGGACGGGGATTCGGGGGACGGGGATTCGGGGGGCAGGGATTCGGGCGTCCCGGGAGTCGTTTTTTTGCTCGATCGCCAAAGGGCCATGTCGGATTCTCTGTGTTCGTTGAAGCGTCACGATCAGTTTGCCCGAAGACACGTCGGCGGGGTAGGCGGCCGGCCGGCCCGACGCCCGGCCGGGCACGTCACGGCGACGATTTCCCGTCCGATCGTCAAGGTTTGCCTGACCCGTCGATGCGTCAGCACGAGCACCATCGACACGACAGTCCCGACCGCTACGTCAGGCACGCCCTGTGTGATAGTCACCTCAGGAACCACCCAGGCTGTTTCGACGCACTGTTTGCCAACATTTTGCTGCCCGATGCGGAACCGACGACGATAGGACTCTCTGACGTTTGGGTGTGGAACGAAATGGACCCGCCGCCGGACGAACGCGATCAAGTGATTGCATCCGGTTAGGTCGGGACCATTTCAATTCGCTGGCGAATGAGACGCACGTCTCAACCGAGGATTGTGTTTGCCAAACAGACACGGGACTCGGACGGGGATCGATCGACCGATCACAACCCGGTGCCACGGAAGGTGCCCTGCGACGATTACGTTTCACGAATGGGGAGTTCGAAAACAGATGAAACTTTCTAAGTTAGCTCTGCTGGCGGCAATCGCCTGCGGAATGAGTGCCGGACAAGCTCTGGCGGACAACGGTCAAATCCAACAAGTCGGTTGCTTTAGCGACAGCTGTGACAGCTGTGGCGAAGTCACCTGCGGTTGCGAGACGATCGGTTGTGGTTGTGGCGAAATCAGCTGTGACGGTGCGTGTGGCTGCGACAGCGGTTGCGACAGCATGGGTTGCGGACTGGGCGGTTGCAGCCTGTTCGGCGGCGAGTGCTGCCATGATGATCCGTTCACGCTGTTCGGCGAAGTCGCCGGCTTCAGCATGGGCGGGTGGACTCAGTTGGGCTATCACAGTGCCGCACTGCCACTGTTCAACAGCCGACCGGATGAAGTCCAGCTTCACCAGCAATGGTTGTACGCCGAGCGTGCGATCGACACCTCGAGCGGCTTCGACATCGGCGGACGGATGGACTACATCTACGGTACCGATTCGCAAGACACGCAGGCCTTCGGGATCGACAACGATCACTGGGACAACGGTTGGGACAACGGTACCGATTACGGTCACGCGATCCCGCAGTTGTACGTCGAAGCGGGTTACGGGGACTTGTCGGTCAAAGCCGGTAAATTCTTCACGATCATCGGATGGGAAGTCGTTGCCGCTCCGGACAACTTCTTCTACAGCCACGCGTACACGATGTACAACAGCGAGCCTTTCACCCACACCGGTGCCCTGGCGACGTACAACGCGGCGGACGACTTGACCCTGTACGGCGGATACGTCTTGGGTTGGGACAGCGGTTTCGAAGACAACGGCGACGCGTTCTTGGGCGGCGTTTCCGCCGGTCTGACGGACGATCTGACGTTGACCTATGCGACCGTCGCTGGAAACTTCGCCAAGGGTGGAGCCGAGAAGGGTTACATGCACTCGATCGTCGCCGACTACGCGGTCAGCGACAATCTGCAGTACATCATCCAGTCGGACTTGTTGGATTCCGAAGACGACGCAGGCCTGAACGTCCGCGAAACCTTCGGCATCAATCAGTACTTGATCTATGCGTTGAATGATTGCTGGTCAATCGGCGGTCGCTTCGAATGGTGGCAAGTTCAAGCCGACAGCACCGGCTTTGTCGGTGACGGTGCCGACGCGGCTGCCGCTGCGGCCATCGTTGCCGGCGGATACAATCCGGCGGACGAGGAATTCAACGTCTATGCTTTGACGGCAGGATTGAATTACCGCCCGAATGCCAATGTCATCATTCGTCCCGAGGTCCGTTGGGACTGGGTTGACGGAAATACCGACTTCCTCGGAGCGATCGATGGGCCGCAGCTGGAAGACAATGATGACGATCAGTTCACCTTCGGCATGGACACGATTTTCTTGTTCTAGGCCAGCAGTGGTGTAGTCCAAGAGGTTCGAAGTACGGAATGTGGGCTTTGCTCTGACCGGTCACTTCGGTGGCCCGGTCGGAGCGTCCGGCTGAGAGTTCAGCGGCACGATTGCTGCCGGTGAAACTCCCCATCCGCTTTCGGCGTCTTGTCGCTGTCAACTGAACTGCCTGGAGATAGAAGCGAAACGTCTTCAATCCCAACTGACGAATCACTGCTGATCCGACCATCAGGCAACTCGGGCCGGAACGACAGAAAGCTCTGACCAAAGAACCGAAAACCGCTCGTCGCCGCTCCTGGCGACGGGCGGTTTTTTTGCTGCGCGACGCGGCCTTCGTTTGCCGCCCGCCGCCCGGGCGGACGATCAATCCCCGTAATCGGCACAGGTTACCAGTTTCGCTGGGATTGGTTCAAAACGATTCTGCGTGTTGCGACAGTGCGGTCAATTCTGACGATCCGGTCGGCCGATAGCCTCGTTAGGAAAACGACCGAGAAACGATTGACGGCTGGAGACTCATGGTCGGGTCTTTCAGGTGGAGACCGTCGACGACTCGGATAGGCCTAGCGTGAAACAGCACAAGTCCGTGGTGTTCGCGGTCGGTGGTCGTTCGAAGCGGGTGTGCGTAGCCGAGGACATCGTCGTCCGTAAGCCTGTGCCGCTTGTCGCGATCGCCAAAAAACATGGATGGGGAGTCCAAAATGAAAATGAGCAAACTCGCTCTCTTGGCTGCGATCTGTTGTGGAACTTCCGCATCGGCCGCACAAGGGCAGCAGGCGTATTCTCAGCCGGCCGGAATCGGATCGGCGATCCAACAAGTCAGCCACTGTGACTGCGGCGAAGCCGTCTGCGGTTGCGAAGCGGTCGTGCCGCAAGGCGGCTGTGACATGGGCGGCTGCGATATGGGCGGATGCGACGGCATGCCGGCCTGCGAAACCGGTTGTGATTGCGGCGGCGGATGTCCGCTCGGCGGTTGCCTGTCAGGTGACTGTGGCCTGGGCGATCCGTTCACGTTGTTCGGCACGGTCGGGAACTTTTCGATCGGCGGGTGGACCCAGATCGGTTATCACAGCGCGGCGTTGCCCTTGTTCAACAGCCGGCCCGATGAAGTCCAGTTGCACCAGCAATGGTTGTACGCCGAAAAGGCGATCGACACTTCCAACGGCTTCGACATCGGCGGACGGATCGACTACGTCTACGGTACCGATTCGCAAGACACGCAGGCCTTCGGGATCGACAACGATCACTGGGACAACGGTTGGGACAACGGTACCGATTACGGTCACGCGATCCCGCAGTTGTACGTCGAAGCGGGTTACGGGGACTTGTCGGTCAAAGCCGGTAAATTCTTCACGATCATCGGATGGGAAGTCGTTGCCGCTCCGGACAACTTCTTCTACAGCCACGCGTACACGATGTACAACAGCGAGCCTTTCACCCACACCGGTGCCCTGGCGACGTACAACGCGGCGGACGACTTGACCCTGTACGGCGGATACGTCTTGGGTTGGGACAGCGGTTTCGAAGACAACGGCGACGCGTTCCTGGGCGGAGTCTCGGCCGGCGTGACGGACAGCTTGACGGTGACTTACGCCACCGTGGCGGGAAACTTTGCCAAGGGTGGAGCCGAAAAGGGATACATGCACTCGATCGTCGGTGACTTTGCCGTCAGCGACAACCTGCAGTACATCATCCAGAGCGACTTGCTGGACAGTGAAAACGATGCCGCCGTTTCGGTTCGCGAAACCATTGGCGTCAACAACTACCTGATCTACACCTACAGCGATTGCTTGGCCTTCGGTGCCCGCTTCGAATGGTGGAATGTTGGGGCGGCCAGCACCGGTTTTCTCGGCGACGATGCCGACTTGGCGGTCATCAACAACTTGGTGGCGAACGGTTTTGACCTGAACGACGAATCGTTTGACGTCTATGCACTCACGCTGGGTGTCAACTACAAGCCGCACGCGAACGTGATCGTGCGACCGGAAGTCCGCTGGGACTGGATCGACGGCAACGAAACCTTCCTCGGGGCTGCTGACACGATCTCCTTGGAAGACGGCGACGACGATCAATTCACGTTCGGCATCGACACGATCTTCTTGTTCTAGCCGCGCGTCGCTTCAGGGCGACGAAATCTTCTCGACCACCGCGAACGCGGCGGTCGGTCTGACGAAAGTCGGGCCGATCGTCGCTTTCTCTTTTGCTTCGACGCGTGACGGCTCGACGAACTCGCGGTTGCCGGCTTCGCAGGCAGATGCCCTGCTTGGAGTGCCTGTTTCTTGGGCGTCTCACGCGTTTTCTTCGCCCCAATCGGGGCCGGCGGACAGAAAATAAAAAATATAAACCGTTTCTTTTAAAGGGTTTACGGTTTCGCGGCCTTTTTCCGAGGCGATTCTGGCTCAGGGCGTGCAATGCACACCCGACGAGCGTTGTTTCGTCGATCGTCTCTCGTCAGTTTTCGAGCGATTCGATGGATGGCCCGGGCAGGGGCTGACAGTGTGGATCAACGACCAAGGCTCATCCTTTCGGTTTTTTGGGAGCCGTTTCGTTCCGCATCGATGCGGACAGCTCCTTTGATTTCACATCGTGTTGAAGGCGAGTCTTAATGAAAAGTTGCTTTGGAGCCTCTTGGCTCAGTTTGTTTCTCCTCGTGGGGATGTTGGGGGTCGGTGCGCCGCTTGCGACGGTCGCTTCTGCTCAGGATGAGGCGGTCGAGGTCATGGAGACCGAAGAAGCTGCCGACGCAGGCGGCGATGCCGATTCCAGCCCGGCGGGCTGGAACGACGGGGACGCGGTCGAAGCGTTGTCTTACAACGACCAGAACGATTACACGATCAATACGCTGATCATGTTCATCTGTGCCGTGTTGGTGTTGTTCATGCAAGCCGGCTTTGCGATGGTGGAGGTCGGGCTGAACTCCGCCAAGAACACCGTCAACATTCTGGCGAAGAACGTGATGGATCTTTCCGTCGGCGTCCTTCTGTACTTGTTCATCGGTTACTCGCTGATGTATCCGGGGACGTGGATCGCCGAGGGTTATTTGGGCAGTCCGTCGTCGATGATCAGCCGCGACGCGCAAGTCGACGAGGTGAGCGGCACTTGGTCGGCCGCGCCCGCTTACAGCGACGGGGCGTACGCCAGTAACTCGGCGGACTTCCTGTTCCAGGTCGCTTTCGCGGCGACCGCGGCGACGATCGTTTCCGGTGCGGTTGCCGGACGGATGAAGTTCGGCGCTTACCTGGTGTACAGCGCGATTTTGACCGGTCTGATCTACCCGATCAGCGGTGCTTGGAAATGGGGCGGCGGTTTCTTGGATGCGATGGGCTTTCAGGATTTCGCCGGAAGTGTCGTGGTTCACGCGGTCGGCGGATTCGCCGGATTGGCGGGTGCCATGTTCCTGGGCCCGAGGTTGGGCAGGTACACGGCTGACGGAAAGAGCGTGCCTTTGCCCGGCCACAACATCGCTTTCGCGGCCCTGGGTGTCTTTATCCTTTGGATCGGCTGGTACGGTTTCAATCCCGGCAGTCAGCTGACCTACTCGGGTGCGATCAACGCGGAAGCGACGACCTACATCGCCCTGACGACCACGATCGGTGCCTCGGCCGGTGCGGTAGCCGCGATGATCCTTGGCTGGGTCATGTTCGGAAAGCCCGACCTGACGATGGCCCTCAACGGCGTGCTCGGCGGTTTGGTCGGCGTGACGGCCAACTGCGATCGCATCAGCCAGTTCGAAGCGATCATCATCGGTGCCGTCGCCGGGGCGTTCGTCGTGCTGGGCATCATGATGCTTGACAAGTTGAAGATTGACGATCCGGTCGGTGCTTTCCCCGTTCACGGATTGTGTGGTGTTTGGGGCGGTATCGCCACAGGCATCTTTGGTGACATCCCCGCGGATGACATGACGCGTGGCGGTTTCATCACGGTGCAGGCCATCGCTACAGTCGTCATCTGCGTCTGGGCGTTCGCCACGATGTCCGTCGTCTTTGGAGCCCTCAAAGCCGCCGGTCAGTTGCGAGTCTCGGCGGAGGAAGAGCAGGCCGGTTTGGACATCTCCGAGCACGGCATGCACGCCTATCCGTCGGACGCGGTCGCCGGCGGTGCGATCGCCTGAGCCGCTCCGGCAAAGGGTTCTACCCACCGCGCTCCGTCACCCGATCGGCTTCGGCCGATCAGGTGGCGGGGCACTCGGTAGGGGCGATGCCTCACTCAACCCAGTTGAACTTCTCGGCTCTTGCCTGGGCCAGAAGATCCCCGGTAGCCCGCATCGGATGTCCGCCTCATCCGGTGCGGGTCGGGGTTTTTTCCAAGGCGTCGGAGGCGAGGGCTGTGTCGTCGGGCGCGAAGGCTTGCGTCCGAGCTTTTCCCTCCGCTCGGCGTTCTCTTGTGCCCTCTTGCTGTTGATGACGGCTTGGTTTCCACTTGCGATCCGTCCGGAAGTCGATCGATCGGCGGTCGTTCCCTGCCGGTCGAAGTCCGGGTCTGTATTGAATTGACAACATCGTGAAACTGATCATCGCTATCATCCAGCCGTCCAAGCTGGATGCGGTCAAAGAGGCCCTGACCGGCGTCGAAGTCCATCGGCTGACCGTCGTCGATTGTCAGGGATTCGGGCGACAAAAGGGCCAATCGGCTGCCAAGCGTTCCGGCAGCGGCGGCGTCAGTCTGGTTCGTAAAGTGCAGCTGCAAATCGCCGTCAACGAAGATTTCGTCCAGCCGACGGTGGACGCCATCCTGACGGGCGGACGCAGCGGGGAAGCCGGCGAAATCGGCGACGGCAAGATCTTCGTCCTGCCGATCGACGACTGCGTCCGCATCCGAACCGGTGAACGTGGCCCCGACGCGATCTAGTGCGTTTCGGACGACGCCTGCGCGGCACGGTACGCTCGGCTGAGTTGTTCAGCAGAATAGATCCGGATCGAATGACCCGCCCATCCGATCGGTTCGATCGATCGCAGGAACTCAAAGGGGCATCGATCGATCATTCGCATGGCTCCCGACCGGTCCACCGCCACGACCGGCACGCCGAACAACAGGTTCGTCGAGATGGCGAAGGTGTCATCGACGGGAATCAAGATGTCGGATGTGTTTTCGTCAAAGGGCCAGTCATCGAAAATCGTCTTCTCGCCTTCACTATCCAGCAAGACAAAAGGATTGTATTGACCCTCGAAGGCCAGATGCGTCTTCTCGCCGGCAATGTCGGCATGCTCGTCCCGCCACCTTCGAAGCCAAAGCAGATCCTGTCCCCAATCGACATTGCTTCCCAGCAAATATTCAGGGCCGTGCCTGGGCCCGCCGACCGCCACCTGAAAAAAGCTCAGGCTGTGCGGGAAAACAAACAAGCTGGACGTGACGTGCAAAACCAACAACGACCAGGAAATCCACGCGACGCTGCGGGGCATCGCCCGCGAATGACCCGGACGATGGAAAGCCAACCTCGCTCGGGAATCAAAAACCCCCGACACCCAAACGCACCAAAACGGAATGCACACCAAAATGTATCTCCCGTGATGGTTCAGTCCCGTTTTCAAACTGGCCACCAACAGAATCACCAGCGAAGGCAGCAGTAAAACCCAGATCCCGCGCGACGACGACGAACCTTGTCCTCGAGGAGCCAGCGCAAACAATCGCAACGCCATCAACGCTAGAAACCCGAGCGTGCTTTTCAGGATCAAAGCGTGCAGATAATAAG
>CAYVRC010000061.1:0-29790 GCA_964453205.1 uncultured Pirellulaceae bacterium | reverse complement strand
GATCAGACAAAGATTGACGGCGGTGCGAATTAGGGGGGAGTTGCTCACTGTGACCTTCCGAAAAAGATACCTCTGCACTGTCTATCGACTGTATCGAAAGCCGGACCGGGATTCAATGCGAATCAGGATTCTATCGCCATGAAACGGCGAAAACGGACGCCCGGGAATGAACCCGCCAAACGACTGCTGATGGCGGCATGGATCGCCGCATCGGTGTCCGGATGCGCGACCCGGAGAACGGTTCCTGTCGCGGCCGACACCGCGAATTCGGCCCCCCCGGTGCCGGCAGCGGTCGCGCCGGTCGCCGTGCGAGAACAGCAGGGACAACCCACCCGCGACAACGCCGAAGCGGTTCGACCGGCCGGCTACACCGACGACGTCTTCGCGGAAATGCTGATTGATGTCGATGAACAAGACCCCGCTGACCCGACGGAACTCGATCCGCCCGACACGGGGGAGACGCGGGAAACGGGGAACGGAACAGCCGCAGACCCGAGCGACGACGAGGCGACGGGCGACCGGAAGTCACAAGGCAAAGAGAGTGACGAAGTTGCCGCGGCCGATCCTTCGGGCTCTCCAGACGCAGCCTCCCCTAGTGCCGATTCCCCGTCCGCGTCCGTCGATGATTTCATCAACGCTGCCCTGGCAAGTCACCCGAAACTCCTCGCCGCTCGACAACGTGTCGCGGCGGCGACCAACGTGATCCCCCAGGCCCAAGCGCTTCCCGATCCGAGGTTCGACAATACGTTTTGGCCCTTGTCTGAAAACGCCCTGCAAACCGCCGGCGGACGGGTCGGAAATCAAATGTCCGTCAGTCAGGCGATCCCTTTCCCGGACAAGCTGAAGACGAAGGCGGTCATTGCCAGCCGGGAAGTTCAGATCGCCCAAGCGGAAGTCGATGCGATCGCACGGGAGATCACCGAATCCGTTCGGCTCGCCTATTACGAAGTCTGGTTCGCCACCCGGGCGATCACCATCATCGAACAAACCAAAGATCTGGTTGCTGACCTGACCCGAGTCGCCGAGGCCCGCTATCGCAGTGGCGGGTCCCAACAAGACGTCTTGCGCGCCCGCCTGGAAAACGATCGGCTCGACGAACAATTGATCACGCTTCGCAAGCAAAAGCAGATGTCCCAAGCCGATCTCGCGACGCTGCTACAACATCCCGTGGGTTTGTTGCCCGAAGCGTCCGACGAGCTCGGGATCGCCGACACGCCGCAGCAGCTGGAATCACTGATCGCACTCGCCGAACGATGCAATCCGAAACTACGCGGCTTGGCGTGGGAGATCCGACGCGACCGCGATAAGCAACGCTTAGCCTGTTTGCAACAGTATCCCGACCTGAGCGTGGGACTCCATTGGGGTCTGATCAGCGACGGCCGCGACGTCATCAGTCCCGTCGCCGACGGAAATGACAATCTCAGCTTCAGCGTAGGCACGACGCTGCCGATCTGGCGAGAGAAGATCAACGCGGGCATTCGCGAAGCGTCGCATCGGACCAGCAGCACGACGCGTCGGCTGGAAGCCGAGCGCGACGAGCTTTACGGAAAAATTCGTCGGCTGATTATGCAAGCCGATGCCCTCCACGAACAACGTGATCTCTACGAAGACCGCATCATCCCGCGCACCGAAGACACGCTTCGATTGGCCGTCGCCGACTACCGTGGCGATCGCACAGACTTCTTCACGCTGATCGAAACCTACCGAGAGCTTCTGATGTTCGAGACCCAACTCGCCCGTATCGATGCCACACTGGCTGGCACGATCGCACAGTTGGATCGAAATGTCGGTTGTCCTCATTGAGTCGTCCGTTTTGAGCAGCGTCGGCGACGTACAGTGCTGTCCCGTTCGGTGAAATACAAACGTCGAATGGGCGACGGATGCCGGCGGGCCAATCAGTCGGCGTCGGTTCGTCGGTTTCGGCAAGGACGATGACCTCGCTCGTCTTGATTGTTCGTGTGGTCCCCCTTGCTCGGCAGACCGGTAACCAGGTCTTTCGGTGACGAATGGGCATGGGCTCTCCATCGGTTCTGGATGCAAGGAAGGAGGTACGTTCGTCGGCCGCGCCGATAGGCAAAAGGTGCAAACGACATACCCGTCCAGGGCTCCTGTTGGCACATCGCTTGCAAGCTTCGGTCCGATCTCGGTTAAGAATCGCCCACCTCGCCAAACTCCATTTCACTTCACCCGAATCGGAACTCGCATGCGATGCACCGTTCGGGTCATCAACAAGGTCATCCGATGTCTTATCAACGCTTCGCCGGCATGATTGCCACCTCCACCGTCGTCATGTACGGGCTGATGTACTTGAACACCTACGCCTGGGATCACGTTTGGTGGAGCGAGACACGCTTCTACATGGCATTGCTGATGGGAGCAACCATGGCGGTGATCATGCTGACTTTCATGCTGGGCATGTACAAAAACAAAAAAACCAATGTCGGCATTTTCTTCACCAGCCTCTTGGTCTTTGCCGGAGCACTGTACCTCGTCCGCAGCCAACAAACCGTTCAAGATGTGTCATGGATGAAAGCGATGATCCCACACCATTCGATCGCGATCTTGACCAGCGAACGGGCCGAGATCAGCGACCCTCGGGTGCGTGAGCTGGCCGACGAGATCATCGAGACACAACGCAAGGAGATTGCCGAAATGGAAAGCCTGATCGCGGACCTCTAAAGCGGTCGCGAAGCCTCGCCCGGTCGCCACGAATCAGGGTGCACTTCCCGGGCGATTTCGGGCTTCCATTCCGCGTCGACCGATCCGGCTCCGATTCGAACCAGCGACGCTTTGGTGATGCAGGCGTCTGTGCGGGAGATCTCGATCGGTCGAGATCGCTTTGAAACAAGGAGATGGGACTAGTCTGCCCACTTTCAAAAGCGTTTCCGCTGCGGGTCGTTCATGAGTTTTGACCGTTCGCAGTCGATGACGAACGAAGGAAGCTGATCAATCGTCAGAAAACCCCGTCGGCGGATCGCGGACGGGGTTTCAGAGCGGCAAAAAACATCTGAACGGACTCAGCCGTTGATCTGTTCGACCTTGATTCGGGTGTGAATCTGGCGGTGACCGGTTCGGCGCCGACTGTTTTTTCGACGGCGGAATTTTTGGATGTAAATCTTCTTGTCCTGCTTCGCACCGAGCACCGACGCGGTCACGGTCGCACCGTCGACCGTCGGAGCTCCCAGCTTCAAGCCGTCGTCCCCGCCGATGGCGATGACTTTTTCAAAGGTGAGCGTTTCGCCCTGGGCGATCTCGCGGAAGTCGACGTCCAGTTCCATGCCTGGTTCGACGCGATACTGTCGCCCGCCGTCGGTAAAGATGGCGTACATGTTAGGTTTCTCCACAAATCTGCTGAATTTCGAGTCGCGTAAGATAGCGGCTGGGTGTCGCCGGCGATAGGGCTTTGTCGCCTAAATCAAGGCGCATTTCGCGGCGTCAAATAGCGACGCAAAAATTCGTCGGTCGTGCGGGCCAAGTGCCAAGCTTGGGCGGGGTCGGTCACGCCGTGAGCGGCCCCCGGATATATCATCAGGTCGAACGGTTTGCCCGCTTTTTGCAACGCTTCGGCCATCCGCAGCGTGTTCGATGGGTGGACGTTGTCGTCGCTTTCGCCGTGGATCAGCAACACCCGACCGGTCAGTCGTCCGGCGAGACTCGGCAAAGAATGATCGGCGTAGCCCTGCGGGTTTTCCTCCGGCAGTCCCATGTATCGTTCGGTATAAAAGGAATCGTACTCCCGCCAATCGGTGACCGAACCGCCGGCGATTCCGGCGACGAAAGCATCGCTGTGGACCATGCCGTAAAGCGTCAAAAAGCCGCCGAAACTCCAGCCGCGAATCGCAATCCGGTCGGCGTCGACCCAGTCCTGCTGTTTCAACCGGTCGACGCCGGAGAGCAAATCGGCCAGCTCGGTCGCTCCGAATTTGCCGCGGACGGCCCACGTGTCGGCGATCCCACGGCCCCCGCTGGAGCGGTTGTCGACCGTCAAGACCGAGATCCCCTGGCGTGCCAAACGTTCGTGATCCATCGCTTTGACGCCGCCCCAACGGTCGCGAACGATCGGGACGCCGGGACCGCCGTAGACTTCGATGAGGACCGGTCCCGGATCGATCGGCGACGCGGACGGCGATTTTTTCAAGATCGCCGGCAACCGGATCCCGTCGGGTGTCTCGATTTTGAAGACCTCGTTCTCGATCCAGCCGCCGGGCGCGGATTTCCGGGTCGTGCCGATCAGCCGTTCGCCTGTCAGTTCGTGGCCATCGGTCCCAGACGCTTTCGGCCTCGGCCGCACCGTCAGACGTGGCGGCGTGTTGCTGTCGCTGTGCCGGATCAACAAAAACCGGCCGTCGGGGCTGGGCATCGCCGTGTTCCAGCCACCCCGGCCGCCGGTCAGCTTTTTCAACACCGGCGGAGATCCGCCGGCTGCCGACAAGTCCGCCAAGTAAACGTGTTGATGCGACGTGTCACCGTTGTCACCGCCGCTGAGGATCGCGAACGAGCCGTCGCTACTGACAAAGAACTCCCGCACGTCGAAATCGTCCGGCGTGATCGGCGTCACCGTCTTGCCACCGCTCCGCAGCCGAAACAGTCGGCTTCGTCCGATCGGCAAGTTGCTCTGCCAGATGATTCCGCCGTCGTTCAAGAACGTCGGGTCGGAGGGCGGTTCGACCCAAGCCGGGCTGTCTTCGCGAAGCCAGCGTTTTTGATGACTCGTCCGGCCGCTGAAGTAGTCTTCGTCGACGTAGCGGACTTCCCGCCAAGTCTGTCTTCTGTTGCTGATGCTGTAGACGAACTTTGCCGAAAACGGGTGCCACCACATGCCCGTGATGATTTGCGGCGCCTCGGGCGTGGACTGTGCCAGCAACTTGGGCGTCGGCCAATGACCTTGGTCGATGCGACGGAGATCCCACAACAGCAAGGCCGCGTGGGGGATCTCGTCGCCAGCTTTGCTGTAACGTCGCACGACGCCGGCCCCACGATCGGACAGGGAATCCCCCAGCGTGTAAGGTTGCATCCGCGACGTGTCGATTCGCAGCATCGCCACCCACATCCCGTCGGGGCTGAAGCGAAAGCCTTTGTAGTTGCCGCGTCCGAAGATCTCCTCCTGATACATCCAGTCCAGACGCCCGTCCAGCAGCGTCGGCGATGCGTCATCGGTCAAGCGGTGGGATCGTCCCGATTCCACGTCGACGACGAACAAGTCGCCCTCGTTGGTATACGCGACGCGGCTTTGCGTCGGATCCAACGTCACGTCGTTCCAGGTCGACGCGTCGCGGGTCAACCACTTGGCGGGTCGGTCCGTTCGGACGACGGCCAGCGACTTGCCGACCCGAATCAGCACCGCTTGGTCGACCGATTCCATCGAGCGGATCGCACGATCCACGGCCGACGTGACCTGCTTTTCGGTCACCGAATCCAAAGCCGAAATCTTGTCGGCCAGTTGTTGCGGGAGGTCCCATGGTGACTGCTGACCGGTCGACGGGTCGAAGGTCATCCAGGTCAAGTCGCGGCGAACGATCAACCTCGCACGCCGGGACCCGTCGTCGTTTTCGGTGATCCATTTGGCTTCGGGAAGCTCGCCGTCGTAGTCATGCTTCTGCTCGGGATGATACAGCGTCTCCAGCGTCAGCGGCGGTGCCCCATCGCCCTGGGTATCGGTAGCCGTTGAGATGCCTGTCGCACCCGAGATGCCCAGCACGACCAACACCAATACGCGCAGCTTCGCGGCGGCGCGTTTACAATGGGCCACGCATTCCCCCTTCTTTCCCGCCTCGGATACTCGATTCCATGTCGTTCGCATCTCGTCTCTTTTTGTTCGGTTTCGCAGCTTGCTGGTTGGTTCCCACGACCGACGCGACGGCCGACGATCGCCCCAACATCCTCTGGATTATGTCCGAGGACAACTCGAAACACTACTTGCGGCATTTCGACGAGGACGGCGCGGCGGCGCCGAATATCGAAGCCATGGCCGGCCACGGCATCACCTTTGAGCGCGCGTTCTCCAACTCGCCGGTTTGCAGCGTCGCCCGCACCACGCTGATCACGTCGTGCTACGGCCCACGGATCGGAACGCAATTTCATCGCAGAAGCAAGCTCGCCGAAATGCCGCCGGGCTTGAAAATGTTTCCCGCCTATCTGCGCCAAGCGGGTTACCACACCAGCAACAATGCAAAAGAAGACTACAATGCCACGTCCGAGTCGCAGCCGTGGGACGAATCCGGCAGGAACGCCAGTTGGAAAAATCGGCCGACCGAGCAGACGCCTTTCTTCCATGTTCGAACGTTTACCGACTCGCACGAAAGCCGCTTGCATTTCTCCAGCGACGACATGCAGACGCCCAATCAGACGGCTTCGTCGGACGTGAACTTGCAGCCTTACTTTCCCGATACGCCGCTGTTTCGCTACACGCGGGCTCGTTATCACGATCGCATGAAAATCATCGACGATTTGGTCGGTGGTGTTTTGGCCGATTTGAAAGCGGCCGGTCAGTTGGAACGCACTTTTGTGTTCTACTTCGGGGACCACGGCGGGGTGCTGCCGCGCAGCAAAGGTTATCCCTACGAGTCTGGCCTGCACGTCCCGCTGGTGATTCGTGTGCCGGATCAATTCAAAGATTTGGCCAAACGAGAGCTGGGCAGTCGCACGACCGGGTTTGTCGAGTTTGTCGACTTCGGCCCCACCGTTTTGGCCCTGGCCGGCACCGAACGACCCGAAGGCATCGACGGCAAGGCTTTCTTGGGAGCCCGAATCGATCCCGCCGAGGTCGATCAGCGAAACGAGGCTTTCGGCTACGCGGATCGCTTCGACGAAAAATCCGAGATGATTCGAACCTTGCGACTCGGCGATTGGAAATACATGCGTAACTTCGAAGGCTATCTGCCCGACGGCTTACAAAACAATTACCGCTATAAAATGTTGGCTTTCCGGCAGTGGCGCGAGCTTCACGGCGACGGAAAACTGAATGCCGTGCAGGGTCAGTTCTTCCGGCCCAAGCCGGCCGAAATGTTGTTCGATCTTTCGAGTGATCCGCACGAAGTCAAAAATTTGGCCGATGATCCGACGCATCATCAGACGCTCCTTGAAATGCGAACGCGATTGATGGAACGTCTCAAAGCGATGCCGGACTTGAGTCTGTATCCGGAAGCCGTGTTGTACGAACGAGCGATGGAGAATCCGGTCGCCTTCGGGCAATCGCGCCGAAAACAGATCGGTAATCTGTTGGCCACGGCCAACCTCGCGTTGAAGCCGTTCGTCGAAGTCCAGTCGCAGTTGCGAAAAAAGTTGTCGAACAAAAATCCTTGGCAACGGTATTGGGCATTGACCGCCGCGAGCCAATTCGGACCCAAAGCCGCGGAGTTGGCTGATGCCGCACGACCGTTGGTCGAATCACGACAACCTTTGGTGGCCGCCCGCGCGGCAGAGTTTTTAGCGATCGTCGATGATTCCTTTGACCCTTGGCCGACTTTGCGTCAGGCATTAACCAAAGCCGACAACGATCCGGAAGCCACCAGTATCTTGGGCACCGCCGTGCATCTGCTGGATTTCCTGGGCCGCGAGGATTCCGACCCGTCCGACCTGCGAATCGGATTCAAGGTCGGCAAGAACGATCAAGCCCAGCGTCGCCTGGAATACCTTGCACGCTGAATCGAAATCCCAAGGTCAGTCCGACGTCTCCTCGCGCCCGATTCACACCGAGTCGCCAAGCAGTGGCACGTTTCGAATCAAGATCGCCCCGATCCGGTGTCGTCGGCGTGGGCCAGCGGTCGCGGGGAGGACCGGTAACGATAGGATCAATTTTGGCAAGCCCCGGGGCTGGCCCCCACGGTTGCCCTGCGGGTCGCCTGAACCGTTCGTCGAAAACAATTTTTTTGACCGGAGTTGTCCAAATCCGGCGTCGCCAGACATGAATTCATATGGACAGGCCAACTCACGACCTTTCGAGCCCCCCCAAACGCGACGACGGAGAGGAATTCGTGCGTTTGTTGGTCCAACACGAACCGCAAGTCCGCGTTTTTCTCCGTGGCTTGTTGCCAAGTTGGAATGACGTCGATGACGTGATCCAGGAGGCAAGCTTGGTGGCATGGCGAAAGTTCGATGAGTTCCAGGAAGGCACCGCGTTCGGCGGGTGGTTCTTGACGATCGCCCGATTTCAGGCGCTCAATCATCGACGGCGGATTCAAAAGTCTCCGCAAGTTTTTAACGACGAACTGTGGGAATTGATCGCGGCCGAGAGCGATGACACCTCATCGCTCGCTCACGCGGTCGATTATCGCCAAGTGGTCGAAAAGTGCATCCAAAAACTTCGCCCTGAACAGCAAGACATGCTTTTAAAGGTGCACTCGCCGGGCGTGGTAATGCGTGAAGTCGCGGCGCAGTCCGGTAGAAGCGAATCCGCGTTTTACAAGCTGATCCAACGACTCCGAGCCGGGATTGCGGAATGTGTCACCAAAGCCATCGCGGCGGAGGGTGTTTGAATGTCCGTCCCGAATTCAAACGATCCATCGCTCGATCGATGGATCGGCATGTGGCTAGAAAACCGGATCGGGCCATCGGATTCGGACGCGTTGCAGGCGAAACTGAAAGCGTCACCGGAGGCGCGTCAGCGTTTCCAAGAGCTCGTGCGACTCGACGCCACTTTGCGAGAAATCGCGGAGACGAACGCGACCGTCCAGCGGAACGATCGGGAACAGACGAAACCGTCTTCGCCGGCAGCAATGCGTTGGATTCGTTACGCTGCGGCCGCGTCGCTATTGCTGGCATGTGGTTGGGGCGCCTACGAAGTCGGGCGACGACAAATCAACCCTGCCATTGTCGACCAGCTCGCAACGATCGATCAGCTTGAGGAAGAAACAGAATTGGCCGGCTGTGCAACGCTCCGCCGGATTGTGGGAATTCGTTGGCCAGAACCGGGAATGCGATTGCTCGAAGGAGACTTGCTGGCGACTGGTTCGGTGGAGTTCCTTGCCGGCGTGATGGAGATCGATTTCTTTTGCGGGGCTTCGGTCGTGGTGGAAGGGCCCGCCAAGATCGAGCTGGAATCGGATTGGTCGACGCGATTGCATTCGGGCCGCTTGCGGGCGAACGTTCCCCCGGTGGCTCGAGGCTTCGTCGTCAAAGTGGCGGATTCGGAGATCATTGACCTGGGGACCGAATTTGCTGTCGAATTCGGCGCCGAGGCGGCGCGAGTCGAGGTCCTCGACGGCGAAGTCGAATTGAGCGGGGGCATGCATCACGGAAAACGTTTGTTGACCGGTGATCGCCAATCGCTCGTCGGTGAGTTTTCAAGCAACGTTTCCCTTTCGGAAGTCAGCACAATCGCCGACGTGCGCCGCCGAAACGAGGCGGAACAACAAGAGCGTCTCGCGGTCTGGACCAAAGCGTCTCAGCAATATCGAAACGATCCGAGGCTGATCGCCTACTATCCGATTGTTGAAGTGCCACCCGGTCGACGAGTCCCCAACCTCGCCGGGGCGCTACACGATCGCGACGGAGTCCTTGTCGGTGGCGTGGAATGGACCGAAGGTCGATTCGGTCGACGTTCGACAGGTATAAAGTTTGACCAACCGGGATCGCGTGTCCGCGTGCGAATCGACGGCGAATTCGAGGCCTTCACGATGATGTGCTGGGCGCGGATCGATGACTTAGAGCACCGTTACAACGCTTTATTCATGGGTGACGGATATGAGAACGGTGAACCACACTGGCAAATTCGCAACGACGGCAGGATGATGTTTTCGGTGATGGTCGATGACACGCAAGACGTTCTTGTTCGTAGTCAATACGACAATCAAATCGTGAAAGACGCCGGCAAACATCGTGTCTATTACACGCCACCGATTTGGGAACCCTCGCAATCCGGTCACTGGTTTTTCCTGGTCGCCGTTTACGATCCCGTCAAACGAATCGTTCGACAATACGTCAACGGCAAGGAAGTCGCTTCCGAAGTCATCACGGACGAGTTCTACGTCGATCGAGTTCGAATCGGTCGTTCCGAAATCGGCAATTGGGGTCAACCCTTTCGCCCCTCGCCCTGGTTCGCGGTTCGTAATTGGAACGGCGTGATCGATGAACTTGCGGTTTACAACACCGCGCTTGAGCCTGACGAAATTCAAACCATCTACAAAACGGGAAAGCCTGATGGCTATTAGACTCCTCGGTTCTTTCTCAATCTTTGTGTTGGCGACGGTCGGTCTGTCAGCCGACTCGATTGATTTCCAACGTGACATCGCGCCGATTTTTGAAGAGCATTGTTCGTATTGCCACGGCGAGGACGAACAGGAATCCGGCCTGCGGCTCGACCGACGAGTCAGCCTTTTGCGTGGCGGCGACTACGGGCAACCCGCGGTCGTCCCGAAAAGAGTGGACAAGAGTTATCTCATCGATGTGGTCACTCATTCGGATGCTGGGATGGAAATGCCACCCGATGAAGAGAGATTGCCGGATGAAAAAATCTCACTCTTAAAACGATGGATCGAGCAGGGTGCCGCGTGGCCCGGGCAAATGGATCAGGTCGTTGAAGAGGAACTGGAGCATTGGTCATTTCAACCGCTGCGAGACCATTTTGCCCACGATAGTGTGGACGGTTTTCTGCGAGAACGGTTGACCGCTGCGGGCTTGTCATCGAGCGAACCGGCCGATCCGCGTTCGTTGATCCGGCGGGTCTCGATCGTCTTGACCGGCTTGGCTCCCACGCCCGAACGAACCGCCGCCTTCATGGAAGACCACGAGCGCGAGCCCGAACGAGCGTACACGGAACTGGTCGAAGAACTGCTCGGCTCACCTCATTTCGGGGAACGTTGGGCACAGCATTGGCTCGACGTGATCCGATGGGCGGAAACCAACGGGAGTGAAAGTAATCTGTATCGCAAGAACGCGTGGATGTACCGTGACTACGTCGTTGAAGCCTTCAACGAAGACAAACCCTATGACCAGTTCGTACGGGAACAACTCGCCGGTGATTTGTCGGCAAGTGGTGAGGCGACCGGATTTTTGGTAGCCGGACCTCACGTTCCTTCGGCAACGGTGGGCGCCGAACCCTCGGCACGCCGCCAAGCCCGGGCCGACCGCATGGACGAGATTCTGCAAACCGTCGGCGCGTCGGTGATGGGAATGACCGTGGGGTGCGCTCGCTGCCACAACCACAAGTTCGATCCGATCTCGATCCAAGACTACTACGCGATGTCAGCCGTCTTCCAGGACGTCGAGTTCGGAAGTCGTTTTCCGGAGCTTCCAGCGAGCGATCCTCGAGTGATTCGTCAACGCGAACTCAAATCGCAGTTGGATCACCAACGTCAGCAATTGCGTCGTGACGGCGGGGCATGGATCGAAGATTGGACAGGCTACCAGGAAATTCATTTTCCGAGCCGCCGCGTGGAGCGATTGCGAATCGCGTTTGCGGGTCGAACGGTGCTAGCCGATGAGCTCGAAATCATCGAGACCCCTGGTAACGACAACGCGTCGCCGCAAAACGTCGCACTCGCGTCGTTTGGAACCACGATCGTCGAGAATCCCGCGACGATCAACCAAGGCATGTCGGCAAAAAATTTGGTCAACAACGCTTTCGGTGCCAAGGAATTCAAGGCGACCGCGCCCGCGGATTCTCCCGAACGACCTTGGGTGGAATTCCATTTTCCAAAACCCGTCTCGATCGATCGGATCCGCATCAGCTCCAATCGTGAAGACTATCTGGAAACCGATTTCGTCCAAGGACTCCACCGGATCCAGTACGGAGAGTTTCGCCTTGAAACGCAAGATGAGTCGGGCAAATGGAAACCGTTCTGCAGCACGTCAGCGATGAAACAGCGTGCCCAAGAGGACCAAGAGCGTCGAGTCGCGATGGAGACAATCGATACCATCATCGCGGCGATGCAGACCGGGGGGCCGCAGCCCGCTTTTGTGGCTCGGTTCATCGATCCCGTTGATACGTTTGTCCTATCGCGTGGCAGTCCGGAAAATCCGCGGGACCAAGTTTTCGCCGCGGCACCGTCACGCTTCGATGGCGAGTTGGCGATTCCTCCCGATGCACCGGGGCCGGTGCGCCGCAAGGCGTTTGCCGATTGGCTGGTTCACCCCGACAACCCGTTGACCGCACGTGTCATCACCAATCGGGTTTGGCACCACGTGTTCGGCAGTGGCATCGTCGCGACACCGAGCGATTTCGGCGAAGCGGGCGCCGAGCCGACGCATCCGAAGTTACTCGATTGGCTGGCCGTCGGCATGATCGAATCGGGTTGGTCGATCAAACAACTCATTCGCCGACTCGTCCTGTCGCAGGCGTTCCGGCAATCGAGTCTGCCCCGTGAAATCGGACTCGCCAAGGATGCCTCGACTCAATTGCTTTGGCGTTTTCCCCCACGACGCGTCGAAGCGGAGGTCATCCGAGATTCGATCCTGCAAGCGTCCGGCACGCTCGACGTTTCGATCGGTGGTCCGAGTTATCGAATTCACAACGTCAAGAAACGTTATGCCCAGTGGGAAGTCGTTGACAATCACGGTCGCGAAACTTGGCGTCGGATGCTGTATCAAGAACGCATGCGACGCGTCGACGACCAAATCTTTACCGCCTTTGACTTTCCCGATTGCGGTCAAATCAAAGCCAAACGTCCCGTGTCGACTACACCGCTGCAGGCATTGAACTTGATGAACAGCGACTTCGTTGTCACGCAATCTGAAATCTTGGCGCAACGGGCAGCCGCCGAAGTGGGACAGAATTTGGTCGATCAAGTCGGTCGTTGTTTTGAACTGTTGCTATGCCGGGATCCGACCGAGGCGGAGCGGAAGTTCGCGACCGAGTTCGCTCAAGAACAAGGACTCGAACTGCTTTGCCGAACCCTAATCAATACCAATGAATTGGCATTCGTGCCGTAGGAAAGTCCCCATGAATTCTGAAAACATTTCTTCCATCGGCCGATCATTGTTGGACCGTCGATCGTTCCTCGGTCAGTCCGGCATGTCATTGGGTGCGATCTCGCTATCTCAGTTGCTATCGCAAGATCAATTGTTGGCGTCGGATACCACCGCAGACGTCGGGCCGATCCGTCCGATGATCGACGAGCAGAAACCGTATGCCGCGCGGAAACCCCATTTCGAAATGCCTGCCAAGCAAGTTTTGGTGATCTATTGCCCCGGCGCGGTCAGTCATCTCGATACGTTCGACTACAAACCGGAACTGGCGAAACTCCACGGCCAGAAACCACCCGGAATTCCGGAGGTGACGTTCGAAGGACCGACGGGCAACATCGCCAAGCCGTTTTGGGATTTCAAACCACGCGGCCAATCCGGCAAGATGGTTTCGGATCTCTTGCCACATCTGGCCGAGTTGGTCGACGACTTCAGCTTCGTTCATTCGTTGAGTACGCAAACAAGCGCGCACCCACAGGGCGAGAACTTTTTCAACACCGGTTTCACGATGGAAGGTTTTCCCTCGTTCGGAGCGTGGGTGACGTACGCGCTCGGATGCGAGACCGATGAACTCCCCGCTTTCGTGGCGATCAACGATCCGCGGGGGCTCGCGCGGAGTGGCAAGAACAACTTCGGCTCGGGCTTTCTGCCCGCCGCGTTTCAAGGCACCGACTTCACCGCCGCCAATCCACCGGCCAACTTGAGCCGGCCCGCTGGTTACGATTTGTCCTCGGATCGAGCGAGTGTTTCCTTGTTGCAACGGCTCAACGCCGAACACATGCGGCAATATCCAGGCGACGCCGACTTAGCCGCCCGAATCGCCAGTTACGAACTCGCCGGTCGGATGCAAACTTCAGTGCCCTCGGTGATGGATATCGCCAACGAGCCGCAGCACGTTCACGACGCCTACGGAACCCAGTCCGGTTCGGAGCTCAAAAAAGCTTACGCGAACAACTGCATCCTCGCGCGGCGATTACTCGAAAAGGGAGTCCGAATTGTTCAACTGTTCAACGGCAGCGACCCGGCCGGCGGCAACGGCATCACAAACTGGGACTCGCACAGCGACATCAAGCGAACGCATGCGATGCAGGCGGAGATCATGGATCAACCGACCGCCGCCTTGATCGCCGATTTGAAGCAACGCGGCATGTTGGAACACACGCTCGTCGTGTGGTGTACCGAGTTCGGTCGAATGCCGTTCTTGCAAGCCAACGGAACCGGCCGCGATCATAACCCCGATGCGTTCACGTGCTTCCTCGCCGGCGCGGGGGTCAAGAAAGGTTTCAGCTACGGCGAGAGCGATGAGTTTGGTTTCAAGGCCGCCGTGAATGAATCCAGTGTTTACGATTTCAACGCGACGTTATTGCACCTGATGGGACTCGATCACGAACGACTCACCTACTACCACAATGGTCTGGAACGCCGGTTAACGAACGTGCATGGTCACGTGATCAAGGATGTCCTCGCTGACCGGCGTGTTGAATGAACGGTAACCCGAACAGCGTCAGCGAGGACCAAGTTGCCATCAATTTACATCAACAGGGTCCTGATTCACGCTTCGGGTTGCCTGAACGACTAGATCAACACGTCGTTGCGAGTCGGGCTTGTATGTTTGTGGTGTAGCCGCACTACCTGACAACAACGACGATTTTCATTCCTTGTTTCCCTACGACCTTATGAAGATTACGCTTTCGCTTTCATTTTGCTTCTGCCTGGCAATGAATGCCTGCACGAGCTTCACCGCGGAACCACCGAACATTTTGTTCATCGCCGTGGACGATCTGCGGCCGGAGCTAGGGTGCTACGATTCACCCGTCGCTGCCACCCCGAATTTGGACGCACTCGCTGCGGACGGATTGCTGTTCAATCGAGCCTACTGCCAACAGGCGATCTGTCGCCCTTCTCGCGCCAGTTTGATGACCGGACAACGGCCCGAAAGTACCGGGTTGTTTCACAACTATGTGGGATTGCGTGAGTTGCAACCGGATATCTTGACCCTTCCCGAGCACCTGATTGCCAACGGCTACGCGGCGGCGTATTGCGGCAAAATCTTCCATTCAGGTGACACGGATGAGGGACGCTCATGGAGTCGTGATCCGGTCGCAAAGATTGCCGGCTTGAAAAGACCCTCCGGAGGCTACGCGTTACCGGAAAACATCCGGCTGCGGAACCAAAACTTCAAAGACATGACCGCAAAGTATGGGGAAGCGGCCAAACGCGGGCTAGCCAACGGTCCGGCTTATGAATCCGCTGACGTCCCCGACACGGCCTACGCCGACGGCTACAACACGCAGGTTGCTATCGAGACGATGAAAGAGATGGCTCGAACGGACAAGCCTTTCTTCATGGCGATGGGATTCAAATTGCCCCATCTCAATTGGTGTGCGCCGAAAAAATACTGGGATCTCTACGACCGTGATCAGATCCCGATGGCGGCACACACCGAACCTCCCGTCGATGGCGCCACGATGGGATTGCACGCCTCATTCGAGTTACGCACGCGAGCGGGCATCCCAAAATCGGGGCCGATCGGCGATGAGCTTTCGCGAACTCTTAAGCACGCCTACTTGGCATCGACCAGTTACGTCGACGCCCAAGTCGGCAAGTTGGTCTCGGCACTCGACGACGCCAAGCTGCGAGACAATACGATCATCATCTTGTGGGGTGATCACGGCTGGCATCTTGGCGACATGGGAGTTTGGGGAAAGGCTACCAACTATGAAATTGCCACACGCGTCCCGCTGATGATATGGACGCCCGACATGAGGACGCGCGGAGTGAAAACCGATGCCCTGGTAGAGCTCGTTGACATCTTTCCGACGTTATGTGAGCTGGCGGGTGTGAATGTGCCATTACACGTAGAGGGACGCAGCTTCAAGCCGCTGTTGGATAACCCCCACCAGCCATGGAAGCAGGCCGTGTTTAGCCAGTACCCTAATCCTGCGATGCGAGAATGGGCGGCGAACCCGTTGTCGCAAGAGATGCGGGAAACCTGGTTCGGACCACTGATCCAAGAAGTCGAGTCTCGGATCATCGATCAACAGGGCGATCAATGGGACCGTGAGCTATTCGAGAAACATTTGATGGGTTACACGATGCGTACCGACCGCTATCGTCTGGTCGTGTGGCGTGACCGCCGCCGGTCCGACTCGCCTCCAGCCTTCGTTGAGTTATTTGATCACGAAACCGATCCGCATGAGACAGCCAATATCGCCGGCGACCATCCCGAACTGACTCGGTCGCTGATGAAACAAATGGAAGCGGCCGGTTAGTCAACCGCCTTCGGGACAGCGATCGCAGGATTTGATTATCTCGGTATAGCCGATACATTCTTAGCCGGAAAGCGTCGACTGCGGATGTTGTCCGTCTCGCAGCCTGTTGATTTATGCCCAATTGGCTACCATCGTTCGAGCCCGTCGGTGCTCGAAGGATTGCCCGGCCAGCGGATCTTCGCCGCAGCGCCAAGCCCCGCAGACACATCGCTTCATCACATGGCAGACCTGAGCCTCGTTGGCATCGGTCGTTTCATAGCTTGGCCCACGTGCCAGGATGCCTTTCCAGGGATCGCGGGACTCGGTCAGATTGCAGGGACTTCCGTCGAGCGAGTCTCTCGAGACGAAAGGTCGGGTCGCGCTCGTCGGAACGGATTCGCGATCTTGGTCAGGGACTGTTGATGCAGAGTCGATATCATAGACGGGGACGCACGACGTGGCGATAACGCCTCAACATCCATCCTCGTGGAGAAAAGGTCTCATGAATCGCTTGCTCGCTGGCTGCTTGGCCGCCTCGGTTTGCCTGGGCATCGCGGCAACCGCTAACGCCCACTACCTTTGGATTTCGATGGGTCGCGAGCCGGAGGCCCGACGGGGAACGAACATCTATTTCGAAGAGAAAGAATGAGCATGCAAACGATCCCGCTTCACCCCCCGTCGACCACCATCGGCCCGTCGCCCATTCTCGGCCCGTCGCCCACCATCGGTGAATGCCTTCGCCGGTTCTTGGCGAACGTCGTCGTCTGTGGCGTCGGCATTCAAGCTTCCCTCGCCGTCGCGCAGCAGGGCCCTGATCTTCCCCGGAAATTGACGGCGTCGCATCTGCCGAATCCGGTGCAGTTGCATGCTACCGTGATTTCAGGAGGGCTTCCCGAGGGTGACGCAGCGTTCAAAGAGTTGGCCGAAATGGGCGTCAAGACGGTCATCAGCGTGGACGGAATGAAGCCGGATGTGGAGACGGCCAGCAAGCACGGACTCCGCTACGTTCATCTGCCGCACGGCTATGACGGTGTCCCCGAATCACGCGTGAAGGAGCTAGCCAAAGCGGTTCAAACACTCGACGGACCTGTCTACATCCATTGTCATCATGGAAAGCACCGAAGCCCGGCGGCGGCCGGCGTCGCGTGCGTTGCGGCGGGGCTTGTGAAGCCGGAAAACGCGATCGAGATTCTGGAACTCGCCGGCACGAACAAGAACTACGTCGGTCTGTTCCGGTCCGCCCGCCGGGCGAGTCCGATTCCCGCGGATGAACTCGACGCCTTCGAGCCGGACTTTCCCGAGATCGCCGAGGTTCCCCCGATGGCCGAAGCGATGGTTCAGTTGGCACATACCCATGAGCACCTTCAACAGATCGCAGCGTCCGACTGGCGGACGCCCGAAAATCATCCGGATCTCGATCCGGCCCATGAGGCGTTGCTCCTTCGCGAACATTTCACCGAGATGTTGCGGACGCCGGAAGTGAAAGCCGAGCCGGAAGATTTCAAGAGGATGTTGCGCGAATCGGAATCGGCAGCCGGCAAATTGGAAACCCTGTTGGCCGATTGGCATTCCCGTGGCAGTAAGGAACCCGTGCCAGACGACGTTCCCGCGCGAGCCGAACGCATCGCCGACAATTGCAAAGCGTGCCACGTGCGTTTCCGAGACGCGCCCCCCGGCGGCCGCTGAGTGATCGAGACGAGTTACCGTGAATTTCAGAACTCGGCTTGAAACTGGCTTCGGAACAAGACCCCGTCGTCGCCGACAAGAATGTCGCTTGTTTGGTTCTGGAGCGGACTGGCGTCCAGGTGAGTCACGTCGAACGAACATTTGATCGTGGGTGTGGCCAAGGGGTACCAATTGAAACCCACGGCGAGCTCGCCTGCGGATCCAAAGTCGCCATCGACTAGCGAATAGCGGGCGTTCAAATCGAGCGTTTTGGGAACGACGAATCGTCCACCTTCGACGTAGAAGCCGTGTTGAAAAATGTCCGTCGTCGGCAGCGGCCCGTCGGCGGAGATCTCATCGATCCGACGCAAGAAGACCTCCGAGATCGCGCTCCAACCACGGTACTTCCAAGCCAAATCGACCCCGTAGAACCAAAGGTCGAATTCGGACACCGTTGTCCCCGGCGCGAGCGATCCCGTCTGAGTCAAGCGGGTTCCGTCGGAAAGCCGTAAGAAGTCGGTTTCGTTGAGGTCGATCCCGGATTCGTTCCCGACTTGTGGCGAGTAGACGAACGAGTGTCCGAGTCGCCACCGGAGTGAGGATGAGCTTTCGAAATCGGTGATTTCTGGGCCGAAGTCGCCGTTCCCATCGAGGTAGCTGGTCGCGGCAAAGGTAAAGCGACTGTCCGTCACGGAGTTCGGCAAGTTCGCCGTTCGGTAACCATTGCCAACCATGACCTCGTAGTGGCCGTGATCGGCAAACTGCCCGACGCCGAAGATTCCGACGGTTCGATCCGGACGGAAAAAGTCGTTGGCCATGGGACGATCGATAAAACGTGTCTGCCGCGCGCTCAACAACCATTGCCGGCTTGTCGAAACCTTGCGTTTGCCCATCTGGATCTGAAAGCGATCGGTCAGTTGCCACGCCCACCAGTAGTCGAAGAAATCGACAGCGTGTCCATCGTCCGTATCGCCGTCCATCTGCAAAAAGAAGCTTAGACGCGGGTCGAACGCATGACCGCTCAGCGTCAGGCGGGCCCGTTCGATGTCGAACGCGTTTCGATTCCGAATCGGTCTCGTCACTCCCGCGTTGTCGGTCCAGGAATCGGCCCGCCGTGTAAAGGCGTGGTGACGAAACTGAATCCAGCCGTTCGCCCGCAAGTCGAAAGGATGCTTCTTGCGATCGAATGGTTCGATTCGCCAGCCTTGATCGTAGTCGACGAAGTAATCCAGCTTGCCGGACGTCGGGTCGGATGTCCCCGAGTCGCAGCTTTCCTGGACCGGCAGCTCGGCGACCAGTGAAACTCGCTCCTTCATCTCCGGGGTGCACGAACCGTCCGACGAATCGGAGACCAGGCCGAGCCTCGCGTCGGCTTCGTCCAACCGCTCTCGGAGTTCACCGAGCGTCACCGTTTGCTCGTCGATTTGCTGTTGCAGTCGGTCGATGGTGGCGGCCGACACATCGATCGACTGAGCCGACGTGGCCGACGAGAACACCGTCAGCGATAGAATCAGTCCGATCCGTAAAGCGAACGGAACGCACCAGGCTTGACGAATTCGGTTTGACATCGTGAAGCCGTTCACGTCGGATCGTCGAGTCTGGGTTTACCATCGATCGGCACGTCCAGGCGGGCCGTCCGGGGGCATGACAAACGTACGCCCGGGGGTGGTGGTCAGACGGGAAACCGACAGCATCGTTAACATTCTGCCATCTTTGCCGAATCGAATCACCGGCCCGCTCCTCCCATTCGGACTTTTCGTCCGCCTGGGGGCCTTCTTGCCAGTCGTTTCCAAGCCTTGGTCTTCATGCGGAAGCGGGCATTCGGAAGAATCCCTACGACCGTCAAGGTCGGAGCATCCGCCGTAGCGTGACGACTTTGCGTGTCCCCGTTTCTTCGTGAGTTTCATGGGCAGGCATGTCGCGATGTTGGTGTCTTTCAGATCGACCGACTTGGATCAAATCGCCTGGATGTTTGTCAGTGCTTTCTTGAGTCCGCGTTCTCAGTTCGGAGGATCGCGATCATGGCGGCCGAGTCGTCGTGTCGCTTGTCTTCTTCGGCAATGGTTAACATCGCGTTGTCCCTGGGAAGACGTTCCGAATCATGGTGCAACGAAGTGTTGTCTCTGGAACGACCGTCAAGGCTTTCAGCTCGAGTGCCCGAATTTCACTCGCAAAATCGCTAAAACCGCATGCAAGTCGTCATTGACACCTCGACAACTTCCGATATATTGACAAGACGAAGTTGACCCGAGAGGTGGGCATGGTGGCAAAGACCGAAACGAGACCTGCGAAAACCAGAGCGGCGAACGCGTCGGGCGGCGGGGAAAATTTCGCCGCAGCGACGAGGAGTTCCGGGATTCTGCCGCCGCCCTCGCGGTGGCGAGTGGCGCAGAGTTTGCTTTCTCAGAGGCCGGTCCTCCGCGACCCCCGGCGGGAGCGCGGACGGGTCGCGGTGCCTGATTCCGAGAAAGCCGGGACTTGCACGAAAGACGGAAAATGCCGTGTTTTTTTGCACTCCAATCTCGGAATTTTTCGACCTGTTGTGAAAGGGAGTGTGTGTTCCCTCTAGCCATCTTTTTCGGTTGCGTCGTCGGATTCGCGCTCGGCTTGACCGGCGGTGGGGGCGGCATTTTTGCGGTCCCGTTGCTGGTTTACGGTTTGGCGGTGGCGCCGCGCGAAGCCGTCGGGATTTCGCTCGCGTCGGTGGGTGGGACGGCGATGTTCGGCGTCGGTCCACGACTGGCCAGAGGGGAAGTGGAATTGCGAACGGGATTATTGTTCGCGATTGCCGGGATGCTGGGCGCGCCGATCGGCAGCTATTTGTCGACGCTGTTGCCCGAAAACGTGCTGTTGGTGCTGTTCGCGTTGCTGATGTTCCTCGTCGCACAGCGAATGTGGGCAAAAGCTCGCCAGCCCGAGACGCCCAGTGGTGTGTGTGCGACCGAAAGTGAACCGGGGCCGGATCGAAGTGCGTGCCAGCGGGACGAGGACGGCAAGCTGCGATTGAACTCGCGTTGCGCACGTTTGTTGGCGTTCATCGGAATGCTCACCGGCGTGCTTTCCGGTCTGTTCGGAGTCGGCGGGGGGTTCGTGATCGTGCCGGCTCTGGTGCTGTTCAGCGGAATGGCCATTCACGCGGCGGTCGCGACGTCTTTATTCGTGATCGTCTTGATCAGCATTAGCGGAGTGACCTCGCACCTGATCCAAGGCAACGAGTGGTCTCTGACGACCACGTTGCAGTTCATGTTCGGCGGGTTTGCCGGCATGTGGCTCGGCGGAATCGTCGCCAAACGAATGAAAGGTCCGGCGCTGCAAAAAACTTTTTCGATCGCGGTCGTGTTGGTCGCGTGCTTTGTGATCTTCAAGTCCGTGGCTTTGTAAACGAACGAATCTCACAGATTATTAGGGAACGACTGATGTTGCTGAAATACTTTTACGACGAAAAGCTGGCCCATGCTTCTTACTTGGTCGGCTGCCAGCGAACGAAAGAGGCGGTCGTGATCGATCCCGGTCGCGACGTCGATGCGTACCTGGCGGTGGCGGAGAACCAAGGCGTCCGGATCGTCGCGGTGGCCGAAACGCACATTCACGCCGACTACGTTTCTGGGGCACGGGAGATGGCCGAGCGGGTCGGAGCGAAACTGTACGTGTCCGACGAAGGGCCTGAGGAGTGGAAGTATTTGTATCTGGACGGGTACGAGCATCGGTTGCTGCACGACGGCGATCAGTTCCTGATCGGCAACATTCGCTTTGACGTTTTGCACACGCCGGGTCACACGCCGGAGAGCGTGTCGTTCATGCTGACCGATCAGGGTGGCGGCGCCGATCAACCGATGGGCATTTTCACCGGTGACTTTGTGTTCGTCGGATCGATCGGACGTCCGGACTTGCTGGAGGAAGCGGCCGGATTGAAGGATACCGCCGAGCCTGGAGCACGTGACCTGTTCAAGTCGGCCGAGCGTTTCAAGGGGTTGCCAGACTACCTGCAAATCTGGCCCGCTCACGGTGCCGGCAGCGCGTGTGGCAAAGGGCTCGGCGCGATTCCCTCGTCGACCGTCGGCTACGAAAAGCGATTCAATCCCTCGCTACAGTTTGACGACGAGGAACGGTTCGTCCGTTACATCCTTGCCGATCAACCCGAAGCACCGAAATACTTCGCGGTGATGAAACGAGTGAATAAGGAAGGCCCGCGGGTTCTGGGCGCAGGCCATCACCACCCCATGCTTGACGTGGCTCAATTGGGGCACGCCGTCGACGAAGGCACGGTTGTCGATCTGACTCCGTCGGCCGAGTACGCCAAGGGTCATGTCCCTGGCACGATCAACATCCCGCCGGACATGCTCGCCGCTTGGGCGGGTTGGTTGGTCGACTACGACAAACCGACATACTTGATTTGCGAGCCGAACCGACTGGAAGAGGCTGCACTCGTTCTTCACAAAATCGGTGTCGAAGAAATTGTCGGCGGATTCGACCTCGGTGAGGTCAGATCCGCGGGCTTGGCAAGCGAAGTCTACGCGAGTCGCACTCCCGGCGAAGTCGCGTCAAGTCTCCAAGCGGGCCGATCGAAGTTGATCGACGTGCGTTCGCAAGAGGAGTGGAGCGAGGGACACATCGAACAGGCCGAACATCGTTTCCTGGGCCGATTGCCGGACCGAGTCGAGGAGATTTCTCGCGATGATGAGGTTGTGGTGCATTGCCGCAGCGGCGCGAGGTCCGCGATCGCCGCCAGCGTCTTGCAAGCCTCGGGGGTCAAGAACGTGATCAACCTGACCGGCGGCTACCTGGCGTGGAAAAGCGACGGGTTACCGAGCGTGAAGCCACAGCCCGCGATGGCCGGCTGACGGATCGACGCGACGAACTTCGGCTCTTGATGCTATAAACTTGCGGCCGATCGGCCTCGGACCGACTCGGCATGCTCTGCGGTCGTGCACGACTGCGACAACCTTGATTCGTCACGGCGACACCGCCGTGACCGACAGAACCAGGCGGGTCACCCTTACAAACCTTTTGCCTTCGAGTGAAACATGAACAAAACCAAAACGATCGAAAATCTTCAGCGTGCGTTGTCGATGGAACTGACCGCGACGCACCAGTATCAGTTGCACGCTTGTGTGCTGGACGACTGGGGGATGGAGTTGCTGGCGAAAAAGATGCGGGAGGAACTGCAAGAGGAACTCGGCCACTCGGAAGAGTTTCTGGTGCGTCTGTTGTTTCTCAAAGGCGACCCGCAACTCGCGTTGCAAAAGACGCCGGTCCGCGCGACGACGCTCAAGCACATGTTTGAGACGGACCTTGCCGACGAAAAGGAAGCGATCGAGTTTTACACGACGGCTTCCATCCAAGCCGGCGAAGACCGCGACATCGGTACCCGCCAATTGTTCGAGCGAATCGCGATCGACGAAGAGGGGCACGCCAGTTGGTTGGAATTGCAACTGGACCTGCTCGAACGCATGGGCGAACCCGCCTACATCGCCAAGCACATGCCGGCGAACTCCGAAGAATAATCCGCGTCGCGAGACGTCCGCTTCGAAATCTCTTGCCGACCCCAACCACAAGGAATTTTCATGAACCTCTTCAAAAGCCTTTCCGTGGCCGCATTGCTGGTCCTCTGCTTGCCCGTCGAGTCCTTTTCTCAACAAGTTCCCGGCCCGGGTCAGGGTTTTCGTGGTGGACGCGGCCCGGGGGCGGGTCAAGGCATGGGACGTGGCCGCGCTGGCGGGCGGGGAATGGGGCAAGGCATGGGGCAGGGAGCCCGGCAACACGGTCACGACGATCGCCACGATGCCGACCACCAGGTGTTTCAATTCCTGTTGCAAAATCACGCAAAGATCAATAGGACCGTCACAGAAATTCCCAACGGTGTCGATACGCTGACCGAATCCGACGACGACGAGGTCGCCGATCAGATCAAGGATCACGTCGAGTGGATGGAGTATCGGATCGAAAACACGAATCCGATTCGCATGCGTGATCCGTTGTTTGCCGAACTGTTCAAACACACCGACAAGATCAAGATGACGCACGAGGACACCGAAAAGGGCGTTCGTGTCGTCGAGACATCAGACGATCCCTACGTGGTGAAGCTGATCCAAGCTCATGCCAAGGTGGTCTCCGGTTTTGTCGAGCGAGGTTTTGCCGAAGCGATGAAAAACCATTCGGTACCCGGCAAGGAACCGGCAAAATTTGATGATCCGGAAACGCCGATCATCCAAGGCATCGGTGAAGTGGTGCGGCTTGACGATGCCGCGCAGCAACCGCGACCGGGAACCAAAATCGTGGTCGACCTGACGCGTGGTGGCGAGGCGGACCGAGTGAATGCGGGCCTTGAAAAAGTCGCCAAGTATTTGAACATCTACGCCGGCGCGGGCGCCGAACCGGCGGACGTGGAATTGTCCGTCGTTTTTCATGGTGATGCGACCTTGGCGGTCTTGAATTCCGATGCCTACGCCGAAAAGTTCCAAACCCGTGACAATCCGAATCTGCCGTTGTTGCGTCGACTGCATGAAGCCGACGTCGATCTTTACGTTTGCGGACAATCGCTGATTTCCAAGGGTGGCCGACCGGCGGACGTCGCGGTCTTCATCGAGACCGCGGTATCGGCGGTGACTTCGGTCGCCAACTTGCAAAGCGACGGCTATGCCTATCTGCCACTGGGGAATTGAAATGATGTTTTTGAAGACTCGATTCGGCTTGTCGATTGCCTTCGCGTCGGCGTGCTACGTTTCGACCGGGTGTCAAGAATCGTCGACGCCGGTCACGAGCCGGACCACCGCTTCCGGTGATCCGGGCCTATCGATCGTGGAGGACGAAGTGCCCACCGACCAGCAGCGGCGAGCGATGCTGGCCGCGAAAGACGCCCTGTTCGAGAAGCTTTCTGGTCGTTTGATGGAAGTCATGGGCGGTCAAGGCCCGGCGGCCGCCATCGCCGTTTGCAAGACCGAAGCCGATCAGATTGCCGACCGGGTCGGTGAAAGCCGTGGACTGAAAATCGGTCGCACCGGGGTTCGTTTGCGCAACCCGAATAACGAGCCGCCCGCTTGGGCCCGACCGTTGACGGATCAAAAAATCGATACGCCGCGATTCGTGACTTTGACCAACGGTGACGCCGCGGCGTTGTTGCCGATCAAGCTGCAGGGCCAATGCCTGATGTGCCACGGGCCGAAAGAGCAAATCGCTCCCGTTGTGGATGAACAACTCGCCAAGCTTTATCCTGGCGACGAAGCAACGGGCTTCGAGGAAGGCGAGTTGCGAGGCTGGTTTTGGATCGAACTTGCTGCCCGCTGATCCGTTCGCCCGGTCTCGATCCGTCCTCCGCGGCGTGTTTTCCGATTTCAAGTGAAAAAAAGACTTCATGATCATGTTTGCAAAATCCTCTGTCCTGTCCGGGGTGATCACTGTCATCGCCTTGATTCCCTCGGCTCCGGCCCTGGCCCAGTTCGGCGGCTTCTTCGGAGGTGGTCCGGAGATCGAGATCGTCGACACCGCCACGCTTTCGAAAATGCTCACCGAGCAGCGAAAATCCGAAGCGAAAGCGACCCAAACGGGCGGTGCGAAGCCCACGCCGAACTTTGTCGTCGTGGACGTCCGCAGTGATGCGGAAGTGGGCGTATCGATCATTCCCGGCGCGATCACCAAAAACGAATTCGAGAAAAATCGGCAGGCGTATGCCGGCCGCCTCGTCATTCCTTACTGCACCGTCGGCGGGCGCAGCGGGACGTACGCGAAACAGCTGGCCAAAGAAGGCGTCGAAGTGAAAAACTACAAAGGCAGCATCTTGAAATGGGTGGATGCCGGTTTGCCGCTGGTGACGCTCGAGGGCAAATCCACCAATCGTGTGCACACGTATAGCGACCGTTATCGCATCCCTTCCAAATACGAACAAGTCACGCGGTGACCGCTGACGCTCGTCGACTCGTCTTGCTCGGCATCGGACACACCAATGCTCACATCGTGAAGCAATGGGAGTCCGATCCGATCGCGGATTGCGAGTTGGTGTGCATCAGCAAATTTCCCACGTCGACTTATTCGGGCATGTTGCCCGGCACGCTTGGCGAGCAGTTCGGCGACGACGAATGGCGGGTCGATCTGTCCGCGCTGTGTCGACGCGTTGGCGCGGAGTTGATCCTTGCGGACGCCAGCGGGCTCGATTTACGAACCGGCAGGTTGCACTTCGAGGATCATGAAAGCCTCCGGTTCGATGCCTTGTCGATCGGTGTGGGGTCGATGCCCGCGAGCTGGGCCGAACACGCCGCGGCGGCGCCGATGGTTCCCATCAAACCGATGCAGACCTTTCTGCAACGGCTCGACGCGCGGATGTCGGAGGTTGCCCGTGATCGTCGCGGGCCGTTGAAAGTGGCGATCGTCGGTGGCGGCGTGGCCGGCGTCGAAATTGCGTTTTGTCTACAGCAAAAATGCAACCGGCGGAGCTTGTCGTGCGAATTCTCGATCGAGATTTACACCAGCGATCGGCGTGTCGCCGGCGGAATGACGCCCAAGAGTGTCCGTCGAATCGAGCGGTTGTTGTCGAAACGCGGAATTTCGGTCACAGCGGGCCATCGCGTCACCCGGGTCAGCGACACCGAGATCGAAACCGAAGACGGTCGTCGCTCTCCGGCCGACATCGTGATCTGGGCCACGGGCGCGGCGCCGCCACCGGTACTCGGCAAACTCGGGTTGCGAACCGATGAACGTGGTTTCGTCGCGACCCGTGACACTTTGCAATCACTTTCGGATCCGCGAGTTTTTGCGGTCGGGGATTCGGGAACGATCCTTGAATCTCCGTCGCCCAAAGCCGGCGTGTACGCGGTCCGGCAATGCCCGGTTTTGTCGCACAACTTGCGGGCGTTTTTCGCGGCGGAGGCCCTGAAACCCTTTCGGCCGCAGTCGGATTTTCTCAAGTTGCTGAACACCGGCGATGGCAAGGCGTTGCTCGAATACGGACGCCTGACCGCCCACGCCCGCTGGTGTTGGCACTTGAAAACGTGGATCGACAAACGATTCATTTCCGAATTTCAGGTCTGAGACCTCGTCGATCTTGCCAACCATCCTTCGCCGGCTGAGGGTCCTCTGCGAGGATCCGGGAAGATCGAAACGGCGGTTTTTTCGTGCCGGGAAAGCTGCGGCGATGGCCTCGGGCACGGTTCGCCTTCCCAAGACCAGCCACTATCGGCAGAATACCGGATCACTCGCACACTTCTTCCGGGCCAGTCATTGTGGAACGCCGTCTTTTTACTTTCGTGCTCGCTTCGTCGGCGTTCTTCATGGTGTACATGGGGCTGCGGATCGCCTTCGACGTCCGTCCGCCCCAGCCGGCCCCCGGGGAAGCCCCAGGGGTCCGGCCGCTTGCCGAGGCCCCCGCGGACATCGATCCCGCCGCCAACCTGCCCGTCGAGGCCGACCCCGACGCGTCGGCGGTTGCCGCGTCGCCGGGCGATCCGGGGTCCGGGTCCTCCGAGGATCAGCCGGCGGTATCGGCTGCCGAGTCGGGCGAGTACGACCGCCAAGTCTGGACGACGATGGGATCGATGCTTCCCGATTCGCCCCATCTGATGATGGTCACGACGACCAATCGGGGCGGCGGATTGGAACGCATCGAACTGACCGAGCGGGACAGCAACGGTCGACTGAAATACCGCCGCGTCGACGTGCGGACGGGATATCTGGGCTACTTCGCCGCCCGCCCGTCGGCCTTGGTCGACGGAGTGGTCGTCAACGTCGTCGGTCGGGGCACGCCGGCGGACTTGGCCGTTTCGCCGGGTGGCGAAACCGGCGTCCGCGTCGGCGACGTCCTCGTGGCGGTCGCGGGGACTCCTGTTTTGTCGGCCGAGGAGATCGACGTGGCGTTGCAGGGCACCGAGCCGGGCGACGAAGTCACCGTCGAAGTCCGCCGGCCGACGGAGAATCCCGACCCGGCCACCAGCGGCGACGGTTTCGAGGACATCGTTTTCACCGCCACGCTGACCGAGCACCCGTTGGACTTGATCCGCTTGGCCTCCACGGCGGGGCCGGAGCAGGTCCCCGGAAACCTGAACCGTTTGTCGTGCTTGATGACTTTGGAAAAGGTCAACCGTTTGAGCATTGCGGCCGGCGGAGCCGCGATCACCGGCTTGGCGGACCCGGCCCGGCTGTTGTGGACGCCCCAAAGCGATCCGGCCGAACCGCCCGCCGTCGAGACGACGGGCCAGCAGACGACCACCTACCGATTGCCGATGACGCCCGAGGATCTGGACGGCGCCGCCGAGGGGTTGGAATTGCTTCGCAGCTACACGCTGACGCCGGGAAGCTACGACCTGGGCATGAATCTGCAGATCAAGAACACCGGCAGTCGACCCTCGGAAGTCGCCTATCGCTTGGAAGGCGCCAACGGTTTGACCTTGGAAGGCTGGTGGTACAGCAACAAGAAGAGTCCCAACTGGGGAGGTTCGGCGGCCCGCGACGTTGTCTATCGGACCACAGCGGGGGGGCACGAATTGATCAGCGGTTTCGCGTTGTTGAAACAGGCCAGGAACGAGCCACAGTCGCCCGCCCAAGTCATGTTCGCTCCCGATGGCGATACGGCGTCCCGTGACCTGAAGTACATCGGCGTCGACGCACAGTATTTCACCGTCGCGTACGTACCGGCCGACGGCGAACCGTTGGCCACGTTCCGTCGTGCCAGCGCGGGCATCGTCGCCAACCCCAACGTGGTCCCGGAAAACCAAGAACGCGCCGTCAACGTTTCGTTCGCTTTGGATAGCCAGATCGCGACCTTGGCACCCGGCCAAACGCTGGAAAAGAATGTGAAGCTGTTCGCCGGCCCGAAACGCAACGAATTGTTGGCAGCCTACGGTCTGAGTGACACCCTGTACTACGGCTGGTTTTCCTGGCCGGCGTTGATCTTGGAGAATCTGCTGCACGGGCTGTACGCCTTGGTGGGCAACTACGCCGTCGCGATCATCTTGTTGACCGTCGTCGTGCGTGGCTTGATGTTCCCGATCAGTCGCAAGGCCGCGGTGAATGCCCAGAAGATGCAAGAGCTTGCACCGGAGATGAAAAAGATCGCCGAGAAATACAAGGACGACATGGAAGGCCGGCTCAAGGCCCAACGGGAACTGCAGCAGCGGGTCGGTTTCAACCCGATGGCGGGTTGCCTGCCGATGTTCTTGCAGTTGCCGATCTTCATCGGTCTGTACAGCGCCCTGTCGGTCGACATCGAACTGCGTCAGGCCGCTTTCGCCTCGTGGACGACTTGGGCATCGAACTTGGCCGGTCCCGACATGTTTGCCTATTGGGGCGATTGGTTGTGGGGCTATCTGTCCGGCCGGGGGACCGGTTGGCTGGGGCCGTATTTCAACGTTTTGCCGGTCATCGTGATGGGACTGTTTCTGGCGCAGCAAAAGATGTTCATGCCACCGGCGACGGACGAGCAGACCGCGATGACCCAAAAGATCATGTCTTACATGACGTTGGTGATGGGTTTGTTTTTCTTCCGTGTTCCCGCCGGATTGTGCATCTACTTCATCACCAGCAGTCTGTGGGGCATTTGCGAACGGTTGATCGTGAAGCGGACTTTGCCGGAGGGCAAGCATTTCGACGGTGCGGTACTGGAAGGCACCGCGGAGAAACCGAAAACGACGTCGAACAAGCTTGCCGACCGCATCCGCCAGCAAATGTCGCCGGCGGTCGAACCGGTCGAGCGTCCCAACAAACGCAAAAAACCGGTCATCACGCAGAAGGGATCGGGCAAGAAGAAGGGTCGCTGAACGGACGGCCTTGCGACCGACCGGGAATCCTTCCTAGCGGTCTTCGCCGATCAACGACGCACAGATCAGTTGCCTGTCGTTGCGGGCGTAGATTCGTCCGTCGGCGATCGCCGGGTGCGACCACACGACTCCGTCGCGGCGTTTGAGTTGTTTCAGCGTCGGGGCGATCAACCTCGATCGGTCGTGAATCGTGATCCCGTCGCGGGACAGCGTCGCCAGGATCAGCTCGCCTT
>CAYVRC010000060.1:0-30255 GCA_964453205.1 uncultured Pirellulaceae bacterium | reverse complement strand
CGGCGATGATCAGCGGGTACGTGTTCCAGGACGGCGAGAGTCTGCGTCTGCAATCGATTCCCGATCCGAGCGACCTGCGTCTTTATCGCGACGGCTTGTTGACCGCCGACGATACGCCGCTGTCCGGTGTGGTCGTCGAGCTGCGTAATCTGTTGGGCGAAGTCTTCACTTCCGATCGAGCTTTACCGGGGATTTACTCCGGTGACTTGATCCGCGTCACCACGGACTCGACCGGCTACTACGAGTTCACTGGGCTGCGTCCGGCGACTTATCACGTTTATCAAGTTCAGCCCGACGACTTCATCGACGGCTTGGACACGCCCGGCACGACCGGCGGATTAGCGGTCAACCCGGCCGACCCGATCGTCGACGATGACGACCGGATCACCGTGCAGACTTTGGCGGCCAGCGAAGCGACGGACCCACGGAACGACGCGATTTTGAACATCACGTTGGCGGCCGGACAGGCCAGTGTGGCGAACAACTTTAGCGAGATCCTGGTCGACCCGAGCTTGCCGCCGCCGCTGGTATCACCGGTCGACCAGATCGAAGACGTTTTCGCGCCGATCGAGACCTTCGACCGACCGGTCAAGGTCGTCGGTTACGCGGTGCCCTACACGATCAAGTCGCCGAAACTGGAAGCCATCGAGTGGGCAGTCAGTTGGCACTTGAGCGTCATCAACGCGGGGTTCCCGCGAGGAACACAAACGGCCGGTGAAACCGGCGACGGCATGATCCGTCGAGCCGCTGCGCAGCGAAACGCCGAGGCGTGGGAGGAAGGACAACACGTCGGCGGACGCTGGACCGTGTTCGGCAAAGACGGCTTGGTCGAATTGATGGACGACGTGACGTTGGGCGATGTCGACGCGATCCCGCTGACGGGGGACTTCGACGGGAACGGCATCGACGAGGTGGCGATTTACGTCGGCGGGCAATGGTTCATCGACTTGAACGGCAACGGGATTTGGGACGCCGGCGACTTATGGGTTCGATTGGGAACCAAGTACGATCGCCCCGTCGTCGGTGATTGGGACGGGGACGGCAAAGACGACGTCGGTATCTTCGGACGCGAATGGAACCGTGACGCCGAGCGAATCGAAGTCGATCCCGGCTTGCCCGACCCGGCGAACAAACGTCGACAAATGGCGGACTTGGCGAAACTCGCCGCGATGCGACAAGAGCGTTCGATGGACGAAGACGAAGCCAAGCGAATGCTCCGTCTCGGAAATCGAGGCGACCTGCGTGCCGACGCGGTCGATCACGTCTTTCAATATGGCCAACAAATCGATCAGCCCTTGGCCGGCGACTGGAACGGCGATGGCATCGACCAGATCGCCGTCTTCCGCAGCGGACAGTGGCTGCTCGACCATGACGGTGACGGCCGCTGGATGATGGAAGACAAGCCGAAGACTTTCGGCAGGCCTGGCGATCGACCCGTCGTCGGAGACTTCAACGGGGACGGCATCGACGAAATCGCGGTCGTGCGAGGCGACGTGTGGATCATCGACAGCGATGGTGACGGTCGTCTGACAGAGAACGATCAAAGGATCGCCGTCCCGAGGCCGAGCGAGAACGGCCAACCGATCGTGGGCGATTTCGACGGCGACGGCAAAGACGATCCGGGGTATTACGACGAAGCGGCGTAGCCGAACGTGCCGAAACCGTGGACCGCGTGAATCGATCGCAGAGGGTTTTCCGTCGGGGGGAACGGGGGACCCGGCCGACAGTGCGGTTTGTTTGTCTCTGACCGGTAATATTTCGCCGCAAAATTTCGCCCGCTACGGCCGGCGACGCCAAGATAAGTCGAATCTCTGGCATACTTTCGGTCAGTAGTCGTGCGGCAAACCTCCGACTTGACGGCAAGGGACGGGTCGCGAAAGCTACTCGGTCGCCCGGTGTCCCTTTGGCACGAGAAATGCCAGTCATTTGAGGAAGTGATCGGACCGGACGATGCGATCAACCTTGGAAAAATTCCGACGGACGCCCCCGCGCGGCGAGTAGGAGCAGTCGATGAGCAGTGGAACGTTAAAGAAACGCAAGAACCCCAAAAAATCCGGCAACCCGTCGGAACTTCCGCACGCCAGCCCGCTGTATCACCATCTGGTCCCCGCCTATCAGGCACTCTGGCCGGCCGTCTGCAAGCGTCGCATCGCGGCCAACTTGACGGCCATGAACATCCCGCCGGGCACCAAAATTTTGGAAGTCGGCGTCGGGACCGGTCTGTCACTCGATAGCTATCCAAGTCACGCCGACGTGATCGGGGTGGATTTGTCCGAAGCGATGTTGGCCGAAGCCGAAGACCAAATCGCCGAGGAGAACTGGGATCACATCCGCGTGATGCCGATGAACGCCGAGAAATTGACGTTCGACGACGACTCGTTCGACCTGGTGACGTCCTTCCACACGATCAGCGTCGTCGCCGACCCGCGGGCGATGATGAGTGAGATGGTGCGGGTGTGTCGACCCGGCGGCCAGATTCTGCTGATCAATCATTTCCGAAGCGGCAATCCGTGGATCGCCCGCGTCGTCGATTCCGCCGGCAACCTGACCAAGCGTCTCGGCTGGCGCACCGACCTGGAACTGGACGGTTTGCTCGACGAGTTGCCGATCCGACTGGACGCTCGCTCCAAGTCCAATCCGCTGTCGCTGTTCACGGTCCTGCGGGCGACCTGCAAGCCCTAAGTCGACTCGCTTGGTTTAGACTATCGACTTCTTGATGATTTCGTACTCTGAATCGAATGCAAAAGGTTGACCGGATGTTTGAACGTTACGGCTGGGTGGGGATTTTGTTGGTGGTCGGTGCGATGACGTTTCGTTCGGCCGGTGCGACGGCGGAGGAAGCCGAGCTTTACGAAGTTCGCCATTACCTGCTGGGCGACGACGGCGACGAAGCGGCACTGGATGCTTTCTTGAAAGATGCCCTGATTCCGGCATTGGCACGCCAGGGGATCGAAACCGTCGGCGCGTTCGCCTATCCCCGGTCGATGAATTCGAAACCCAAGGATCCTTTGCCGCCGCGTGTGATCCTGGTCATCCCCTACGCGTCCGCGTCCCAAGTCGCGTCGGTCGCCGCCGCATTGCAAAAAGACGAGGCCTATCGAGCGGCCGGGAAAGGGTACCTGGACCGCGAACACGACGACCTCGCGTTCGATCGCATCGAAAGCGAACTGTTGGTCGCGATGGACTGCATGAAAAAGATGAGCGTGCCGCCGGGAACGTTGGACAATACCGACCGTGTTTATGAATTTCGCTTGTACGAAAGCGCCAACGAACGACTCGGCACGGCGAAGGTCGACATGTTCAACAACGGCGAAGTCCCTATCTTTTTGGATTGCGGCATCCAGCCGATCTTCATCGGCGAATCCTTGATCGGGCCGTACCGCCCCAGTCTGAGTTACTTGACGGTTTACGAAAACGATGCGGCTCGCATCGAGGCATGGAAGGCGTTCCGGGTGCACCCGGACTGGCAAGTGCTCAAACAAGAGTCCAAGTACGCCAACACGGTCAGCCGTATCGACAAGCTGATCTTGAAACCCAAACCTTATTCAAAAATGTAATCGGGCTGCCGAGAATCATTTGCGGGGTCGAGCCCCTCAGTAGCCGAAACCGCCTCGGATCATGAACGCGTCTTCGGGCGAAAAATCGTCGGCCGGATTGCCCAGGTAATTCACCTCGCGGTCGAACACGTATCCGATTTCGACGAACGCTCGACGCCGGCCGGTGCGGATCAATTCGCTGCGTCCCCACTCCAAACCGAACGTGGCTCGGATCTCATTCATTTCCACGTTGTCGTCGGTTCCGTCGGCTCGCTGGATCGTCCAAGCACCACCGCCGTAGTCGCCGGCGATGTACCACCAGACGTCCTGGGTGCCGATCGTCCGCCAATAGTTGGCCAATTTGGGTTCGGGAAAAAAGATGTCGAAACGCGTCACCGGCGAGGGTTGCCACAGCAAACCGCCGGCGGGCAACAACTGGATCGAGTTGCGATCGAGGTAATAGATGCCGGCCTTCAAGGTCGACGCCGGCGTCAAACGGAATGACCCGAGCGCCTTGCCGCGAATCCGCAGCGAATCGCTGTTCATGACGTCGAAGTCCGTGAACACGCCGACCCGCAAACCGAACTCACCGCCGAACATCTGGTTCGGATCGGTTTGCCAGCCGAAATCCAAGAACCCGTCATACACCGCCGACGGCAAGTCAGGATCCGAGGCGCCGCCGGGGCTGACCGGGCCGTCCCACAAGTGCAGCGAAAACGACGGCACGACGTACAAGGGCCGGCCGCAATACAAGAAATTTTGAAAGGCAACCGCGACCGAAACGTCGGTCTGATTTTTCTCGACTTCCTTGTTGCCGCTACCGCCACCGATGTAGCTGTGCCGAAGCCGCGTGCCTTGGAAGAATCGCGGAATGTTGTACAGATTGGGATCTTGGGCGAACACACCGCCGATGCCCGCCCCGCCGAACAGACCGCCCGGGAACAAGGTCGACGGGCTGCCCTGCGGATAAATCGTCGTCGGATACGCCCCACCGCTCGGCGGAGGCGGAGCGAACGACGGACCGCCGTACGTCTGGCCGCCGTAAATCGAACCCCCGTAAGGCTGACCGTAGCCACCGGCGGGCGGAATCATCGGCGCGGGGGCCTGTTGACCGGGCGGCGACAGGATCGTCGGACCGGCCGAAAGGCTGCCACCGGGGAACGTCGACGCACCACCGCCGCCGCCGAACAATTGCCCGAAAAAACTGCCGCTGGGATACCCGCTGCCGCCGGCGGGCGGTGGCCCGGTCGGCACGACCGGGGCACCCAACATGGCGCCGCCACCGCCGATCGGCGTGCCCGTCGCGTAGGGATCGAACATCGGCCCGCTGCCGTAACCCCCCGGCGAAACGGCCGGGGGACCGATCGGTGTCAGATCCGTTTGCGGCGAATCGATCGGTCGACCGCCCCCTTGTCCGCTATCTCCATAGTTGGGGTATTGGGCCGACAGCGAGGCTTGCGAAAAAATCACCGCGGCGGCAACCGCCAGCGCAGCGACGACGATCACGACACGGGGGACTGCGATGAGATTGCTCGAAAGAGCCATGCCGAGGGCTGGGACCGGAGGATTGGGAAACAAGCGTGTCGGCCGGCGGCCGCGATCACTTGACCGGAACTACCGAGTTTTGCCGATTTCGGTCAAGATGAATGCCCGCGAAGTCAACGCGGCGTTTCGTCGATTCGATTTCCCCCGCCCTTCCTTCCCGCCCAACCCCCCAAGCCATCCCCGATGGAAGTCCTGGACGTCGCCAAACTGGCCGAATATCTACACCTGACGCCGCCACAGATCACCAAGATGGCGATCCAGGGAAAGCTTCCCGGACGCAAAGTCGGTGGCGACTGGCAATTCAACGAGGCCGAGATTCATCACTGGCTGGAGGAACGCATCGGCCTGAGCGACGAGGACGAACTGGACAAGGTCGAAGCCGTCCTGGAACGCAACGCCGGGGATGCGGGGGAGCAAAAACTGTCCGAACTGTGCAGCTTGCCCACGATCGCCGTCCCGCTGGAAGCCCGCACCCGCAGCAGCGTGATCCGCAAAATGAGCGACCTGGCCGCGACGACCGGATTCCTGTGGGACCCCGCGGCGATGGCCGAAGCCGTCAAGTCCCGCGAGGAACTGCATCCCACGGCGCTCGACTGCGGAGTCGCGTTGCTGCACCCTCGGCGGCCTCAAACATCGATCCTTTCGGATTCCGTCGTCGCCCTGGGCGTTTGCTCCGCCGGGCTGCCGTTTTCGGGCCGCGGCCAACTGACCGACGTCTTCTTCCTAATCTGCTCTTACAACGATTCGGCCCACCTTCGTATCCTGGCGATGATCAGTCGGTTGGTCGCACAGCCCGAATTTTTGGAAGCCCTGCGGCAAAGCCGGTCCCCGCAAGACGCGTGGCACGCCATCGCCGATGCCGAAGCCGACTGAACGAGGGCGACGCCCGGGCGAAGCGACGCGCCGGAACGCACCCGCACGAATCAAGGCCTTGGAAAGGAATCAAGGGAATGAAATCTTCGGCCCCCGAAACGTTGTTGTGGATCGGCCCACGTCGCCACGGCGACTTTGTCGAGTTGTTCCGGCAAGCCGAATCCTTGGTGCCGCAGATCGCCTATCGGTCGTCTCTGTTCGCGGCGCTCGACCGGCCGGCCACGCGGGTCGACCGAGTCTTGATCGCGCGGGTCGATTCCTGCGGACCGCTGCCGGACGACGAAGAAAAGCTGCGCCGACTTTACCCGCAGGCCGACATCGTCACGGTGACCGGATCGCTTTGCACCGCCCGACCGGCGACGCGGTTGCACGAGTCGACGGGAAACACTTCGCTGCGGCGTGTCGCCTGGCATCAAGCCGGTCCTTTTCTTCGGGGTTGGCTGGCGAACCGCACCGTCGCGGGTGGCCGCGAACGGACGAGCGACGCCCAGCGGACCGCCGCAGCGGCTGGTCCTCGGGCCGCCAGCATCGCCGTCTTCGCGTCACGCTACAGCGACGCGGAAGCCTTGTTGGACTTGGCGGATGCCGACGGAGCCGCCGCGTTTTGGTGCCGCAGCCCGGCCCAGTTGACCGCACGAAACATCGATCTGTTTTGGTGGGACGACAGCGTCACGGAAGATTCCGGTGCGACGACTTGGAACGATCGCTTCGCCCAAGTCGCCGCCGCGGCGTCTGCCGTGGCCAGACACGTCTGGCTGGTCGGTCTGCCCAGTCACGCCCGGATCGTCGCCGCGACGGCCGCCGGCGTCGACGAAGTGATCAGCAAACCGATGGCCATCGATGCGATCCTGTCGACGATCGGCTCACCGGCCGGCAACGACGACGCCGGCCGATCCGCGAAGCCTCGCTTGGCCGCCTGAACCCCTCGCTTGGCCGCCTCAACCTAGGCGTGCATGACTTGGCCGCCATCGACGTTGATGGTCTGGCCGGTGATGTTTTTCGCTTGTTCGGAGGACAAAAACACGGCCACCGCGGCGCAGTCCTCAGACGTTTGCCAGCGACCGAGCGGCGAGACGCGGCGAATTTTCTCGTCCGTCCAGGCTTCGTAAGACTGGCGTTGTTCGGCCGGCAAAGCGGCTTGCCCTGCTGCCCAAACGCTGCGGTTCAAGGGCGTCTTGACCATCCCCGGTGAAAGAGCGTTGACCCGCACGTTGTGCGGTGCCAAATCCTTTGCCGCACATTGGGTGAAATTGATCAGCCCCGCTTTGGCCGCGCTGTAAGGCGGGTCGGTCTGCGATCCGATCTGCCCGGCAACCGACACCAAGAACAGGAACGTCCCGTGTCGTCGTTCGGCCAGCTCCGGTGCAAAGACATGGGCGACGTTGACCGCGCCGATCAAGTTCACCTCGATGACACGCCCCCAGGCCGCCGGATCGACGTTCCAAAAAGGAAATCCCATGGTTCCGGCACCCGCCCCGACGCTGTAAACGATGTGACGCAGGTCGGGAAAAGTTTCGGCGACCCGCCGGACGTCATCGATCGCCGTGACATCACCGCGGACGAACGAGTAATCCGCCGCACCGCTCCCCGGCGACGGTTCCTGAACGTCCATGCCGACGACCCGACAGCCCTCCTGGGCAAACCGAGACGCGATCGCGGCCCCGATACCACTGGCCGCACCACAAACCAACACACCCTGACCATCAAGTCCCAAATCCACGTCATTCCGTCCAAAACCTGAGATCTGCTGGACACCTGTCATCGCGGTTGGGTCGGCCGGTCCAAGCATTCGGCGGCATCAACCTCTGTTCCTTCGCTCGCTCGGCACCGGGCCGCCGCAGGCTGGTCAGCGGGCCGCCGATCGAACGAAGATCGCCAGTCTAATAAAAACTGCCCCTGCCCGGGCCGACCCGCTGCCCAACGACCGGCGGCCGACGCATGCAGACTCGGTGTTTCCTCTCCCGGCGGACTTCCACGACGTGGCGGCGCTGGCGATCGTGCCCACGATGTCCATCCGCACGTTTAGAATCAGCAAACGATCTCCCCGCCGCCCGATCGTTTTCCAGGTCACCGCTGACTCCGACGCCATGAGAAAGACCGCACCGTGAAAAAAGCACTTTTTGATTTGTCGCTCGTCCCGTTGAAGGTCGTCAATCGCGTGTTCGATCTGCATGTCGGGGGTCCGCGGCGGGACGTCTTTTTCGACATCGACCGCACGTTTCCCTCGCTGCGTCGCATTGATGATGGCTACCCCGTGATTCGCGAGGAGATGCTCGCGGTCTTGCCGGACAAGGACTCGATCCCCCGCTACCACGATTTGGACGCCGGGCAGACAGAGATTTCCGCGACGACCGATCACGATTGGAAAGTGTTCCTGCTTTATGCGATGGGCGAAAAGCCGGAAGCGAATCGTTCCCGCTGTCCACGCACTTGCGAGATCTTGGACGAGATCCCTGACTTGTTCCAAGCGTTTTTCTCGATCCTGGACGGCGGCAAAAACGTGCCCGCTCACTGCGGACCCTATCGCGGTTATCTCCGATATCACCTCGGTTTGCAGGTCCCGGAAAACAATCCTCCCAAAATCCGCGTCGCCGATCAGGAGCACACGTGGCGGGAAGGGGAAAGTGTCTTGTTCGACGACAGTTGGGACCACGAAGTGATCAATCAAGCCGACGACATCCGCGTCGTCTTGATCGTCGACGTGCTCCGACCGATGCCCCAGCCGCACGACGGCATCAACCGCGTCGTGACCCGAGGCATCCAGCAGTTCTATGCGCGCGGTTTGGCAAAAAAACTCCGCTAGGTCGACGTGTTTCTTTCCCGGTCGAGCCACGCGATCGCTTCGTTGCGATCGGTCAACTCGCCGTCCAACTGCTTGGACCGCAGCTCGTGCAGCCAACGCTTGAAGGCCGGGCCGGCGGGAATGTTCATGGCCAACAGGTCTTGGCCGGTCAACAACGGCGGAGGGTTCAGTTCATGCACGGGCCGTTGCAACGCCGTTTTGCATCGTCGGATTCCGTCGCGCGAACCGTTTTCGGAAACGGCGACCGCTTCGGCGACGGCCAACGTCGTGGCGATGTCGCGGTCGATCAGTCGCGGCTGCAGCGAAGACCACGGCAGCTCGTCGGCTCGCATCAACGCCTCGTGTTCCTCGATCGCTCGCGTGGTCGTACGGACTTCGTCGGTCGAAAGTCTCCAGCGGTCTCGCAGACCTTTCAGATCCCTGGTCGCGTGCCGGCTTGTCGTCAACACCAAAGCCAACGCGACGACGAAATCCGAAACGCCCTCGGGCACGGACGGACGGGATGCCAAACGCTTCCGCCAGCTCGCCTCGTCGGCGTATCCCAGTTCCGGCCACACCGATTGATCCAAATGGGTTTCGCCGAGCATCCGCAAACCGTCGGCGGCATGGTCGCAAGCCAACGTCTTGCGCATCTCGGTCCCGATCCGTTCGCCCGAAACCACGTCGATATCGGCGGCGTGCCGCCGGATCGCGTCGTGGGTCGCGGCGTCGATGTCGAACTGCAACGTGGTCGCGAAGCGGATCGCTCGTAACATTCGCAGTTTATCTTCGGCGAATCGCGCGTGCGGATCTCCGATCGTCCGCAAACGTCGCGCCCACAGATCGTCTCGCCCGCCGACGAAATCGATGATCTGTTCGGTCGCCGGATCGAAGAACAATCCGTTGATGGTGAAGTCCCGCCGCGCGGCGTCGGCTGCGGCACAACCGTACGAGACGCTATCGGGGCGGCGACCGTCGGAATACGCGCCGTCGCTACGGAACGTCGCGACCTCGATCGGTTCGACTTTGGCGGGCGTCGGCGACTCGGGCGTCGGCGACTCGGTGGTCGGCGACTCGGTGGTCGGTTGGGCCCGTTCGGGCAGCACGCCGATGACGCCGAAAGCGGCTCCGAACGCCAGGGTGTTTCGGCGACCGAAGACTTTCCGCACCGTTTCGGGCGTCGCGTCGGTGGCGACGTCGTAATCTTTCGGGGTCTTGCCCAGCAGGGCGTCTCGGACGCAGCCGCCCGCCAAGTAGGCGACGTGCCCGTGATCGCGAAGCGTCCGGATGATCCGCACGGCTTCGCGGGCCGAAGGGCTGTCCAGGCGGACCGGCGGAGGATCAAGGCGGCTGGAATTCAAGGCGACGGCTGCTCGTGGAAAGCAAAGATGGTGGACCGGAAAGATTCATTCGCGATTGTCGATCGCTCGTCGTTATTGTAAAAGCCCGGTATGAAGCCCGACGACGTCCCCGACAGCCTTGGCCGACCCCGCACCCGCCGCAAGCGCGGCGTCGTCGGCGTGATCTTCCGCCTGGACCGAATGTTGATCATTCGCCGTTCGCTGACGGTCACCGCACCGGGAAAATTGTGTCTGCCCGGTGGCGGCATCGAACAAGGTGAAACCGAGGACCAGGCGTTGGTTCGCGAGATGCAAGAAGAATTGGCGATCGACGTCACGCCGCGGGGACGGTGTTGGCGAAGCGTGACGCCTTGGGGCACCAATCTGGCTTGGTGGCTGGCGGAATTGGGTGACGGAGTCGAACCGGTCCCCAATCCGGACGAAGTCGCGGAGTATTTCTGGATGACGCGACAAGAGATCGAGACCGCCGTGGACATGCTGCCCAGTCTGCCCGTGTTCATGGAAGCCCTGCACGCCGGCGAAATCGATCTGAAATTCTAAGGCCGACGCCGCGTTCGCCCAGGTCCACCCGCAGAACGAAAAAACACCGCGGCAGATGAAAGATCCGACGCGGTGTTTTCGTTCAAGCGGAGGACACGGGACTCGAACCCGCAACCCCAAAAGGGGCAACTGATTTCGAATCAGTCTGCTAGCCAATTCGCATATCCTCCGGCTGGTCCGATAATGTCCATCGACCGAGCCGAATCGTCAAGTCGCACCGGCGGGAACTTGTCCGACGGCCAATCGCATCGCCCCGTGCGGCGAGGCGGCGGCCTGGGCCAGTCGACGCAGGCCGTCGTCACCGGTGAGTTGTTGGTCGATCGCCGCGGCGTGGTCATGGGCGGGATCACCGCGGAGCGTACCGTCGCTGGACAATTCCACGATCACCGGCGGCTCCGTCGCGATCCCCGCGGCTTCGAAACTCCCCCGCAACCCGTCGATCAGACGGGCCAGGGCGTTCTCGGGCGCTGTATCCGGTTCGGCCGGTCCGACACGCTCCGCCGGAGCCGGCTTGTCACGACCGAGGACCTCGGCAAACCCGTCCCCGCCGAGGTCGGGCATCAGGTCGGCCGCCGCGTCGAGAACCGACTTGGCGACGTTGATCGCGACGAGGGGAGAGATGGACATGCGGCGGACCGAACGGGGCAGAAAAAAACGGAAAGGCGTTGACGCGGTGTCGACCAGAACTCAGTGCTTGTGTTCGGTCTCGAAGCCGTATTCCTTCAGCCACTTTTCCCACTTGTGGGCTTCGTCGTGCGTTTTCAGCTCCAAAGCTTGCCATTTGACGCAGCGGTACTGGACGTCTTCGTGACCGTTGTGGGCGTGACGTTTGACTTCGCATTTCAGCTTCGTCAGCGTTTCCGCGATCGTGTCGGCTTTGGCTTTTTCGTGGATGTGTTTGGCTTTCCACTCGGGACACCGGTAGCGGACGATTTCGGCGGCACCGACCAGGGCCGGGGTCAACGCCATGACGGCGGTCAAAAGCAACAATCGGACCATTTCGTGAAACTCACATGTGACGGGAAAAACGGACAACCGTGAAGCCAGTGGGAGTAACCGACGTGTCACCGGATCGTCAAGCCCGGAATCGCTAGGAGACCCGCTGCAGCTTTTCCAGCGGCACGTAATACCTCAAGTAGCGACGGCCGTCGGTGAACTTTTCGCCTTTGGGGTCCTGGACCAGAACCGTCGCCCGGCGGGTGATCCGATTGACGCGGCCGACCAGCGTCCGATCCTCGAAGCGGAATCGGACGACATCGCCGACTCGGATGTTGAACTTTCGCACCGCGCGTTCTTGTTGCGTGATCAGATCGTGCTGGTAATCGGTGTGGGCAAAGTAACGCCGGGCGATCGATTGAAACCGGCTCTGGTCACAATTGCCGTCGTTCCAAATCAGCATCTCGACCAGATGGACCAGCTCGTGCTCGGCGACCCGCTGCATCGCTTCCAAGCGATCGCGACATCGCCGACCGGTCACTTCCACGGCCCGATCGACGTCTTCGAAAGTTTGGAACAACAGCGTCGTCGACAACACCAGTTCGAAAGTCCTCGGGCCGTCGCGATCGCCCCGGTGATAGTTCGTGACCATCTTTCCGGCGATCCGCGTCATCCGCGACGACAATCCGAACGTCAGGCCTTCGGCCCGGGCGACCGGCAAGACGCGGCCGCCGAAAAAACGTTCGTCGTACAGCCGGATCATTCGCTCCAGATCCTCGGTCGACACGCGACGAAAATTGGGCCGGTCGATCGTCCGCGACAGGGCCAACGTCAAGCGGTGAATCTCGGCTTGCGCCGCCAAGATGTCGGACCGCTCGAATCGCTGCGTCTGGACCTGTTCGCCCAACCGCCGCAGCCGATTCGGGTCCCGCGGCCGGATCGTCTCGGCCGCACCCGGACGACGCGCCGGACCGGTGCCGGTTCGGCGGGCGTCGGGTCGGCGGGCGTCGGGTTCGCGGGCGGTCATCGGGCGATCGGACTTCGGTGCGGTGGGCGGTGCGGCGCGGACGGTCGCCGAAGCGTTTAAAATAGCGTCACCACGGCCCGTCCGCCCACGCTTCGCCGAAGCTTTGCGGATCGTGCATCCTTCGATTCGTATTTTCCTTTCAATCCGACCCGCCCCGAGCCATGACCGACCGCCCCACCGAAGAAACCCGCCGAGACTTTTTGAGGACCACGACGGCCAAGACCGCCGGGGTGTCGGCCGGGCTGATCGCCGGCGTGTCGACGATCCCCGCCGTGCACGCACAAGGGACGTCGCAGATCCGCGTCGGGTTGATCGGCTGTGGCGGCCGCGGCAGCGGCGCGGCGATCAACGCGATGCGTGCCGACCCGACGGTTCGCATCACGGCGATGGCGGACCTGTTCGCCGATTCGATGCGGCGTTGCCGGTCATCCTTGCAGCCACGCTTCGAAGAACAAATGTTGGTCACCGACGACGATTGCTTCGTGGGATTCGACAGCTACAAGGACCTGATGTCGACGGACATCGATGTCGTCTTGCTCGCTTCGCCGCCCCACTATCGCCCCGATCACATCGAAGAAGCGGTCAAACAGGGCAAGCAGATCTTTTGTGAAAAGCCCGTCGCGACCGATCCGACAGGCGTCCGTCGCGTCGAAGCGGCTTGCCAGGAAGCCCGACGCAAAGGATTGAACGTGGTCAGCGGTTTGTGCTGGCGATACGACCCCGGTTTGAAACAAACGGTCGAAAAAATCATGGACGGGGCGATCGGCAATCTCATCACGACGCAGTGCAATTACTTGACCAATCCGACGTGGATGAAGACCCGCATCCCCGGCGAAACCGAAATGGAATACCAGTGCCGCAACTGGTACAACCACACTTGGCTCTCGGGCGACCACATCGTCGAACAATTCATTCACAGTTTGGACAAGGCGTTGTGGCTACACGGTGACGAGCCGCCGGTGACCGCGTACGGCCAAGGCGGTCGCCAGATGCGGCATCCGGAATTGCAAGGCGACATCTACGACCACTTTTCGGTCGTTTACGAGTGGGCCGACGGCACCAAGACCTTTGCGGCGACGCGTCAGATGCGGGAGTGCATGAACCAGACCGAGGACTTCGTGATGGGCGACAAGGGCCGGGCAAGGTTGATCAAGCACCAGATCGAAGGCGAAACGAACTGGCAGTTCACCGAGCGAACCGTCCAGATGCACCAAGCCGAACAGGACGAATTTTTCAAAGCCGTTCAGGGTCATCGCGGGCGGATCGACAACGGCGCGTACATGTGTCGCAGCACGCTGATGGCCATCCAGGGCCGCGAAGTCTGCTACACGGGACGCGAGCTGACCTACCAACAGGTCGCCACCAGCCCGCAAGATTTGCGACCGGCCGGCGACGTGTGGGGCGAGGCCCCGCCGGTGAAAGTCGCCCAGCCCGGCGAATACTCGTTCCCGCTGGCCTGATCCGCCGGCTTTTCGTCGCCTTCGCGGTCCGAGGCACGGAATTTGTTTGACGAAGGCGTGGTGGATCGGAGATAATCCAGATCGGTGCGTGGCGACGATGTTCGCATCGCTCGGCCAGCCGACTTTGCTCCTCCGCCCAACTTTTCTGTTCCTTTCAACCCGTCAATGCTCCACCCGTCGATGCCGCGCGGGATCACCGGAAAGCCGTTGCCTGCCGCTCGGTTTTCCGCCTTCGCGGCTTTCCGATGTCACCGCCCCATGGAATCTTTGCATATGAACGCCCGAGTGATCGCCAAAGCCGACGTGGATCCGAAGATTCGCCGTCGCCGACAATGCGTTTCGGTGCTGGCCTTTTTCGCCGCCGCCGTGATCGCTTCGCTGGCCGCTTCGGCAGTCGGCCAGGATCCCTACAAGCGAGTCCCGACGCCGAAAGGTTTCGACGTGGACGCCAATTTGAAAAGGGCTCGGGCGTCACTGAAAAGCTGGGCCGGCGACAGCGACGGCTTGCGTTCCAGACACGCCAAGCTGGCTTACCCGTACGCGACCCAGTACGTCCCGTCGCGGATGACGCAAGCCGACGCGACCCCGGAAATCACGACGCTGGTCGAGGAAGTGCTGGCGGCCATCGAAGTCGCCCAGCGACGTGACAACAAAGCCGTGGCCGATCAGTTGAATAAAGGCTTTTATCAAGCGATGGGCAAGATCGCGGTCGGTGATTTCCAGCCCGCCGCTCGCGTGGCCGCCACCATGGCCATCGGCCGGCTCAACGGATCGCTGGGTGACTTGCGAACGGGTCAACCCCCGACGCCCTACAACACGCTGGGCGCCCTGACCGCGCTGTACGGCAACAAGAAATTTCCCGAAGGCGTCCGCGCCGCGGCGCTGCACGGCTTGCACCGTTTCGTGTCGTTGACCTTCCATCAGCTGCCCCAGGACAAGAAAGACAGCCTGGCGGGCATGATGCAACAACTGCTCGGGGAACCCGCCCCGGCCGGCCGCACGCCCGACGCCCACGCGTTCATGCAGCGTTACGCGGTTGATATTTTGGATCTGATCCGCCCCGACGATGCGAACATCGCGTCCGCCCTGGTGACCATCAGCAGCGATCGCAATCGGCCCGGCCTGATCGCCTTGCACTCGGCCGCGAAATTCGGCCGGTCGCCCGTCGCCGCGAAGGCCAAAGTCGAATCCCCCCTGGACACCTTGGACCAGTGGACCGCCCGGGCCTATCGCGCCTTCGAAGGCGAAGTCAAGCGTTTGCAAATGTTCAACCAGCCCCGCGAAAAAGCGAAGGTCCAACCGGAATTGCCCCAAGACATCTTGGCACCGGCTGAAGAGGACGTCGAAGTCGCCGGCCAAGACAATTACGGCGAAGACATGGAAGAAGAAGGCGGCTACGGCGAGGACATGGAGGAAGACGGCGGATACGGCGAGGACATGGCGGAGGACGGCTACGGTTACGGCCCCGCCGTCGTCGAAGAATTCGAACCGCAACCCGCACCGGTCGTCGCCACGCGGCGCTACCTGAATCACGTGCTGCAGCAATTGCATCTGGGGGTCACCGGGTCGCCCAAACCCGGCATGCCTTCGCAACCCGGGGGACTGCTGGCGGTCGCCGACGATGCCTCCAAAGCCGAGATCAAGACTTGGGTTTCCAAGATCGAAGAACTGCTGGAGAAATTGAACGACAAATCGCTCGAAGAACAGAGCGATTTCGTGACCGAGTTGGAAGCGTTGACCAAGGACCTGCGCGACATGGCCGGCAAGGCGGCCAAAGAACCGGTCGCGGCACCCGCGGGCGAAGGAGAGATGGCCCAAACCGATGCCGGCAACGCCGAGATTTTGGTGAATCGCTGAAATCCGGCGAAAGCAACGACTGAGACGTCCGCCCGGCGGTCATCCCCCTGAGCATCGCCCTCCTCCCGGGGATTCCCGGCGAGGTTGAGCCAATCGCGCCGGCTTCCTCGTCGACGGACTGCTGGGTGCGAGGCAGTCGATCGGTTACGATCCTGCCTTTCCCCCACCGACATCCCCGCGTTGACGTTTGAGGCAGGAGCACCGATGAGCCTGGGAACCGAGTTTGCCGCCACTCAGGCCGACGTCGGCGTGATCATGGGCAGCCGCAACGACTGGGAAACCATGCTCAACGCCAGTCAGGTGCTGCGAGAATTGGGCGTGCGGCACGAAAACATGGTCGTTTCGGCCCATCGCACCCCCGAGCGGATGTTCGCGTACGCCCGATCCGCGTCCCCGCGCGGAATCAAAGTCATCATCGCCGGCGCCGGCGGGGCGGCGCACCTGCCCGGCATGGTCGCGTCGGAAACGACACTGCCGGTGATCGGCGTGCCGATCCAAAGTCGTGCCTTGCAGGGCTTGGATTCCCTGTTGTCGATCGTCCAGATGCCCGGCGGGATTCCGGTCGCGACGATGGCGATCGGGACCGCGGGCGCGAAAAACGCCGGTCTGATGGCGGCACGAATTCTGGCCTTGAGTGACCCGGGCTTGGCCGAGCGGCTGAACGCCTTTGTCACCGCCCAGCGAGACGCCGTGCTCGACTCGGCGGATCTGGAGACGACATGAGCCATCCGATTTTGCCGGGATCCACGATCGGCATGGTCGGCGGCGGCCAGTTGGGACGGATGTTCTCGATCGCCGCGGCCCAAATGGGATATCGCGTCTGCGTGTTCTGTGAACGGGAGGATGAACCGGCCGCCCAAGTCGCGCAGGAAACCGTCCTCGGGCGTCTGGATGATCCGGAACAGGCCGGGAAGTTCGCCGCCAAGTGCGACGTGATCACCCTAGAGTTCGAAAACATTCCGACCGAAACGATCGCCACTTGCGAACGATTCGCGCCGACTTATCCGTCCGCGTCGGTGCTGGAAACGGCGCAGGATCGATTGCGTGAAAAATCGACGCTCCGCAACCACGGATTGCCGGTCACGCCGTTCACAAAAGTCAACGACTCCGATTCGCTGCGAGCGTTCGCGCGGCAGGTCGACTATCCCGTCATCGTCAAGACCAATCGCAGCGGATACGACGGCAAAGGCCAATACCGCTTGAACTCGGACGCCGATGCGGATCTTGTTCCCTGGTCGTCGGTCGACGGTTGGATCGCCGAGCAATGCATCGCTTTTGATAAAGAAATCTCCGTCGTCGTCGCCAGGACGCGATCGGGAGAACAGTCCGCGTTCCCGGTTTTCGAGAACGATCACGCCAACCACATCTTGGACCTGTCACGATGTCCGGCCGACGTGTCACCGGACGTCCAGCGGGAAGCCTGTCGCATCGGCTTGGCGGTCGCCCGGGCGATCGATTTGGTCGGCTTGGTGTGCGTGGAGTTCTTCCTGCAACAGGAACGATTGATGATCAACGAGATCGCCCCGCGGCCACACAACAGCGGACACTTGACCATCGAAGCCTGTGCGACCAGCCAGTTTCAGCAACACGTCCGGGCGATCTGTGGGCTTCCGCTCGGGGACACCTCGTTGGTCGTCGGCGGCGCGGCGATGGTCAACCTGCTGGGCGATCTGTGGCAGCCCGCGACGCCGGCGTGGCCGCTTTCTTTGCAGATTCCGGCCGTCAATCTGCATCTGTACGGCAAAGACCGGGCGAAAGTGGGACGCAAAATGGGCCACCTGACGGCGGTCGCGGCCGACGTCGATCTGGCCGTTGATCACGTGCTTCAGGCCAGAAACACGCTCGCAACCGTCGCCGAGTCGATGGAGACGACCTAGGCGGGTGATGTACCGGTCATCGTCGCCGTGCCGCCCGGGTTTCAGCCCGGCAAGGACGCGGCCCCGGCCGAACCTCGGCCGGGGCGGCAACGACGACGTCGGGATCGCACCACCGCCGTTCCGCCCAACAGCGAACACAAGGCGAAAGTCCCCGGTTCGGGGATCGCGGTGACCGAAATCGTGCTGATGCTGAAACCTTGACCGCTGCCGAAGGGGACTTGCGTGATCGCATTGATCTCGGCTTCGTAAAAGCCCAACGCGGTCGCGTAATTCCGGTACAACCCGACCGTATCGCTCGGGCTGATGTTCTGCTGAATGCCGAAATTCGCACCGATCAACGCTATTTCGCCGCCGGCACGCATCAGCACGGGTAATCCGGAATCGCCGCCTTGGAGGCCGATCTCGTCGTCGGCGATTCCGCCGTTGTCGCCCACACTGTCGTAAATCCATTCGACGACGCGGGTCGGCCGTGTCCCGCTTAACGTCGCATTGGTCACGACGTTCACCGTGTTGCGTCCGCCGACCTGCGCCACGTCGCCGCCGGGCAGCGTGCGTCTCCCGATCACGTAGATCTGACGACCCTGAAATTGAATTTGAGACTCGGCGGTGACGATCTTCAACGGCCGGACGCCGTGTTCGACCGGGACCGGATGGTCCAAGGTGTAAATCCGAATGTCGGTCCCGTCGGTGCCCCGAACGACTTGCTGGGACGTGCCGGCGGTGTAGCTGCGAACAATACCGTCACTGCCGCGAAACTGTGCGATCCGCGGAGCGTTGGGATCGCCGACGATGTGGTCGGCGGTCACGAAATGCTGGGGCGTGATCAACGCGACGCTGTTCAGCCCCACGCCGGTGATCTCACGCTCGTCGATCAGGAAGTTCGCGTTGACGGGAAGCTCCGCGCCGACGCTGATCGCTCCGGTCAACGCCCGCACGTGACGGTCCGGATTGAAATTTTCGAAAACGGCCGCCGAACCGACACGCGGGAAAACGGGGCCCGAGACCCCCACGAAAAGAAGAGCCAACGCCCCAAAACCGATCGATCGAAATGACACCGCTATGATTCCGCTCTTGCACGTTAAAAAATAGATAAGTTTGCCTGGGCTACGTAGTCGTTAAAATTGCTAGCACCCGCTCAATCGGAAACAGTCTAGACAAACGCCTCGGCCTGATTGACATTTTGGCCGGAAAATAGCCCCGACTTCCTGGGTAGACGGAAACTACCCGACGGGCCATTTTTTGGGGTTCGCACCGAGAACACGCCCGGACCCCGAAAATTTCCGGCCGACCGACAGACGCCCGCTCGTCGCGATAAACTGGCCCGATAGGGCGCCAGATCCGCTGTTGACGATTGAGAGCTACTTGACGACGCCCACTTCGATTGCTTCCCCCCCCCCACCTGTTTCAGGATCCCCTCTGATGCCGAGACGATTTCTTTCTTTGGCTTTGCTGATCGGTCTGGCGTTCGCCACCGTGCCAGCGCGAGCCGAATTGTCCCTTTGTTCGCTGTTCACCGATCACATGGTTGTCCAGCGAGACGCCCCGATCCGCGTTTGGGGTTGGGCCGACGCCGGGGCGGAGGTGACGGCCGACCTGGGCGACGAATCGGCGACCGCCCTGGCGGGCGACGACGGACGGTTCGAGCTGGAATTGGCCCCGCTGCCGGCCGGCGGGCCGCACGAGTTGAAGATCACCTCGGGCGATCAGTCTCGAACGATCACCGATGTGCTGGTCGGCGAAGTCTGGGTGTGCAGCGGCCAATCCAACATGCAGTGGGCGGTCAACCAAGCGAACGACGGCGACTTGGAAGCCCTGGCGGCGGACTTTCCCGAGATCCGCTTGATCACCGTACCGCGTGTCGGGACCCAAGAACCGCAAACGGATTTCGAAGGCGAATGGTCGCTTTGTTCGCCGGACACGGTCAAAGATTTTTCCGCGGTCGGCTACTTTTTCGGTCGCCGGCTTCACCAAACCCTGGGCGTGCCGGTCGGGCTGATCGACAACGCGTGGGGCGGTTCGGCGGCCGAAGCGTGGATCGCACCGGAGGCGCTGGCCGGACAGCCGGCGTACAAACCGCTGCTGGAGCATTGGCAGGAAGTCGCGGCGAATTACGACGCCGAACAAGCCGAAAAGACATACCAAAAGCGGCGTCAAGCATGGATCGACGGCGGACGCAAAGGGAATCCGCCACGACAACCGGGCAACCCTTTGACGGGCAACCAACGCCCGTCGAACATTTACAACGGCGTGCTGAAGCCGACGATCGGTTACACGATCAAGGGCGCGATCTGGTACCAGGGTGAATCGAATTCGGAACGGGCGTATCAGTACCGCGACTTGTTTCCGCTGTTGATTCAGACTTGGCGTGACGAATGGAAACTGGGCGACTTTCCGTTTTACTGGGTCCAACTGGCGGATTTCAAAGCTTATGCCGACCGACCGCAAGAAAGCAGCTGGGCGGAACTTCGCGAAGCCCAAACGATGACGATGGATAAGCTGCCCAACACGGGTGAAGCGGTCATCATCAACTTGGGCGAAGCCGTCGACATTCACCCCAAGAACAAGCAAGACGTCGCCAAACGCTTGGCCAGGTGGGCGCTGGCACGCGACTACGGATTCGACATCCCTTATCAGAGCCCGCGTTTCGAATCGGTCGAATTCGACGACGGCAAGGCGATCGTCAAATTCTCCGCCGTCGGCAGCGGACTGGACACCTTTGACGTCAACGAGATGCTGGGGTTCACGATCGCCGGGGCGGACAAACGGTTCGTCGCAGCACAGGCCAAGCGGATGCCGGGGACCAAAGATACCGTGATCGTTTCGGCCGACGGAATCGATGCCCCCGTGGCGGTACGCTACGCCTGGGCGGATAACCCGGTTTGCAACGTGCAGTCGGCCGACGGATTGCCGTTGACGCCGTTCCGGACCGACGAATTCACCGGCAACACCGCCGGAAAAGTCTCCCCCTGAGCAAAGTATTTTCGCGACGGATGCCTTCCGAGAGGCTCTGTACGGGAACCTGACGCGTCGACGCTCGACGCGCAGGCTCCCTTTGGGCGGGACGATTTGCTATGACTGCGGGCATGAGTGCAACGGTTTCCACGACGATCTATAACGTTCCCAACCTGCTGACGAGTGTTCGGCTGGTGTTGGCGATCGCCGTGATGGCGTTGATCCCCTGGGGATATCACACCGTCGGTTTGATCACGTTCCTGGTCGCGGTCTCCACGGATTGGATCGACGGTTATTGGGCGCGAAAATACGGTCAAGTCACCAAGCTGGGAAGAATATTCGACCCCTTTGTCGACAAAATCATCATCTGCGGGACGTTCATCGTCTTGGTCGGCATCCCCGAAAGCGGCGTCGCCTCGTGGATGGCGATCTTGGTCGTCGCCCGCGAATTGCTGGTCACCAGCCTGCGTGGTCTGATCGAAGGCGCCGGCGGTGACTTTTCGGCCAGTTGGCTGGGGAAATGGAAGATGGTGCTGCAATGTGCCGCCGTCGTCGCGGTGATGCTGACGCTGATCGCCAATCCGGCCTCGGAATTGCTCCGCTGGCTGGCCTGGGCATTGCTCTGGGCGAGCATCGCTTTGACGGTTTACTCGGGATACGACTACACGTTGGCGGCGGCCAAAGTCATGCAAAGTGAAACCGACATCGATACCGAGACGTCGCGAAAGGATTCCGCTTGATGGCGGCGTCGCTGCAGATTCTGGTCAACCTGGCGCTACTGGGATTCTTTCCGGCCAGCGCGATCGCGTGGGGGATCCTGATCCGTCGGCGAATCAAGCGTTACAAGCGTCTCGGCATCTTCGGCCCGTTGGTTCCCCCGGTGCCACGGCCGAACCCGTTCTGGACGCCGCTGGCTTTCCTGGTCTTGATGGGTTGCTTTTTGATCGTCAGCCCGCTCCTGCAACTCGGCTTCGCGGCCTTGGGCGTGATCGAAATGCCGACGAGACCTCCCGCCGATGCGGCGGCGACACCCCAGCCCGCGACCGGCTTTCAAGATTCCGCCGAATTGGCGCTCGGGACCATGGTGTTCGTGATCTCGTGTCTGTTGACTTGCGTTTACTTGTACTTGCTTGCCCCGAAACGATTCGGCGAACTCGGTTTGAGGCCCACGGCACGAGGCGTCCGTTTAGGCTTGATCGCGTCGTTGCTGACCTTGCCACCGTTGATGCTCATGATGGCGGGCGTCAGTTGGTTGGTGCCCTACGAACACAAAGTGTTGGACGTTTTGGCGGACGAACCGTCGCTGATCAAGTTCGGCGTGTTGTTCATCGCCACGGCGATCATCACGCCGATCGTCGAAGAGTTCACGATCCGCGTCGTCTTGCAAGGTTCGCTGCAGGGGTGGGCCGATCGTGGGTATCGCCAGCCCGACGGCAACGCTCAACCCGACGAGGAAGACGTGGCGGCCGAGTCGGTTCGGCACACGAGCGACGAAGCACCGGTCACGGATGGGGATTCGCCCGCACAGCCGACCGGTGTGGCCTGGGCTTATCGTGCGTCGTTGGACGATTCGGGCCGGGTGGCGGTTCCGCCGGAAACCTCTGCTCCGGAATCGGGCTCGGCGAAACGTGCCGATTGGCCGGTCCTAATCACGAGCCTGTTGTTCGCGATGCTCCATTTCGGCCAAGGCCTTGCCCCGGTCCCGCTGTTTTTCTTATCGCTGGTACTCGGGTATCTGTACCGGCAAACCGGCAACATCACCGCATCGGTCGTCGTCCACATGGTGCTCAACAGCATCACCATGATCGTCTCCTTCGTCGCCGTCGCCGCGGGCGGGGAATAAACTCGTTGAACTATCGCCTGCGAAAGATCGGGCTGTCGACCAAAGCCACCAACAGGTCGGCCAAACGATAGTCGTTATCACGTTGCGTCTCGACGATTCGAGCGACCATCGCCCTCTCGCGATGATTCAGCGTGCGGCCTGTCGCGTAGGTCATCCATTTTTCGCTCAAGCAGCAAACGAAGGGCTTCGGATCCGCCAGCAAGATGCGTTTCAGGTCACGGACATCCCGGATCGCTTGCCCCGAGGGCAACGTGCCGGTGGCATCGACCGGGTCCCCGTCGATCCGTTTGATTCGCGAGGCATTCTTTCCTTTCGCTTCGACATACAAAGGATAGTGGTCTCGCCAGCGGCCGATCGGGTCGAAGTTTTCCAACGCGAAACCGATCGGATCGATCTCACGGTGACACGCGGCACAGCTATCATCGGCCATGTGGGCGGCCAGTCTTTCTTTGACCGTCGAGGCACCGGTGGTGTCCGGTGTCAACGCCGGCACCGCGTCAGGCGGGTCGGGCGGCGGGCTGCCCAAGATGTTTTCCAGCACCCAAACGCCGCGCAGCACAGGCTGCGTGTCGACTCCGTTGGCCGTCGCCATCATCAACGCGGGCATGCACAGCAATCCGCCGCGATTGGCGTCGCGGTCGACGGCGTATCGAAATAACTGGCCGTCGCGATCCTTCTTGCCCGCATCGCCGGGCTGATCCAAGGCGTAAATGTCTCGTGCGACTTCCCGGCTGGTCAGCACGAAATCCGGTGCGATCAGATCCACGGCCGGTCGATTTTCGTTTAGCACCGCGGCGAACGTTTGTCGAACTTCGTCGATCATCGCCGAGCGATGACTGTCCTTAAAATTTGCCATCAATCGAGGATCGGGCATCAGCGAATCGAGCGACGAAAGCCCCAACCATTGCCGCGTGAAGTCTTTCGCAAAGGCCGGATGATCCGACAAGCGACGCGTCTGGCTTTCCAACTCGTGGGAATCGAAAAGATCGCCGCGGGTCGCCGCATCGGCAAGCCGTTGGTCGGGCGGACCGGACGTCAAAAAGTAGGACAGCCGCGATGCCAACGAAGACGAATTCAACATCGACGGATCGTCCGCGGCGACGCCAAAGTCGCGATAAAGAAATTCGGGCGACACCAACAACGCGCGAATCGCCAAATGCAAACCGTCGTCGATTCTTCCAGTCGTGGCCGATTGGCGAAGGATCAAATCGACGTAGGCTTTCGACTCGCTCGGCATCACGTCGCGCCGCAAAGACTTCGTCAACAGTGGCGTGATCCAGTTTCGCGCGGCGGTGCGCACCGAGTCGGCTCGGTCCTCGGAAAAATCGCCGGTCAACGGTTCGACGAAATCTCCCAACAGCCTGCGTCTTTGCGCGGCTCGTCGCGTGTGCTCTTGATCAGGATAGATTTCCGTCGGACCGTCGATCGTCATCCGCTCGATCGCGACGTAAGGCCCCTGTTCGAAATACTTGAACACCAAAGTCTCACCCGTATCGACGGATTTCTTGACCAACCGCCGAATCAGATCGGTCACCTTTTTCGTGCCAGGTGCATAAGCGGCGACGTCCAGGTCATCGCGTCGCCATTGGTCTTTGACGCGGTCCCAGCCTTTGCCGCCCCGCGCCGGGTTGCCCACGGCGTCCCACGCGGCAGCCAATTTCGGGTCCGCGGCAAACTGTTGAGTCAAGAAAGCTTCCAAACGAGTCTTGTCGTCGTAACTGAAGGGGCCGTTGGCATATCGCAATGTGATCGTATCGCCGCGATCCAAGTCGACGTTCAGACGAAAGGTTTGTGGCGAACCGCTTGTATTTTCCAAAGTGACCATTTGTCGGGCTTTTCGATCGGAAGAGAAGCTCGATTTCCGGTTGGACCGTGTCCCGATTTCGATCTCGGGGCGCGGCAGGTTCTCCGCGTCTGCCGGGAAACGACTCGAAGCGGTCAGTTCGATACGGTAGCGGCCGTTGACGGCGGCTTCGAAACGGGTCGGCCAAGTGGAATTGCGTGTCAGATTGTTTCCCGAGGACGCCAACCGCATGCCATCGTCGGCCAACATCGCCGAGGAATAACTGATCGTCAGGTCTTCCCCCCGAAGCTCGGTTCGCGACGGTTCGACCGCCGGACGCGGCGGCGGAAAAAACTGATCGGCGACCAAGCCGGCGGACTGCGAGATCGCTTCCAAGTGAGCCGAGGAAAGGACCAACGCGGCGGCTTGGTTGTCGAAACCGTGGGCAGCGTTATCGGCGGGAAACGTATCGGGAAGTTCGAAATCGGGCAGCGAAAAAATCGCAGCGATCGTGTTTCGGTATTCCCGCCGGCTCAACCGCCTGAGCAAAGTTCCGCCGACCGCACTGTGACGCATCAATTGAGCGTCGATCCACGATCCGGCGATTTCGATTTCTTCGTCCGACAGCGGTTCCATGTCGGCCGGCGGCATGATTCGCCGCGTCAACAAGTTGTGAATCTCCTCCCACGTTTCGATCGTGCCGGGCCGCGACCAATCGACATGCTCGGCGGAGATCCCCACGCCGCCTTCGGCCGTTTGAACATCGTGACAATCCAAACAGTTTTCCCGTAACACGTCACGCACGTCGTCCGGAATCACGGTCTCGGCGATCGTCGCCGTGGCGGTCGCAAAAACCGACGCGACCGCCACGGCGACGAAGATGCGGCGATTCAAACCCATCCGTCGATGCCTCGTTTGGCATTGGAAAACGTCTCGGTCTCGACGCCCAATTGCTGAAGGATGCGAATGAACACGTCTCCGAGCAGCTCGTCTTTGTCACTTCGGGCGGCCAAATGGCTGCCGTGTTTCAATCCGCCGCCGGCGACGATGGTCGGCAAGTCACGGTTGCTGTGCCGACTGGCGTCTCCCATCCCGGTGCCGAACATGACGATCGTCGAATCCAACAAGGGACGGCCTTGGCCATCGGTCTTGTTTTTCAATTGATCCAAAAACCGACTTAGGCAATGCATGTGTTCGGTTTCCACGCGGATCAAGTCCGCGACCAGATCCGGGTCGTTGCCGTGGTGCGAAAGCGCGTGATAGCCGGCGCGCAACGTCTGGCCGTCCAGTGTGAAAACTTGGCCCAGGCCGGCGATGTGCAGCGTCGCGACTCGAGTCGCGTCGGTTTGCAATGCCAAAGCCATCACATCCATCATGATCTGCTCGCATTCCAACATGAGCGTCGGCGCGACCGGATCGTAAGGCGGCAATTCGTACTCGACCGCGGCGGTGGGATCGGCCAAGTGATTCAATTGACGCCCCATTCGCTGCTCCAGCTCTCGCAAAGACGTGAAATACTCCGAAAGCTTTTGCCGATCTCGGTGACTGACGTTTCGTTCCATCGACTTGGCTTGTTCGCGCGCCAAGTCCAACGAGCTTCGGCCGCTCCTGAGCAAATACTCCGTCCGCTTGCGATCCTGGCCCGTGACGAACAGCTTGCCGAAGATCACGCTGGGCCGATTGATCATCGGCAGCGGTACGCCGTCGCGGTTGTAGACCATTTTTTGCTTCGCCAAATCACCCGCGCACAACTGGATCGATTCGAAGCGGTTGGACCGGCTGATTCGCGCCGCGGCCGTCTGATCCAACGAAACGTCGCCGACGTTTTTCCCGCACAGAAAATTGTCCCAGTTCTTGTGACCGTTGGCGGCGCGGTGATCGAAACCGGAAAATACGGTCATGTCCTGGCGATGTCCGGCGAGCGGTTCCAGTAACGGAGTCATCGGATAATCACGCCCCGTATCGGCAGGATAAAACGCGGGCCGATAAAGTCCCAGATTCGTTCCGATGCACACCAGTCGCTTCGCCTTCGATTCGGTTTCCTGAGCCGTCGCTCGCGGCGGAGCCTCGGCCGCGACACCGGACGATTCCAAAAGCGGCAGCGAAAGCGAAAATCCGGTCGCACGCAAAAATTGGCGACGTCCGTCTTGAAGGCGACCGGATTCGGGGCGGGGCTTGGGCATGGGCATGGGTCAAGCTCGGCAAAAAGGAGGGCGATTTCGGTGGGCAGTTACGACCAAACTAACCGATTTCGGTCGCGAATTCACTTCAAATGCGTCTTCCGATCGGCTCGACGCCCTAAGATCTTGGCATCTGCAACGTTTCCTATTTTTCGATTCGTCTGGATCAATGCGTCAAAACGGCGTTCGTTTGTGCGGGGTTGCCCTGCTTGTCGGTTCGATGTCATCGGTCGCGCGGGCGGCTGAATCCGACGCCACGACTGAGCAAGAAGATTGCTGAAGCGATTTCCGCAACATCAACGCCCGTTCGCTTCGCGACCGGATCAGTTCCTCCCGCGTCACCACTTGCGTGTACTTGGCGGCCATGCGAATCAGCTTGGCATGGTCGATCGGTTTGGCCAAATAATCGTCGCAACCGCCGTTGAGACACTTGTCGCGATCGCCCTTCATGGCGTCCGCCGTCAAGGCAATGATGGGCCAGTCGATGCAGGCCGAGCGAAGTTCGGCCACCGCCTGCATGCCGTCGACGTTCGGCATTTGCATGTCCATGACGACCAAATCGAAGGGTTCTCCCGCGTCGCGCGCCGCGATCGATACATCAATGCCTTGCCGGCCGTCTTCGGCGGTCGACACCCGCGCCCCCGCTTTCTCCAAAAAGTGCTGACTGATGTGGCGGACGTCGCGACGGTCATCCACGACCAACACACGACAATCAAGGGCAGGTGTCTCGACGGACGAATCTTCCGGCTCACTTTCGCGAAGCAACAAGTCCGGCTTGACCAATTCGATCTTGTCGATCGAATCCAGTGGAAGCCGCACGTAAAATGTCGCCCCGTCGCCGAGCTCGCTGGTCAGATCCATTTCCCCGCCGAGCATTTCGACCAACCGCTGACTGATCGCCAAGCCGAGACCGCTGCCGCCGTACCGACGCGTGACGGACGAATCGCCCTGGGCGAAAGGACGAAACAAGCGGTCTTGTTGTTCCTCGCTGATTCCGATTCCGGTATCCGTGATGGCGAATTCGACGATCGGCGGATCGGTATCGGCGACAAACTTGACGCGCAAGCAGACTTCGCCCTCGTCGGTGAATTTGATCGCGTTGCCGATCAAGTTGATCAAGACTTGGCGAAGACGTGTCGGGTCGGTGTGGAATTCATGTGGCACTTTGCCTGCGAACTGGACGTCGAATTTGATTTTCTTTTCTTCCGCTCGCACCTGCATCAACGATTGAATGTCGGCCACCAATTTCGGCAATAAGCAAGGCTCCGTTTCGACAGCCAACTTACCGGCTTCGATTCGTGACAAATCCAAGATGTCGTTGATCAATTCCAGTAAATATTCGCCGTTGCGTTTCATGATCAAAACGCAGCTGCGATTGTCGGGGTCTTTCAAATGGCCCAGCAAGACGTCGGCGTAACCCAAAATGGCGGCCATCGGTGTGCGAATTTCATGCGACATGTTCGCCAAGAACTCACTCTTGGATCGATTCGCCGCCAACGCCGCCGCCTCGCTTTGCTTTAAGCGTTTTTCGGTCTGCTTTCGTTGCGTGATGTCCTGAACGATCGAACTGACGGACATCACTTTCCCATCTTCCGAACGCAACGGATAGAAACTTGCCAGCCATGTCCGACATTGAGATGACGCTTGGGTCACGCCGGTGATCTCAAAATTCAGTTTGGCCTGACCGCTTTCGAAGATCTGTCGGTACAGGGCTTCGAGCTTGTCGGCCATTTCGGGCAGCACGTCATGAATTCGCCTTCCCGCATGATCTTCACGCGGCACGCCGTTGATGTCGGCAAGCCGGTCATTGATACGAACGTACGTCAGATCCGGCCCGATCACGGACATGCCGACCGGTGCGGCCTTATAAATCAATTCCAGCTCACGTTTCTGATGAAGCAAGACGTCTTTGGCGGCAAGCAACTCGACCTCGGCGTGTTTACGATGTTCGATTTCTCGCTTCAACCTTGCATTGGTCTCGATCATCGACGGCAAAGTCAGGATCCGCGGCATGTATCGCACCAACGTGATCACCGCCGCCCAAGACATGATCGCCATGATCAGCTTCATCATTCCGGACACCCGATAGATCGGGTGCCAAAAGATGATCGCTTCGATCAGGTGAACACTTCCGCACGCCAGGATGAAACCGGCGGACACCCAGAACAGCTTGTTGAACGGAATGTCACGTCGTTTGCGGACGAAGTAAACCAACGCCACCGGGATCGCGAAATAGGCCGCAGACGTGACGACGTCGCTGACGATGTGCAACCAGCCCAGGAAATCCGACCAATTCCCGCAAGACCACCGGGCCGGGAAGTCCGAGGTGTCAAAGAATTTGCTGAAGTAATCTTTCACGCTCGTGACCTTTTTGCGTCGCCAAATCCGGCACGTCCCTAAACACCGCTTCGTTCCTCAATGACCGCCTTCAAAAACGTGTTCAGTTCTTGTGGCTCGCAGGCGTAGCGGTATCCGGTTCGCGGATCTCGCGTCGCGGTCGGTCGCTCCTCAAGCCCCCATGATGAACCGTTTCCGCGAACAACACCAAAAATCGGTCGTCTGATTGACACGGAGCATTCTGCGTCGATGCCGAATCGGATTCTAAGTCGTCATCAAAGTACTCCCTACAAAGTTACACCGAGCGACGATTTAATCGCAGTCCCATCGATCAGTCAACGCGCTGACCAACGACCGACCAGCGTGGTTCATTTTGATCCAGCGGTCAGCTCACACTGAACGCCCTCCGGCGGTTGAACTCGTCTCTGTTTAGGCGGCACAACAGTTGCGACAAAAAAAGCTCAAGCGATCGACCGTCGCGACGACCCGAAACCACTCCCCCTAGGAGATAATCATGAGTCTAGAAGCAAAGACTGATCTGAATGAACAGACAATTGATAAGCTGCAAAAACTGATTCGCGCCAATATCGATTCGTACAACGGATTCCATGAGTCCGCCGAAGAGGTCCGCGATCCGAAACTGGCGGCGCTCTTCAAAGAAATTGGCAATCAACGCTCGGCCATGGCAAGCGAACTGCAAAAATTTGTGGAATTCAACGGAGAAGCCGCCGAGGACGACGGCAGCGTCGCAGCGAAGACGCACCGAATCTGGATCAACATCCGCAGCAAGATCAACGGCGGGGACCCGCACGTGATTCTGACCGAGGCCGAACGGGGCGAAGACCACATCAAACACGCCTACGAAGACGTGCTGAAAGAAACGGCCGGCAGCGCGATGAACGACGTTTTGACCGACCAATACGCGGTCGTCAAAGCCGGACATGACAAAGTTCGTGACCTGCGAGATTCGTACAAAAACGCGTGAGCCGTGGGATCATCCCAGGCATCGATTCTTGATCGATTCACGGGGGGCCGTGCGGTCGCTCCCGCCGGCCTCCTTCACGCGACAACCAAAAAAGGATTCGAAAAAACGATGGACATTCCACAAGTCACCTCCGTGCAAGCCTCCCCGACCGGAGACATGGGGCAGGATTATCTGGCCACCGGAAAGCAGGTCGCGCTACGTCGCTGGCAGGAAGACGCCGGTGATTTCACGGAACGGGTAAGTCGAAAGTACGAAATCGTGGGCTACATGCTTAGCGGAACCCTAGAAGTAGACCTTGACGGTCAAATCGCCACGTTGCAGGCTGGTGATTCCTGGATGGTCCCCGAAGGCTCGCCCCATCGCTACCGTATCGTGAAGCCC
>CAYVRC010000059.1:0-30559 GCA_964453205.1 uncultured Pirellulaceae bacterium | reverse complement strand
CGGAACTGGATTCCGTCTAAGGCGACGAAATCGAAAAGTCGGGCCGTCATGCCGCCGACCTGTTCCCGCTGGAAGTCCAAGCGATGTATCGAAAGCCGGCCGACCAGCGGAACAGCTACGAGGAACAGATCGCTTACTTGGTTCACATGCAGGTCCTGGACCGGCAGAATCGCAGTGACGCGATCGACAAGGCCATCGGTAAAGAAAAGGCCGAGCGTCGCAAGGAAATCCTGGAACAACTCCGGCGTCTCGGTCACGTCCCGCGGGCGCCACGGACCATGATGGCCGTCGCCGACGCAAGCGGCCCGATTCGTCCGACGCGGCTGCCCGGCCGAACGTCGGGACGTGAATTCCCGCCGGCGGTCCCTCAAGTCTTCGGCGGCGAATCGTTGCCGCTCGCGCCGCCGACCGACAACCCGGTGTCGACCGGCCGTCGATTGGCGTTGGCCCGTTGGATCACTTCGCCCGAAAATCCGATCACCGCTCGCGTGATCGCGAACCGACTTTGGCAATACCATTTCGGCAGTGGGATCGTTGAAACGCCGAATGATTTTGGCGCGCTGGGGACTTTGCCCAGCCATCGGGACCTGCTGGATTATTTGGCCGCCGGTCTGATCGAAAGTGGTTGGGACTTGAAGAAGTCGCAACGCGAATTGCTGCTCAGCGAGACGTACCGGCAAGCCGTCCTGCACCCCGAACATGATCAAGGTTTGACCGTTGATCCGCGCAATCGGCTGCACTGGCACCGCAGCGTGCGGCGTTTGGATGCGGAACAGTATCGCGACAGTTTGCTGTTTGCGATGGATCGGATGGATTGCCAGATCGGCGGCCCCAGCCCCAACGGGGCCCCGCCGCGCCGAACGGTTTATCTGCGACGCCATCGCAATACCAGTGATGAAATGCTCCGCCTGATGGATGCGCCGACGGGCATCGTCGGCACGGCCCAGCGGGATGTGACGATCACGCCGACGCAAACGTTGTTGATGATGAACAACGATCGGTTGATCTCGGTTGCCGAGAAATTCGCCGATCGTGTCCGCCAAGACTTGGACGGATCCGAATCGACGCGGTCGTCCGGTGAAGCGGAACGCTTCGTCCGGCACGCTTATCGCCTGTTGACCGCCGAGGGATTGTCGCCCGCGATGGTCGACGCCCTGGCCGAGGTCGCTGCCCGCGGACGTGACGGACAGAACGACGTGTGCCATGTCTTATTGAACGCCAACGCCTTTATTTTTGTCGAGTGAATTTTATGGCCGTGTTCAGATCTTTCGATCAGGCAAGCTCGGATCTTTGTCACCGTTTCGGCGTCCCGCATCATCAAATCACTCGAACCCGCCGTGATTTTTTGACTCATGCCGGTGCCGGGTTCGGCGCCTTGGCACTTCGCGGGTTGATGGCGGGCGAAGCGATGGCCGAGGATAGCGGTTCGGGTTTGCTGCTTCCCGGGGGAGCGACCGCCGCGGGGACCCACCATCCGGCGACGGCGAAAAGCGTGATCTTTTTATTCATGGAGGGCGGCCCCAGCCAATTGGACACCTTCGATCGTAAGCCTTTGTTGAACGAATTGGCCGGCCGGCCCCTGCCGTCCAGCTTCAAAGAACCGATCACCGCAATGGGTGAAAAGAACACGGCCCTGTTGGCTTGTCGCCGAGAATGGGATCGCTACGGCGAAAGCGGTTTAGAAATCAGCGACTGGTTTCCCAACGTGGCTCAACATGCGGACCGCTTGGCCGTGATCCGCTCTTGTTACGGCGAAGGCATCAATCATGCCGGCGGTTGTAACTTGATGAACACCAGCAGCATCCTGGGCGGCCGACCTTCGTTGGGGGCGTGGGCCACTTACGGGCTGGGATCGGCCAACGAAGACTTGCCGGCGTTCGTCGTCATGCAGGACCGGACCACACCCGTCGTCAACGGCGTGCGAAACTGGGGCAACGGTTTCCTTCCGGCAAGTTTCCAGGGCACGCCGGTGGGCGGCGAAGACCCCGCGACACCGATCAGCAACCTGACGCCGCCCGGCGGCATCAGCGATGTCCGTCAACGCGAAAAACTTCGGCTGATCGAAGCCATCAATCGTCAGCACGCGATGCGGTTGCCGGACGTCAGTGAACTGGACGCACGGATCGAATCTTATGAACTGGCCTATCGGATGCAAAACGCCGCGCCCGAGGCCGTGGACTTGTCCAGCGAGACCGCCGAGACCCATTCGCTGTACGGCATGGATGATGACAAGACGAAACCTTACGGCCAGATCTGTTTGCTCGCCCGCCGACTGGTCGAACGCGGGGTGCGTTTCATTCAACTTTACAGCGGTGCGGGCAGCGGTTGGGATGCCCACAAAGGAATCGAACACAACCACACCAAAAATTGTGGAGCGGTCGACAAACCGATCGCCGGTCTGTTGACGGATTTGGAACGCCGCGGGCTGCTGGACCAGACCTTGGTGGTTTGGGGCGGCGAGTTCGGTCGGACGCCGATGAGTGAGCAGGGTGACGGGCGTGACCACAACCCGACCGGCTTCACCATGTGGATGGCCGGCGGTGGGGTCCGGGGAGGACAAACGATCGGCGCGACCGACGAACTCGGGCTCTACGCGGTCGAAGATCGTGCCCACGTCCACGACATCCATGCCAGCATCTTGCACCTGATGGGCTTGGACAACATGAAACTGTCCTACAACTATCAAGGCCGTCTGGAACGCCCGACGGTCAACGAAGGCGATTTCATCGAAAGTCTGACGGCTTGAGCCGAACCGGCACGGGGACGCGTTCGCCAGACGAGAGACGACGACGACTCGTGCCGCTCATTTGCGACGGAGTACCAGGCTGTGAACGTCCACCACGCCGCTGCCCTGAACGTTTTTCGCGGTCAACCGGATCATTGATCGGCCCGCGTCCAGCCGCAACACGCCCAGCGAGAGCGGCCGAAAATCTTTGACGAAGTAGTGCGACTCTTCCACACGTTCCTTGCTCTTGTCGTAAAGCGGCGGATCAAAAACTTGTCCCACCACGGACTCGGTCGATGGACCACCGTCCACGCCGAGTCGCAACGTGACGCCTTCGTTGCCGGCCGAGCACGTGCAGTTCGCGATCACTTCGTATTCCGCTGATTCGCCGACCTCGATGTCCCAGGTGACCGAACCTCGTTCGTCTTTCCAGGCGGTAAAGAATGAATTGTTCGGTGCTTTGCTGCTCCTCCGGATGCCGCCGTGGGGAACGCCGTCTCGAGCGGGCAAAGTGGTCGACGGTCCGTAGCCGACCGTGAACGGCCGATCGGAGAATCTTTCGAAAAACCGTTGCATGTCCTCGCCGTGTTCCGTGGCCCGGTCGAGCAGGTCTTTGGCGATTCTCCGATGATTCGCCGACACATCGGTTTCCTGTCCCGGATCATTCGCAATGTCAAACAATTTTCCGTCCGCGTCCAAGCGGAAACGTTGATTGCGAACGCTGACCTGGTGATTCTTGATCGAAAACAGCAAGCGGTCTGGGGCGGTGTCGACCCGGCCGGATAACAGTGTCGACAAGTCCGCGCCGTCCCGCGTCCGGGAGGCCCGATCCGTGACGCCACAGAGCGTCGAGAGCGTGGGCAACAAATCGATCGCCGCGGCGATCGGTTCCACGACGCGACCGGCCGGAATCCGGCCGGGCCAGCGGATGAAGCCAGGTACGCGCAAACCGCCTTCGTCGATCGAACCTTTGCGGCCCTTCATCCCACCGTTCCAGCGGAAGGAATTGGGGCCGTTGTCCGAAAAATAGATCACAATCGTGTCGTCCTGAAGGTTCGCATCGCGAACCGTTTGCAACAACCGACCGACGTTCCAATCGATGTTCTCGCACAACGCCAACGCGGCCCGAGTCATCATCACGTCCTCTCGCTCGGGATCGCGATGCTTCATTTCCATTTCGGCGCCGTCGAACTTTTCGTAAAAGCGGTCCGGCACCATCATCGGCGAATGAGGCGTGTTCAACGGAACGTAGCAGAAAAAGGGTCGAGTCAGATTTTCGCGGATGAATTCGATCGCGTGATCGGTGACGTCATCGACGATGAATCCGTTCCCGCGAACCGTTCGGCCGTTATGATCGAGCGGCGGGCTGAAGTAATGTCCCCAGTGCCCCGATGTAAAGCCGTAGAACTGGTCGAAACCGCGATCCAGCGGATGGTAGGGCGATTGAGTCCCGTTATGCCATTTGCCGAAGGCTCCCGTCGCGTACCCCGCAGCCTGAAACAGATTTGCGATGGTCGTTTCATCGACGTTCAATCTCTCTTGCCCCGTCGAAACTCCGCTGACACCTGTTTTCGGGTAGTAACGCCCCGTCAAGAATTCGGCCCGCGTCGGCGCGCAAACCTGGCACACATAAAAATGCCGGAACGTCGTTCCGTCGCGGGCCAGCGAATCGATATTCGGGGTCGACAGATTCGTGTTCCCGCTCACGCGGAGGTCGCCCCATCCCTGATCATCGGTCAAGATCACCAGGACATTGGGACGATCATCGCCGCGAACACTGCTCGTGTTCGCAGCGACGATCAACGCACACAGGATCAGCAAAGCCGGGCGTTTCATCGAAGGTGACGATCCTAACGGGGACATCATGCCCGGAACGAGTTTCCGAGCGATGCCCGAGTTTAACCTTTCTTTTTCAGTTCCGCTTCGATCGCGGCGGTCAGTTCCTTGTCATCGGGCTTCGTCGAAGGGGCGAAGCGGTGGACCAGATTGCCTTCACGATCGACCAAGAACTTTTCGAAGTTCCACGTGACTTTGCCGCTGCCCTTGGGCTGGGCGTCTTTGGCGGTCAAGTATTTGTAGATCGGAGCGGCGTCGTCGCCGTTGACTTCGACCTTGCTGAACATGGGAAAGCTGACGTCATAATTCTCTTTGCAGAAAATCTTGATGTCCGACTCACTTCCCGGTTCTTGGCCGCCGAACTGGTTGCAAGGAAAACCGAGCACGACAAAACCTTGGTCCTTGTACTCTTCGTACATGCTTTGCAGGCCGTCGTACTGCGGTGTCAGGCCGCATTTACTGGCCACGTTGACGATCAAGACCACATTGCCCTCGTAGTCTTCCAGATCGACCGTTTGACCGTCGATGTCTTTGACTTCGAAGTTCAGCGCGCACTCGTGGTCTTTGTCGGCATGATTGTCGGCGGGGGCCATGGCGGCAAAAGCTCCGAAGGCAAGGACGGCAGAAAGGATCAATCGCATGGAACGTGTTTCCTGAAATTTCGATAGGGAAAGGGGGGCGAAACGTCATCGTTTCGGTCGTCGCAAGTATAGCCGATGACCAAGTGCCCCCGTTGTCCGCCGCCGCGGGGCGTATCGTTGACGTTTCCGCGGTGCCCAACGCGAGCCGCCGTCGCGTGGATCGGTGGCGGACGGTTTTCGGCCCACTCCGGACGGGGAGGGCAAGGGGATTCATCGGACGACGATCGGCAGGCTTTCGCTGTGGCTGTTGAACTCGGGAGCGTACATGCACTGGATGTTCGCCATCCCGGTTTGGTATTCGCCGCGAAGCTGAACCCGTGTCGAGTATTCGAAGACGTATTTGCCCTTGGGCAAATAATCGATGAAGAAATGACTCGCCGTGTCTTTCGTGGATTCGTAGTACGCCAAGCCGTCTCGGAAACGGTAGCGGGACAGCACGTTGACCGGTTCAGTGCCACTGCCGCGATGATCCTTCAGGTGCAGGTATTCCATGTCCCGGTCGCTGGCCAAGACGATGCGAACGACCAACTCGTCGCCCACTTCGACGGGGCCTTCGACCCGAGCCAGTTTCGGGCCGGCGTCGGTGTTCTTTTTGACGTAAAGCTGTTTGGTCAGCTTCAGCGGGGTTCCCTCGTGTGGGGTCACCGCGGCGATGTCCTCCAGGTATTGCCAATGAACGCTGCCCCAGGCGACACCCTCGTCGACTTTCGTTACCGTGATGTCGGCCTGCGCCGGCGTGATCTCCGCCGACGTGAAGCGATGCTCGTAGAACCCCGTGCCGGATTCGATCGTTTCGGGCTCGATCCGTTCGCCGCCCAAAGAAACCTGGACCAATTCGTCGGACGCCAGCACGTCCGATCCGCGAAGCAACAACGCGTAGACGGCATCGGCGGTCGCCTTGGTGGTTTTCCAGTCTTGCGTTTGCTTTTGTTTCAGCAACCAAACCTTGCACGCCTCCACGGCGGCGGTGTCGTTCATCACTTCGTCAAACGCTTCGATCATCATCGCTTGCGTTTCGATCGGGGCGCGGTACCACCACCAGGAGAATTCCGTGTCTCGCCAGAACATGCCCAGTTCGTCATCCGCGATGCTCCGTTCTTTGATCGACTCCATGATGTCCGTAGCCGAAGCGGGTTTGTCCAGACGTTTGAGCGCCACGGCCAGATGAGCCTGCGATTGTCGGTTCGCCAGTTTCAGCCAATGCGTTTCGGCTTGGCTGACCCAAAAGTCGAAAGCCGCCCGGTGCTCCGGTGCAACGGGATGATCGTTCACAAAAAAGCTGCGTCCGTACAGGTACAGTGCGATCGTCGAGGACAAGTGATTGTCTTTTCGGGTTTTCGTCGAAAGTTTGTCGTAGGTCTCGGTGAACCAAGCGTCCAAGCCGGGCAAGGCCTTGATCGCCGGCGCGGCATCGATCGGCACGCCCAGGTGTTGCAGACGACCGAACCCGGTGACGATGTACAGGGTGATGAAATCGTTGCCGCGTCCGCCGGGGAACCACGGCCATTTTCCGTCGTCGAGTTGTTGATCGCCCAGTTTCGCCAGCGAACGTGAAAGTTCGTCATTCAGACGATTTTCATCGAACAAGACGCCGACGTTTCGCCGAGCCTGACTCTCGTTCTGTGCCTGACGATACCAGGGGGTTTCCTCGATCAGGACGGCCTTCAGGTCTTCGTTCTTCAACAGCGGACTGTCCAACGCGGGCGTGCCACGCCACTGTTCAAAGACACGCTGGATCTTCGGATCGCCGGTGACGATCTTGCGGGCCAAGGCGTTGGCGTAAACGCGATTGAAAACCTGTTCGCTGCATTCGTGTGGAAATTCCATCAAGTACGGCAACGCCATCACCGCGTACCAAGACGGATTCGAGACCATTTGCACGGTCAGCGACTGATGTTTCAAGGTTTCCGAATCACCCGACGCGGCCAGCTTGGTGAAATCGAAGTCCTTGGTTTGTCGACCGCGGATCGGCAACGCCAGCGATTCCGTCACCAGAATCCGACGCGACAGGACCGGCAGGAAGCCTTCTTCCCCGTCGGAAAGTCGCCCGCTGGAACCGACGGCTTTGTACGTCATGAAGCCGACATCGTCGGGAATCGACAAACGCCAAGAAAAGGTCTCCGATGCGCCGGCCGGTACGTCGAAACGTTGGTCCGTGTCGGAATTTCCCAGCGCGTCGTCGACCGCATCTCCGGTGCGAGCGTTTGCAAGCGTCAGTCGGACGGTCCCGGATTGTCGCGTCGGCGATTGATTGCTGACCTTGACGGTGAATTCGATTTGGTCACCTTCGCGGACGAATCGCGGCGCGTTGGGCTGGATCATCAAGTCTTTGGACGTGACGACTTTGTCGGTCAAGGTGCCGCTGCGCAGCTCGGTGTCGTGAGCGAATCCGATGAATTTCCATTCGGTCAACGCTTCGGGCATGGTGAATTCGAGTCGAACCGTGCCGTCTTCGCCGGCGGTCAGGTGGGGCAGGAAGAAGGCCGTTTCGTTCAGGTTCTTCCGCGACGTGACCTGACTCAGATCCACATCATCTTGACCGCCGTCGCCGCCGTCACCGGCTTGTCCATCGGGGGACGCGATCATTTCGTCGGCCGATTTGGACATCGCCAAGGCACCGTATCCGGCATCCTCCGACCGTTCCATGGCGACTCCGTCGGCCATCGCGGCGGACATCGGGGCGGGCATCGCATTTGACATGAAGGATCGATTCGCTCCGCCCATCCCGCCTCGCATCGGTACGGCTTGCCGGCCGAAAAAGCCGTAGCCCATGAAGTTCATGGTCAGTTCCGAGGCGAGCGTCGGATAGACCAAACCGCTGTTGCGTTGATCGGTTTTCCAACCATGCCAATACACGTTCAACGTCTTGGCGTTGTTTTGAAAGCTGTAGCGAACCGAGGAATGATCGTTGCGAAAAACGTTGAAAGCCGAGAGCCAACGGTGTGGAGAGAACGCGTCGAGCGAAGCATCGTAAAGCGTCGCCACCATTTCCGCGGCGGCCCGTTCGGCATCGTTGCCGGTGATGACGGCGGTCCAAGTTTCCTGCTGGGATGGTTTCAACTTGCTGACGAAACGTTCCCACTTGATCGACAGGTTTTTGTTGGACCAAGGGACATCCACGTTGTTCGATTCCAGGTAAGCTCGATTCTCACGAATCATGGTCGTTCGGACCGTGAAGCCGCCGCGCATGGATTCGTCGACCGGTTGTTCGATCAACACCTGAGTCCGGCTGGAATCGGTCCAGTAGCTTTGCAGCAGCTTGCCGCGGTGCTCGACCTCGACGAACGCCCTCGCGGTATCGTAACCGCTGCCCCAAACGGCCCGGTAGGTTTCCTCGGGTTGCAACGAACCCGTCTGAGCTTGAAAGATTTGCGGCAACTTGATGTTCAATGATTCGGCGCCGGGATCCAGCACCTGCAACGGCAAGACCGCCGTGATCGCCGTGCCGAACTCGTCGACGCTTGACAAGACGGCGCGATAGATGCCCGCTTTCAAGTCGGCGCGGACCGACTCGTTGCCGGCCGCATCGGTCGTGAATTCTGTTTCAAAAGCGACTTCGCCCGGCGGCCATGAATTCGGATTGTTCGGATCGACGGCATCGGATCGGTCGGCGTCGTCCGCAAAAGGAATCGGACCACGGCCGTTCAAGTCGGCTCGAACCACCTGATCCGGCTGCTTCAGTGCGTGAATTTTCACGGTGCCTTGAGCCGCTCGGCCTTCGCCGTCCAACGAGGTCGTGCGAATGCGGACGGTCACCGGGTCGTCGACGGTCAGCCAGCTGTCGGCCGAAAGGTTCGCCGAGAGCGACGTGTAGCCGACGCGCACGGTTCGCTGGTCGGATCGGGTTTCCCCCGTGGTGTCGGTCACGTCGGCAAAAATTTGATACTGAAAAGTCGGCTCGGATTCCTTCTCGACCGACGCATCCGGCTTGGCGACAAAGCCGATTTCAAAATTGCCGGCCGCTGAGGTCGTCGTCGTTCCGTGGGCGATTTCTTGAGAGTTCGAAGTCGGCGGCGTCCACCAAAATCGCCAATACCACCACGGCGGATACTGCACCGAACGGACGACCCGCCAAGTGACTTTGGCGTCGCCGATCGAAGCTCCGGTGTAAGCGGTGGCTTTTCCGGTCAGGGTGACTTCCTGATCGAGCTTTGCCGGCTGAGTCGGGGCATCGATTTTGACTTGAAATTTCGGTCGTTTGTATTCCTCGACGCGAATGCCGGTCGATCCGCTCGGAGTTCCGTCGACGCGAATCGTCATCCGACCGGTCAAGCGGTCTCTCGGCGCGGTGAAGCTGCCGTCGAAACTGCCATAGTCGTTGGTGACGTGTTTGGCTCTTTCGATTTCCTTGCCGTTGGGATCCGTAAAGACCACCGTGACACCGCGTTTCGCCAAGACGCCGTACTCGTCCCGCTGTTGATCGACGGAGTAGCAAAGGCCCTTGTAGCGGATCGTTTGGCCGGGACGGTAAATCGAACGGTCGGTAAAAAACTGGGTCGTTTGACTGGTTCTTCGTCTGGGAGGCGAGGGGTGCGTGTTGAAACGATTGGCGGAGCTGAGCGACTGCGACTGATGCTCGGCCAGCAACAGCACGTTCTGGCGATTCCGACCGGGAAACGAGAACAATCCGTTGCGGTCGGTTCGCACCGAGCGGACGGGTTGCAGTTTTCGGTTTTCGCCCAGCCGCCAAGCTTTGACGGTGGCTCCCGCGATCGGCTCGCCCGATTTCGATCGCAAGACAAAACCTGACAGCGATCCCTTGTCGTCGCTGCCTTGACGCACGACCAACGCCAAATCGCTGACCCAAAATTCGGCCAGGCTCAATTGATTTTCGCCTTTCGAAAAGTCGGCGTCATGGCTGGCGATCAAGAAGTAAGATCCGGGCGGCAGGTCTTCCGGAACCGCAACGGACTCGGTGCGTTGCTTGAAATCGTCGGTCGGGGGCAGTTCCGCCGACCAGTTGCGGATGGCCGGCTGGGCGACGATGCGGGCGCGTTCTTGTTCATCGAACGATTCGGGTTGCCATCGATCACTTTTGACGAAGTCGTCGAAATCGAAACGGACGACTTTGAAGAAAACTTTGTCGACGTTTCGATACTGGACGTCGATCGTCGGCCAGGGATCGGCCCAAACCCTTTCGGTGATAACGGTCGCCTGTTTCGCGCGAATGGACTGCAACAAGTTGTAGCAACGGTTCGCGCCCACGGTCCCTTCGTGATCGGCAATCGCCTGGACACAAATGCGATGAGCGGCCACGAAGTCGTCTTGGCCGTGCAGTAACACGGCAAGCTCGTGCAGCCCCCGGGCGGCGACCCGGTGCTGAGCGTTTCGGGTCGTGAATCGTCGCAGTGCCGCCTCATAGCGGTCCGCTTTTTCTTCGCCGAACGCATGGTTGTTTCCGAACTTTAACCGTGCCAAATCGTTGTCCAGACGCGCCGACGGGTCCGTGTCGTCTTGGTGGAACTTTAAAAGCTCCTGGTAAAGCTGAACCGACCGCAACAGCAACGAATCGGCGTCCGTCGTTTCGGGTTGCCAAACCAGGAACTTCTCCACGTCATCAAAGATCGGTCCGTCGGCGGAAATTTCAAAGGATTCGGCGATGCGACCGCCGGCTTGTTCGCCCGCCGAATAGAAATCCAGGGCGTTGTGAGCCAACACGTCGAACATCGTCGGGCGAAACGCTTCCCCCTGATCTTCGTTGTCCAGGACGTATTGAAAATCGCTGACGGGCAGTTTCTGGAGCGTCGCAGTGGCGGCGAAAGCTTGATCGAAATGCAGGTCGATCTCACGAAGGATGCGTGGAAGACTCCACTGGGTGAAATCGTCGCCGGGGGCGGTTTCGGTTTCGGTGCGTTGGGCAAATCGCCAGCGATTCTGTTTGAAGTAGTGCCAGTACCAATTCGCGAGAATTGCTTCCATGATCGGTTTCATTTCCGCGTCGGCCTGTTCGATCGCGGATTCCATCCTGGTGATTTTTTCTTCGGGCTTGTTCCCCTGGATGTTGCCCTCGAGCAAGATTTTCTGGCTGATCGCCTTGATCGCTTCGTCGTCGTTTCCGGCCGCCGTGGCGCGATCGATGATCGGCTGCAATTTTTCGATGGCCGTCTTCGGCAGGCCCTTGTCGAGGGCTTGCCGGACGGCATCCCATTGGTCTTTAGGCGTCAAGGTTTCGTCTTGGGTGATTGCAGTGGTGGCCAGAAAGGTAAAGGAAAAGAGCAGAAACGATCCCGCGAGTCCCCATCGAGACACCGATACGCGACTGGGTTTCGAAGCAGACGAGTTCACGTGGTTGATCCTGGGACGAGTCGTGAAAAAGAAAAGGGGGGCAGCGAGAGGGCAACATGGATTGTGCCACACTCGGTCAACGAAGGCAGCAACGATTTATTAGGCGGCCGGGGCAAACTTTTTTCGTTCGTCCCCGAATCGCTAAGCACGTGACTGAAGCAGTCTTGCGATTTTGCGTCCGGTCACGCTCAGCGGCAGATCTTTCATCTCGGACAGGGAAACGAACCGCCACGGCGGCGACACGCTCGGCGTCCGGGGTTCCGGAGAAGGGTTTTCGTCCGCGACGGTGGCTTCGTGGACCGTCAAGCGGATCCGGTATTTCGTGACACCATGGCGGATGGTGCTCAGACAGGTTCCGGCGGCAAAGGCGGGGCCGAATTGTTGCCGCAGCCAAGCCAACGCCGATTGCAAGTTTTTCACGTCTGGATCCAACGGACGAGGGAAATCCCATAATCCGGCCCAACGTCCGCCGGCGGGGGCCGGCCGCATGACGAACCGCTGTCGACGGTCGCGGATGATAAAGGCGAATTCGTCGCGATTCTCGTAGGTGATTTTGGTGACTTTGCCGGGGATGTCGTCTTGCATCGCGGATCGGTTCGCCGCGCACAACGAAGCGACGGGGCATTGGTCGCAACGTGGCGTTTTCGGTTTGCAGATCAGGGCGCCGAGTTCCATCGCGGCTTGGTTGAACGCGCCGCTGCCGCGGGCGGCGGCGTGTCGCTCGGGCGGCAACATCGTTTCGGCGATCGTCCACAACAAACGATTCGCCGCCGGATCGGTGGGCGGGCTTCGCAGGGCGACCCAGCGGCTGAAGACGCGTTGCGTATTGCCTTCCAGGATCGGCACCCGCCGATTCGCACTGATCGAAAGGATCGCGCCGGCCGTGTAGCGACCGATGCCCGGCAACGCCATGACGTCGTCAAAATCCGTGGGGAAGACGCCGTCGTGCCGCGCGACGATTTGCTTGGCCGCGGCGTGCAAGGATCGGGCGCGGCGGTAATAGCCGAGACCTTCCCAAAGTTTCATCAAGTCGCTTTCCCGAGCGTCGGCCAGGTCGGCCACCCTCGGGTAGGCTTTCATGAATCGGGCGAAATACGGCAGCACCGTGGCGACCTGGGTTTGCTGACACATGATCTCGCTGACCCAGACGTGATACGGCTGGGGATCGCTTCGCCAGGGCAAGGTTCGCGCGGCATCGGCGAACCAGTCCAGCAAGCGACGGCGGACACGGCTTCGCCATGCCGACGATTGCCAGTTGGCGTCGACCGGGACGTCGACCGACGCTTTCGATACCGATGAACTCACTGAACGGGCATTCGTCCCAGCGATGCTTTCAAGGTCAATTCTTCTTCATCGCCCGGCGGACCTCGGAGCAGTTTCAGTTCGATCGATTCTTGGACGGAGGCTTTGCCGATTTCCGCTTTCAAGTCAAAGAAGTCCTTGATTTTGACTCCTTCGACTTCGATGATCACGTCGCCGGCACGGATTCCCGCGCGGTCGGCTCCGCCGCCGGGAATGACGCGGAGGATGCGGCACTCACCGCGGGTCGGGTCGGACTCGACGCCCAAGAACGCGCCCTTGGTGATTTCCATCATCAAACCCGGGAACGCCGCGCGAATTTTTTCGGCGCCGTCATTGTCCAAATTGGTGCCGAAGATCCGCAGTGATTCGACCAGCGCCATTCGCACGATCACGTCGGCGGGCGGTTGTTCGAACTGGACATAGTTGAAGGCGAGCTCGAGGATCTGTTCCAGGTCGGTCAGTGCCTCCAGACTCGTGTTGCTGAGCTTGCCGTTGTTCAATTGCAATCGCGACAGGCCCGGTAATCGACACGCCGCTTGCAGGACTTCGTCGCTGCAACCGGACTGCGTCAAGACGATCGTGTCGTAGCCTTGGATCCAACGCAACCATTTCAGCGCCGCGACGTCACCGTTCCAATCGTCGTCGATACGAACCATCGCGATCATCCGCGGCGACGTCGGCAGGACGGTGGACTGGCCGATGAACACGCCGGCTTCGGCAAGCGCCGTTTCGGCTTGGGCCCCCCGCATTTGCACAATCGTGTCCAAAGCTTGGCGGGCGACGACGCCGCGTGCACCGACGGCTTGTCCGGCGATCTTTTTCAGCCTGGCCACCGCGCCGCCGTCGTCGTCGGGCTCCTGACGCACCGCGGACATCTGCAAGATCCGCACGGCTCGCGAGACGACTTCGAAATCGCCCTGTTTGGTCGCTTCGGTCAGCGGGTCGATGACTCGATCGCCGACTTGGCCGAGCACAAAGGTTGCCCGCTCTCGACGCGAGTAAGACTGGCTGGAAAGCTGGCCGATCCAGTAGTCGATGGTTTTGCCTTCCAGGGGGTCATTCGGACCACCCGCCTGTTGTGTTTCAGGTGTCGCGGACGCAGTCTCCGCCGCGTCGGATGTCGGCGGGTCGGCGATCACCGATCCCGGAATCCCGAACGTCGCAACGAAAACCCCGACAAACCAGAAGTACGGGAACCGGAACCAGGGGAACCGATGGGTCGCGACCCGGGCGGACTTCGACGTCACGGTTTCTCGGACGGGTGGGCAACAGAGATTTTTCACAAGCGTCGCGTTGTCGATCGGGGGTGGAGGATTCGCAGAAAAGGCCGCGTCGGTTGGGGCGCCACGAGCCTTCAATCTAACGAAAGATGGGCGACTGCGAATCGTCGCAGCCGCCCATTTGTTCGACCTTCATCGGTCGGTTCCGATCCGGGGGCCGGATCAGTTGACCGCGGCGGTGGAGGGTTCTTCGATTTCCCAGCCGCTGCGGTATTCGCGGCCGACGAATTCGTTCACCGCCGCAACGTTGGGGCTCATCAACTTCTTGGCGTCCCATTCGATTCGTTGGCCTTCGCCGGCGCGCATCGCCAGGTTGCCGACCAGGATGGTTTCGGTCAGGCGGCCCGCGTAGTCGAAGTTCGACATCGTGCCGGGTTCGTATTCGCCTTTGACGGTGCTGACGAATTCCCACTTGTGGCGCTCGTCGTTGCTGGCTTTGTAAGGAATCCGCGGCAGCGTTTGCTTGGGCAATTCGAAGCCGTCGAACTTGTCGCCGGGCAACAAGTCATAGTCGGCACCGTAATCGCTTTGGCTGAACACCATGCCTTTGCTGCCCACGACGACGGCACCGCTGGTACCGCGTTCGCCGGGGTTCGCTTTCTGCTGCGCGATTCGTCTTTGGAATCGCGAGGGCAGTTGGCTGAGGATTTCGTCCGGCGGCAGTTTTCCGCCGTCGTACCATGTGAATTTGCAAGCCGGCAGGCCTTCGCGTTCGGGGAATTCGAACAGCAATTGCGAGCTCGCCGGGTACTGTTCGCCGTTGACGATGCCGGGATTGTGAACGGCCGTGACGGCGATCGGGTCCCACAATTTCAGCGCCATGACCGGCATGTTGGTCGTGTGGCACGCCATGTCGCCGAGGGCGCCGGTGCCGAAATCGACAAAGCCGCGCCATTTGAACGAGTGATAAGCACCTTCGACAAACGGACGCATCGGAGCCGGGCCGATCCAGGCGTCCCAGTTCAGCGAATCCGGAACCGGATCTTCACCGGCGGGGCGGCCGGCGCCCTGCGGCCAGATCGGTCGGTTGGACCAGATGTGGACTTCGGCGACGTCGCCGATCGCACCGCTTTGGATGACTTCGACGGCTTCGCGAAGCCCGTCTTCGGAGGTGCCTTGGTTGCCCATCTGCGTGACGACGCCCATTTCGGCGGCCGTTTCACGCATCATCCGAGCTTCTCGGATCGACCAGGTCATCGGTTTTTGACAATAGATGTGTTTGCCCATCCGCATCGCTTTGATGCAAGCCGCCGCATGCGTGTGGTCGGGCGTGCTGCACGTGATGATGTCGACTTTGTCACCGAGCCGGTCCAACATTTCGCGGAAGTCGTCGAACTTTGCGGCGCTGGGGAATTCACGGGACTTTTTGTCCAATGTCTTGCGGTCGACATCGCACAGGCCGACGATATTGACGCCTTGTTCGGCGATGTGGCTGGTGTCGCTGCTGCCCTTGCCGCCGACGCCGATACAAGCGGCCGAAAGCCCGCTGAGGGCACTGTCTTGGCCGCGACTGACGTTGCCGGTGCCGGCCCAATACCCGACTCCGGCGGTCAGGGCTGCGGATTGGGCTAAAAATTTACGACGGTTGTTCTCTTGCGTCATCGAAGTTCCTGAAAGCGGAGGGGTGGGTAGGATCAAGGGGCGACCGAAATCCACTGTTGCGAAAACCAGCCTCAGACGGCGGATTCGGGTTTGCGGTTTGCCCTAACACTTTAACAAGGCGCCGTTGCCGTCACAATCATCGGGCCGCCGCGGCCCGGCGTCGCATGTTCATTGTCAGCGATCGGGCCGAAGTTTACGCTAAACCTAGTCTGACCTACGCCATTCTGCGAAGGATGGTTTCCCGCCCCAGCCTTTCCACCGAAGACATCGATTCGATGCTAATTTCCCGCCAAAACCCTTCGACCGGTCCAACGACGCGTCCCTTTTCACGATCGTTCACCACCGCCCGGGTGTCCACCGCGGCGGCGGCGCGTGTCGTGCCCGCGTTGCTGGCCCTTTCTGTCATTGCCGGCTGTCAGCCTTCGTCGACGGCCGATAAGGAACCCCAGCCGGAACCGGCCAAGGTCGTCCCGGCCGAACCCGTCGTCGACGACCCGGCCGCCGTCGCGGCGTTGTCGGACGTCGAGGGCGTGGAATTGACCACCAACACCGACGGGCAAGTCGTCGAAGTCCTGGTCGCCGGCGGGCCCGACGTCGTCGAAAGGCTACCCGACTTGACCGGGCTTCCCGCTCTGTACAAAGCCACCTTCAGTGGTCCCGAGTTGGGTGACGAGGGTTTGGAGGTGCTGGCGGAATTGCAAAGTCTGCGGCGGCTCGATTTTTCCGGCTCGGCGATCACCGACGCCACGCTGCAGCACGTCGGCAAGTTGCCGAATCTGGAAGTCTTGATCTTACGGCGAACCGGCGTGACCGATGCCGGACTGGAAAACCTGGAAGGCCTGGACAAACTGCGGATGATCGATCTGCGTAACAGTAACATCACCGACGAGGGCATGGATTCGTTGTCCGAGCTTTCCTCACTGGCCGACGTGCAATTGGAATACAGCAAGATCACCGACGCGGGTGTCAAACAGTTGTCCGACTTGCCGCTGAAATCTTTCAATGCCAATTACCAAACCACACTGTCCGATGATTCGCTGAAGGTGATCGGATCGATTCCGACGATCGAGTCGATTCAACTGGATGAATCGGAGATCACCGACGAAGGCATGCCCGCGATCGCCGGATTGGACAACCTGAAGCGTCTTCGCATCCGCTTTGCCGACGTCACCGGCGAAGGTCTCCGAGCGATCGAGGGAAAGGACAAACTCGAGCGTCTGGAACTTCGCGGTTCGTCGGTGGATGACGAAGGTTTGGCGATCATTTCCGGGCTACCGGCCTTGAAAGTTTTGGACATCTCCGAGGCCAGACTGGTTTCGGCGGAAGGACTGAAGCGACTCGGCGATCTGACGGCTCTGACCCACCTGATCGTTTGGGAAACCGACACCGACGACGAAGTCGTCCGGAGCTGGGAAGGGCTGACGAACCTGGAAGAATTGAACTTGATGGCCACCGACGTGACCGACGAATCGGTGCCCACGATCATGAAAATGACGAAGCTGAAAAATCTGAACCTCAGCGGAACGCAGTTGACCGACGAGAGTTTTCTGAAATTGGCTTCGTTGCCGAACTTGGTTTATCTGAACTTGGCCAACACCGACGTCAGCGACGACGTGTTGGACGAATTGGAAGAAAAGTATCCGGACATGGAAATCAAGGATTATTAAGCGACATGTCCATCCTCGATCTGCTCGCGCCGAAGGACTTGGCTCGCGTCGCCAGACTTCAGGTCTTTGCCCGCGAGGTCGTGGAAGGTTCGTGTAGCGGCCGACACCGTTCGCCGCAGAAAGGTTTCAGCGTCGATTTCAAGGAACACCGCCAATACGTCCGCGGTGATGAGCTTCGCAACATCGATTGGAAGGTTTTCGGGAAAAGCGACAAGCTGTTCGTTCGTCAGTACGAAGAAGAAACGAATCTGCGTTGCTATCTGATGGTCGATACCAGCGGTTCGATGGCCTATGCGGGCTCGGAACCCGGTGTCGCCGGCGATGACGCGACGTCGAAGTTCGATTACGCCGTGCGGCTTTCGGCCTGCCTGGCCTTCATGATGCTCGGCCAACAAGACGCGGTCGGATTGGTCACGTTTGACGACCGTCCGCGAAAGGTCTTGCCGGCGTCGGGCCGTGCCTCGCACCTGCAAGCCGTGCTCGCGGCGCTCGTTTCGCAGTCGCCGGGCCGTGAGACGGATCTGGGCCAATCGCTGCGTCAGGCCGCCGGGACGTTGAAGCGTCGTGGTCTGGTCGTGGTTTTGTCCGACGCGATGGGCGACGTGACGTCCTTGGGACGCTCGCTGGCCCAGCTTCGTCGCGGCGGGCATGACTTGGTGTTCTTTCAAATCTTGCACCCCGACGAGCAATCGTTCCCGTTCAAGGGCCGTGTGAGGTTTCGCAATCTGGAAATCCACGGCGACGAGCAAACGGTGGAGACCGGTTCGCTGAGGCAGCTTTACTTGGACCGCTTGGCCGAGCATCAAGTGGCGTTGCGACGGGTCTGTCGGGCGCATCGTGTGGACTTGGTGACAATGACGACGGACCGGCCGTTCATTGACGGGCTTCACGAATACGTCAGCGTGCGAAGGCGACCTCGATGACGTTCATCAATGCCGCTTTGGCGCTCGGCGCGCTGGCATTCACGATCCCGTTGGCGATCCATCTGCTGTTTCGCAGCCGGTTTCGCACCGTGGACTGGGGGGCGATGCATTTGTTGTCCGGCGTGTTGCAAACGAATCGCCGGCGGCTGCGGTGGACACAATTGCTGTTGTTGTTGCTGCGGTGCCTGATCCCCGTGTTGTTGGCGTTCGCCCTGGCGCGACCCATCCTGACCGGGTGGCGGACCCTGCCCGGTGAAACGCCGCAGTCGGTGGTGTTGGTCATCGACAACAGTCGCAGCATGTCGGCGACCGATGCGGAGGGTCGGATTCGACTGGATCGCGCCAAGGGAGCCGCGTCTCGTTTGCTCCGCGGCCTGTCACGCCGTGACGAGGTGATGGTGATTGCGACAGGTCGCCGCGTCGATCCGCCGTCGATCGTCGATCGAGATCGGGGCGAAGAAATCGTCCGCTCGCTGAGACCGCAATCCGGACCGTTCACACTGGCCGAGGCTTTGTCCGCCGCCGGTCGGGCGACCGAGCAGGCCGCGCACCCGCACCACCGGATCGTCGTGTTGAGCGATTTTCAGCGATCGACGTTGCCGGCCGCCGTCGAAGCAGAACTGGACCGGCTGAGGGAGGTTTTTGCCGCCCGAGAAATTCCGCCGACGATCAGCCTGTTGTCGCTCGGCGGCGATTCCGCCGGACTGGCCAACGTTTCGGTGCAGTCGATCCGTTCGGATTCACCGGCGGCCATCCGGGGACAACCGACCGTGTTGGTCGCGGAGCTTCGTAATTCGTCGGACTTGCCGGCCGCCGGGGTGACGGTGCGGTGGTCCGTCGACGGACGAGTCGTCGCGTCGAAACCGATGACGATTCCGCCCCGGGCCGATTTCTCGGTACGATTCCGGACGCGGCTCGAAACGACGGGCCTGCACGAAATTTCCGTCGTCGTCGAAGTCGACGATGTCTTGCCGCTGGACAACCGACGTCGTTTGGCGATCGATGTGATCGACGCGGTCGACGTGTTGGTGATCGATCCGATGTTGAGCCGTGAAACGCTGGGCAACGCCTCGGACTTTTTCGTTTTGGCGCTGGAGCCTTCGCTGGAGGCGGAGGCGACACAGTCTGATGCACCGGAGGTCTCAGCGCGCTTCAATATCGTCCGAGGAACGCCCGCCGAGGTCGCCGGCAGCAGCCTTGCCATCCGTCAATCCGTCGTGGTGCTGTGCGACGTCCCGCTGCAACCGAAGCTGCGTCGAAAGCTGGCGGACTTCGTCCTTGCCGGCGGGTCGTTGGTCGTCTTCGACGGCGATCGCTTGCGGCCCAGTGATTACAACGGGGTTTGGCAAGCGACGGAAGGCGAGTTCCGTTTGCCGATGGAACTGGGGGCGAGACCAAAGGACACCGACGACGGTCCACCGATGCAGGCGCTGGGAAGCGTCAGTCCGACCTACGCGCCTTGGTCGTTTTTGTCGGACGAACCGTCGCCGCTTCGCGACGTGTTGGTCAAACGGCACCGCGAATTCGTTTCGGGGGTCACGGCATCGCCGGGCGATCAGGCATTCGGGGGACGGGAGGCGTCGACGGTGCTGACGCTTGCCGACGGATCGCCGCTGATGACCATCGGGGTGCCGCGGGTGACGACGGGCGAGCGCGACGGACGTGATGACGAGCGACCCTCTCCCGGTCAGATCATTCAGCTGGCCGTTGCGCCACATCCGGACGACACGAACTTGCCGTTGCGGCCCGGTTTCGTCCCGCTGATGCAACAGATGATGTTGGGTTTGGTCGGACAGCGTGACGATCTGAACCTGGACGTCGGACAAGCCATCGCGGTGGGCGGAAGCGAGTTGGCCAAGATGCTGCGATCCGCCGGCATCGATTCGGCGGATGGCGAACCGCGGCGATTCCGGGCGGAGTTGGTCGACCCGGAGGGCCGCGAAATGGCGACGACTCGTTTCTCCGCTCGGGAACTGACCGAGAATCCCGAACCGTTCTTGCTGGCGAGGACGACGATGCCGGGGCGACACCAGATCCGCGTGACCGGGGACGCCGGCGGCGACCCGTTCATGATCGAGTCCTGGCGTCTGGTCGGCGTTCCCGGTGAGGAATCGGAGCTGAGCGATACGCCGCCGGCGCGGATCACCGGATTGGCGGACCGGATCGACGCCGGGGTGTTCGACACGATCGACGATGTGATGGCGGACGATCGTATCGCCAGGTTGGGGCGTGAACTTTGGCGGCCTTTCAGTCTGTTCGTGTTGGCGTTGCTGGTCGGCGAAATCTTCTTGTTGCACCGGATCGCATGATGACAGTCCATGCGACGCCGGGCATGATGGCTTTCCTGCGATTGACGACGGAGGTTCCGGTTTGGCAAGTCGCCGTGTTGTCGTTGCTGGCCGCCGTCGTCGTGAGTTGGCTGTACGGTCGACAATTGAGATCGCTGGATTCCCCGGCGCGGTACGTCCTGCCGGGGCTTCGCGCGGCGGCCGTCGTCTTGGTGATCCTGTCGCTGGCCCAGCCGGTTTGGCACCGCAGCGAAACGATCGGCACGTTGGGACGCGTCATTTTTGCGATCGATGTTTCGGGCAGCATGGGCATCAACGATTCGCCGGGCAATCCGGACCACGATCCTCGTTGGCGTCGCGCGGCCGAACTGTTGGGCAGTGGGTCGCGAGACGGGCGAGGTTCCGCCGGATGGCTCGACCGACTCGGACGCACACACCGAATCGATGTCGTCGCGTTTCACGACGACGAAAGTCACGTCGTTTGGTCTTCGCATCAAGGAAACGAAGCCGATTCAGGCGGCGCGGCGGCAACCGACGGCGACGATTCGCCGTTGACGTCGCGTCTTTCGGACAAGGTCGGCGGCGGGACCGACTTGAACGCGCCGATGTGGCCGCTGTTGTCGGCAGCCACCGCGGACGCGGAAAAGTCGGCTGGGATGGAACCGTTCTCGCCGCCGTCGCCGGATCAGCGGGCGGCGGTCGTATTGATGTCCGACGGCCGCGACCGTTCGGCCGCCGCGGCGATGGATGTCGCGGCGCGATTGAAGTCCACCGGTATCGAGGTGTTCGCGCTCGGCATCGGTTCGACGGACGAGACGCCCGACTTGGGGATCAACACCGTCGACGCTCCCGAAACGGTGGCCGCGGACGGTCGCTTGGCGGGCCGCATCGAATTGAAAGCCCGGACCGGCGGCCATTCCGGCGTCGCGGGCGATTCGCCCGGGCCGGTGACCGTCCGCGTCCGTTCGGGAGACGAAACCGTGTGGCAACAAACCGTCACGCCGCGCCCGAGCGGGCCGACCTCGGTGCCTTTCGAAATCGAAGTCCGGTCGCTCGTCGAGCGTCTGGCCGAAAGACCGGGAAACCGGGTCTCGCGCGATAGCGTGGTGCTGGAACTGACCGCTTCGATCGATGAAGACTTCGATGGCGGACTGCCGATGAACGACCGCTTCGCCTTTCGCGTGCTGGCGAACCGCCGCGACCGTCGGCTGTTGATCTTGGACGGCTCGAGTCGTTGGGAGATGCGATACGTCCGCAATCTGTTCGAACGCGACCCGGCTTGGGAAGTCGACACGTTGCTGTTCGGCCCGGGAACGGATCATGCGGAAATCACCCGCGGGGATCGATCGGATCAATTGCCGGCGCAGCCCGCGGATTACGCCCGTTACGACGCCGTTTTGCTCGGTGAAATCCCGCCGGATCAATGGACGGCCCCGGACTCGATCCGCTTAGCCGGATTCGTCTCGCGCGGCGGCGGCCTGATCGTGTTGGACGGTCATCTGGATCGTATCGAAACGCTGACGCGACAAGGACTGAGCGACTTGATTCCCATCATCGCGTCGTCGTCTTTTTCGAAGGCCGAAAATTTTGGCGATCTGAAATCGATCGGCCCGACGCCGATCGCCGCCGACTTGCCGTTGTTCAACGTCGCGGGCAACGCGAACGCGTCGGCGGATTTGTGGAAACGGTTGCCGCCGCCGCAAGCGATTCGATCGGTCCGGCCCAGCCCGGACGCCGAAGTCTGGGCGTCGGTTGTCAAGGAGGACGGCGAAGCCACGCCGTGGATGATCACTCGACTGTTCGGCGGAGGCCGTGTCGTTTATCTGGCCACGGATCAGACTTGGCGTTGGCGTTACAAGGTTGCCGATCGTTTTCACGCCAAGTTTTGGAATCAGCTGTTCGCGGCGGTGATGCCGACGGCTTACTCGGCCAACGACCAATACGTTTCCCTTGGCACCGACAAAATCGACTACGACGAAGACGAAAGCGTTCACGTCAGCGCGCGACTGCAAGGGGTCGACGGAAAACCGGTCGGCGATGCGACGGTGGACGCGTTGCTTTACCAGGATGATCGGTTGGTCCGTGTGGTGCCGATGAACGTCGACGACCCGGCACGCGGAACCTATTTGGCGTCAGCGGAATCCTTGCCCACAGGCCGTTACGATGTTCGCGTCCGCGCCAGCGGTTTCGAACAAGACGCGTTGTCGGCCACCACATCGATCTGGATCCAAGACGACACCGCCGGCGAGTGGTCGGCGGTCAGCTTGAACGAACCGACGCTGCAGCGGATCGCCGATCGTGGCGGCGGTCGTTACTTTCACGAAAGCGATGCCGATTCGTTGTTGGCGGAACTGCGTCCGCTGTCCAACGGACGCACGATCGAGTCCGACTACTTGTTGTGGCAATCGTGGCCGTGGTTTCTGGCCGTGCTGACGTTGCTGACGATGGAATGGTTGCTCAGGAAACGCGTCGGCTTGGTGTGAGCGTGATGCCTAGCCTTCGACCTGGGCGGGGGCGACGATGTCGGCGTCGGTGTCGCTGCCGGTCCACTGGGGCAGGTTGACCGAAGCGGATCGCCAGCCGTGGTGGACGAGCTTCGCCGAGGGAGATTGGCCGTCGCCGACTCGTTGGTATCGCGTCGGCGATGGGGAGTCGCCGACATCGATCATCTCCCCCTCGGAGGCGTCGACCAAGGGTTTCAGGTCCAGCATCCGCTGCAGCGTTTTCTGGCACTGCTGAAGGCACGGCCGCGCCGCGGCGCCGACTTGGGCGTCGGCGTACTGCGTCAGGTCTTCGAAAACCAAGTCGATCAAGCGGGATTCGCGTTGCAAGGCCGACAGCAGCGTGATCGCATCACTTCGTCGTGGCTCGGCCGCCGGTGGGGGGCTTTCCAATCGTGGCGGTTCCTGTTTGACGGTCTCGGGGGATTTTCCCGCGAGGACGTCGTCGATTTTGGCCGAAAGGTCTTTGTCAAAAAGCGCAGCCGAAAAGGCTTTCCACGCGGTTCGCAGTCCCATGTTGATGTCCTTGGTTGGTGATGCGTTTGACGACCTCCGCTTCTTTCGGGGTGCATCAATCGCGTCGTCGTAAGCAGACGTCCGGCACGGCGGACAGTCTAGGTTCCGTCGGGAAGAACGACAAAGGCCCACGAGAATACGTACTTTGCCGCGACCGAGAAGGCCCGTGACCAGACTTGTCACGGGGGTCGTCGATGCTGGGGGTGTCGCCGAGAAACGCCGCACGGGCATGACTCGGACGGCCGACTTGTTTTCCCCGGTCAACGGATTTCGACGTTCTTTCAGGAAGAAACGATCATGGCAAAGTTTTACGTTCAGTGTGGTCCCGTTCGTGTCGTTCTCGGCGCCGAGGGAGCCGAGCAAGCGGCGATGTCGGCGCTCGACCGAGTGCTCCATCCGCACCTTTGGATTTATGACGATTCGGGATTGTCGCCGGACGACTGTCGGACTCATCTGATGCTGGAAGCCTTGCTTCATCTGGCTCCCACGATCCTTGTCAGCGAACAAGGCTTTGACCGCGACGATGCGGCGATCGTGGGGACTCCCGAGACGATCGATCGATGGCATCGGTTGATGGTCGGGATGAACCGCTTGTTCGTCGCGGCCGGTCTGGTCGCGCGTCCGATGTCGGCGTTGGCCGGCGGCGAAACGTCGGGTGAGGCGCCGCCCCGGCTGCCGCGATGACGTGGCGGTCCCGGTGACACGACTGCCCCGATGAAGTGGCGGCGGGGGGGGCTTCCGCGAACGGTTGCCACCTAAGCTACTTTTCGTGGGCGGGAAACCGCGCGAACACGCGTGTTTGCACAAAGGCGGCGATGACCAGCAACAGGCTGCCCAGCAAAAACGGCGCGCCGGGCATTTCCACCGGCGTGTCTTCTGCGGTGAAATAGCTGAACAAACCCGCGGTGAAGATCAGCGGCGCCGCGATGTTCGTCAAGCTGATCAAAGACGTCAGGGCGCCTTGGACTTTGCCCTGGTCGTTCGACCGCACCGTTGCCGCGACGATGCTTTGGATCGCCGGTCCGGCCAGGCCGCCGAGCGATCCCAAGACGATGATCGGCGGCACCATCCAACCTTGGCTGGCCAAGCCGTAACCGAGAAACGCGGCGGCGGAAATCAAGGTCGCGAAGACCGCCACCCGTCGCTCGCCGAACCGTCGGATCGTCGGCCGGACCAAGCCGCCTTGAACGATCAGTGCCATCAATCCGACCAGCCCCAGCGCCAACCCGTTGGTCAGCTCGTCCCAGCCGTAACGAAAACCGCCGTGCAAGACCCAAACGTTTTCCAAGCCGCGCTGGGCCAGCGAGGCGCACAGGTAGGCGACCGACAGTCCCGCGACCAGCGGATACTGTTTCAGCTTGCCGACGCTGCCCAGCGGATTGGCTTTCCAAAGATTCAGTTCGCTTCGCTTTTCAGGCGGCAACGACTCCGGCAGGATGAAGTAGCCGTACAACCAGTTCACCAGCGCCAACCCCGCCGAGACGAAGAACGGCAGCCGCAAACTGACGCCGCCCAGCAGTCCCCCCAGCGCCGGGCCGATGATGAAGCCCAAGCCGAACATGACGCCGACGAGCCCGAAATTTCTGGCCCGTGTTTCTTGAGTCGACACGTCCGCGATGTACGCGTTCGCCGTCGTGAAGCTCGCTCCCATCACTCCGGCGATCAAGCGTCCGACGAACAGCCAAGCGATGTTCGGCGCGAAACCTTGGATCAAAAAATCGATCCCCAGTCCGAACATCGAAGCCAACAGCACCGGTCGTCGTCCGAATCGGTCCGAGAGCGCACCGACGATCGGGGCGAAAATGAATTGCATCAGCGAATACGAGGCACCGATGACGCCGACGAACACGCCGGCGACCGCGACGTCGCCGCCGACAAATTCCTTGACCAGTTCCGGCAAAACCGGAATGACGATTCCGATACCCAGGATGTCGATGAACAGCGTCAGCAGGATGAACGCGATCGCCGCTTGGCGGCCGTGACGTGGGGGATCGGCTTTTTGGTCGCTCGCTGGGTCGCCCGGTCGTGTCATGAAGACTCAAAAAAGGTTAAAACAAACGGTGGGCGAACAGGTCCGATTCAGGCGGGCCGATCCGTCGGCGACCGGATTCAGGTCGACGGCGGATTGTCAGACGGCGACAGGTTAATCACTTGACCTTCACCGCTGGTACCCCCGATCCTCCTGAGACGCCCGATCCGGCCGGCACGCCGCAGGGATCTCTTTCCGTTTCGTCGCCGCCCGCCTGTCGGCTCGTTCGCCGGCAACGTTCGTTCCAACCTCTCCACCCAACCCCGGTCGTTTCCATGCGTTGTTGTCTTTGTGCGATTGCCCGGTCCGGTTTCCTGGTTACGGCGCTGGCCGCCTTGATCGGTTGCGATGATGTCAAGGACGATGCTCCCTTTGCCGACGCGGTGGACGGCGCCGTGGTGCGAGAAACCGCCGTCGTGCGAGAAACCGAGGAGGCAGCGCCCGAATCGGCTTCGCCGGAAATCCCTTTGGACCAATTGGAGATCAACATGAGCGACGAAACGAAAACTGCCGCGAAATCATCCGGCGGCAAGCCCGCCTACAACCCGCTGAACGAAAAGGAAGCCTATGTGATTCTGCACAAAGGCACCGAGCGGGCCGGTCCGGGCGGTTACACGATGACGAAAGACCCCGGCACCTACATTTGCCGCCAGTGCAATCAGCCACTCTTTCGGAGTGACGACAAATTCGAGAGCCATTGCGGTTGGCCCAGTTTCGACGACGAAATCGACGGTGCCGTGGACCGACACCTCGATGCCGATGGTCGTCGCATCGAGATCGTGTGCAGCAATTGCCAAGGACACTTGGGGCACGTTTTCGAAGGCGAACGAATGACCGACAAGAATGTCCGCCACTGCGTCAATTCGATTTCGATGAAGTTTGTCCCCAAGGGCGACGACTTGCCCCCCACGATTCGCTGAATCAGCTATAAACTCGGGCGATTTGTGTCACTGAACAAAAGACCCCTGCTTTTCTGGAGCTGATTGACAATGGACGAACTGATTGCCCGACTGACATCGAAACTCGGGATCAACGATTCGATCGCCAAAGCCGCGACCGAAAAAGCGTTGGCGATGTTGAAGGAACACGCCGGCGACGACTTGTTCGGCCAGATCGCCGACAAGGTTCCCGGAGCGGCGGAAATGGCCGAACACGGCGTTGCCTCCGGTGCTGCCACGGCCGGCGACGGGGGATTGCTGGGCAAGTTGGCCGGCATGGCATCGAGCGCTCTGGGTAAGTCGGCCGGTGGCGGCCTGGAACTGGGCGCGGCACTCTCGGAGACCGGATTGAAATCCGATCAAATGGGCGGTTTCGTGTCCATGATCATCGAATTTCTCAAGGAAAAAGTCGGCGACGACGTCATGGAACAGGTGCTCGGCAAATTCCCGATGCTGAAATCGCTGATGGGCTGAGATCGCCGGTGGGCTGAATTTCGCCACTCGGGCTGTCGCCGGTGACGGCCCGAGTCGACACGCCCCGCGGCAGACGTCGCTAGATCGCGGTGCTGCTCTTGAGCACCGGCACCAACAAGGCCAGAACGACGGCCAGGACCAGCACCGCCATGATCAACAACATCACCGGTTCCAAAAGACGCACGAACAAGTCCAAGCGACGGAACGTCCGTTTTTCCAGCGAATCGGCGATTTCGGGCAACACCGTGTCCAGCGAATTGCTTTCTTCGCCGACGCTGATCATCTCGACCACGGCGATCGGAAAGTGACCGCTGCTACGAAGCGGTTTCGCCAGGCTTTCACCGCTGCGAATGTTATCGGTCGCGTCGGCAATCGATTTGCTCAGCAAGCGGTTGCCCGTCGCGGTTCGAGAGATTTCTAGCGACCTGAGGATCGGAACGCCGTTGCCCAGCAGGGTTCCCAGGACCCGGCAAAAGCGTGCGACGGCCAAATTCATCAGGATGCCGCCCAGGACCGGGATTTTCAATTTGAGTCGGTCGGCGGCGTCTTTGCCGGCTTCGGTCGCCAATTTCATCTTCACGACGACCGCGGCGACGACCAGAGCGACCAAGACGATCCAGCCGTAGTCGCGCAAGAAATTACTGAACGCCAACAACGCTTCGGTGATCGCCGGCATTTCGCCTTTTTCTCGTAGCCGCACGAACAACTGGTCGAATTTGGGGACAAAGAAGACCAGCAACGACACCACGACGATGGTGCCGACACAGAACAGGAACACGGGGTACGCCATCGCGCTGACGGTGCGACCCTTCAAGTCTTCCTGCAATTCGGTGAACACGCCGACGCGGTCCAACGCGTCTTCCAGGAAACCGCCTTCGGTTCCGGCGCGGACCATGTTGACGGCCATGTCGCTGAAGACCTTGGGGTGTCTGGCCATCGCTTGGCCGATCGGTTCGCCGTCCTCGACGCGGCCACGCAAGTCTTTCAAGACCTCCCCGAGCGCGGGCGTCGATGATTGTTCGCCCAAGACCGTCAGGGCGCGGATCAGCGGCACACCGCTTCGCAACAGCGACGCCAATTGGCCGTAGAACGTGGCCATCGTCTGGCCTTTGACGCGTTTGCTGCCGCCACTGCCGCCCAGGGCGGCCAATCCGCCGGCCGATTTGGTGTCGCTGATCGACGTGGGGAACAGCGATTTTTCGGCCAGGATCGAACTGACTTCCCGCTCGTTGCCCGCTTCCAATTGTCCGGTAATCGATTTGCCCGTCATGTCGCGGGCGGTGTAAGCGAAAGTGGGCATGGGTGGTGGCGCGGTTTTGAAAACGGGGCGATGACGCGGGTCGGAATATCATTCCGACCGGATCGCGGGGTTAGATTGGGATAGCACGGAACGATTTCCGCTGTTCGCCTAGATCGCGTCGCCTTTGGTGACCCGGAGGACTTCCTCGATGCTGGTCGTCCCCACCAAGGCTTTGTCCCAGGCGTCCATTCGCAACGTTCGCATGCCCTCGGCGACGGCTTGTTTGCGGATGGCGAAACTGCTGGCGCGTTCTTGGGCCAGTTCGCGGATCGGCTCGCTGGTCACCAACAACTCGTAGATCCCCAGCCGTCCGGTGTATCCGACGTTGCGGCATTCACGGCAACCGACGGGACGGTACAGCGATCGTCCGTTCAGTTCGGCGAAAGGAAAATCCTTGGGCAGCTCCGCTTCGTTCGGCTCGTATTCCTCGCGACAATGTTTGCAAAGCCGACGAAGAAGGCGCTGGGCCATGACGCCTTCGACGGTGCCGGCGACCAAGAACGGTTCGACGCCCATGTCGCCCATCCGCGTGAAGGCACCGGCCGCGTCGTTGGTGTGGAGCGTGCTGAAGACCAAGTGACCGGTCAGCGAGGCTTGGGTGGCGTTCTCGGCCGTTTCCAGGTCACGGATTTCCCCGACCAACACGATGTCCGGATCGTGTCGCAGGATGCTCCGCAAAGACGCGGCGAACGACAAGCCGATTTTGGAATGGACTTGAATCTGGTTGATCCCGTCGAGCTGATACTCGACCGGGTCTTCGGTCGTGATGATCTTGTTTTCGGGGCTCTTGATCTCCAGCAAGCTGCTGTACAGCGTCGTCGTTTTACCGGAACCGGTCGGACCGGTGACCAACACGATGCCGTGCGGCAGGCGAATCAGTTGGCTGAAACGATCGTAGATTTCCTTGGACATGCCCAGGCCTTGCAAGTCAAAGACCATCGACGATTTGTCCAAAACCCGCATGACCAAGCCTTCGCCGTGGATCATCGGAATCACACTGAGCCGGATGTCGACTTCGCGACCGTGAACACGGAGCTTGATGCGGCCGTCTTGGGGCAGACGTTTTTCGGCGATGTTCAGCCGGGCCATGATTTTCAGGCGGCTGATGATCGCGGCCTGAAAGCGGTTGATCTCCGGTGGAACCGGTTGTGTGTGCAGAATTCCGTCGATGCGATAACGAATCACCAAGCCGTCGGATTGCGATTCGACGTGGATGTCACTGGTTCGCGTTTCGATCGCTTCGATCAGGATTTCATTGACCAGACGGACGACGGAGGCTTCTTGGGCTTGTTCGCTCAGTTCGCTGCCGTCGGTTTCGATCTGTTCGAGCAGTTCGATTTCGTCTTCTTCGACGTTGGCCATCAGGCCTTCGACCGTTTCGCTACCCACGCCCAGATGTTTTTTCATCAGCCGAGCGATTTCTTTTCGCTCGGCGACGACGGGGATCACGTTGCGTCCGGTCGCCGCGCTGGCTTCGTCCAAGGGATACAGATCGAACGGATCGGACGTCGCGACGATGATCGATTCGCCTTCGAAACCGATCGGAAATAGCGATTGCCGGTAGATCAGCTTCTGCGGAAAGCCCTCGAGTGCGGACAAATCGATGTCGTGTTCGCGGAGGTCGATGAACTCCAGTCCGACTTCCTCGGCGACCGCGGACAGCGCGTCGCGTTCATCGACGTACCCGAGCGAGACGGCGGCCTGCAACACGCTGGGCGAATCGTCGCTGGCGCTCTGACGAAGCTGTTCTTCGCTAATCAGCCCCCGACGTTTCAGGATTTCTCCAGCGTGCATGATCATCGTGATGTTCCTTGCCTTGTTCCGTTCATCGAACTTGTAGCCAAAGCCTTTATTCTAACTTATCGCGGGCGCCGATCGCTCTGGTGATCCGGCAAAAGGGGGTCAAAGCTGTCGTCAAGCTCAACGGCCGCCACGGCCGCCCGTGGTGCCGCCGCCACGACCGCCAAAACTGGGGCGGCCTCCGGTGCCGCCGCCAAAACTGGGGCGACCGCCCGGCGTGCTTCCACCGCCGAAGCGAGCGCGAAACGCCTCGATGCGCCGCCGAATCTCGTCGGGCGAGCTTCCGCCGCCGCCGTCGCCGCCGGAAGTGCCACGATCCGAATCGGAGGCATTGTTATCGCTAGATTTCTCGTCGCCGTTTTGTTGCCCCAAGAACTGCTCGATCGCTTTTTGCATGATCTCGGGATTGGTCGCCCCGTTCATGCGATAAACCTCGGCGACTTCTTCCGTTT
>CAYVRC010000058.1:0-30827 GCA_964453205.1 uncultured Pirellulaceae bacterium | reverse complement strand
ACGAAATCTCCATGCCTCGAACCCGCGCATGTTTGAAACGCTACGCAGAGAACAACCCAGAGATGAAAGCCAGCTTCTGGAGCGTTCGAGATGGCGGCGCAAACAATGCGAAGCTCTACAAACGCTTGGACTTGGATGACCAGTCGCTTCATCAATGGATGCGTTGGTGGGGCATCAGTCTTCTCGGATCAGTCGTCGTGTTCGGCGTGATTTTGCAAATGCCGCCGGTCGCGCTGTTTGCCGTGTTCATTGTCTTTGTCGCACCTCGGTACCTGCTCGATTGGTTGCTGACGCGGCGACGCATCACGATCCGTGATCAACTGGTCCGCGCCACGGTGGGGATTTCCAACGGCTGCCGGGCCGGCATGGGTTTACCGCAGGCGATCGAGAAAGTCGCTTTCGACACCCAGGCCCCTTTGGCGACGGAGTTGAAACGCATCATTCGTGATTATCGCGCCGGCCGGCCGATGCCCGATGCGATTCGCGAGGTCCAACTGCGTTTGGACGTCGAAGCCTTTACCACGTTTGCATCCGCGTTGATCGCGACGCTTCGTAAGGGGGGCAATATCTCCGCGTCACTGGAACGCATCAGCCGCGGACTTCAAGAAAATCAACGTTTGGAACGCAAGTTGGAGGCCGATTCGGCTGCCGGAAAACGATTGGCCTTGATCCTCAGTCTGTTTCCGATCGGATTTTTGGGCATGTTCACCCTGTTGGATCCGGTATCGATGGGGATTCTGTTCGGAACCTTCGTCGGTCAACTGGTGATCCTATTGGTGCTGGTCATCGTGTACGTATCGTGGTTGTGGTGTCTCAAGATTTTGGACCTGGATATTTAGGAGCCCCCGCCATGATCGCTTTCGCATCGCTACTGATCGCCGCATCCGTCGGCTTGTTCGTTTGGACGATCACCGATGTGTTGTGGCTCAAACGCACGCTGGAATCGTCCGAGGGCAGGTTCGAAGACGAGCGGCGGGTTCGGTTAAGGCAGTCCAACGCGACCTATCGACGATTCGAACCGCTGATCGACGAATGGAACCGAACCTGGAAGATCCGTGATTCGAAACGTGACGAAACGGAGGACGCCTTGCGGGCCGCCGGCGTCCGGGAACCCTGGCGTCCCCAGGACTTCTTGAACGCCAAACGCGTCGAAGGATTTTTGGTGGCCGCGGTTCTGTTTTTGATCGCGTGGATGATTCTGGACGTCAGTTTGTCTTCGGCGCTGATCGTCGGAATCATCGGGTTCTTTGGATACCAATGGCTGATGTTGCGATCACTGAAAAGCCGAGCGACGCTGCGTCAATTGCAAATGAAACGACGTTTCGCCGGCGCGATCGACTTGATGGCCTTGATGATGGAAGTCGGCGCCGGGTTCAAAGAATGCCTGGACGTGGCGGCGGAAGAGGCCAAAGGTCATCCGCTGGGAGAAGAGTTGGCACGGGTGCAAAAAGAAATCGCCATGGGCGCGCTGCGAAGTCAGTCGTTGCAAGGGCTGGCCGACCGCACACGCGATCCGGACATGGCGGAAGTGATTTTATCGATCAACGAAGGCGAACAATTGGGCACGCCGCTGACGGCGATTCTTCGGAACCAAGCCGACCTGATGCGTCAAAAGCGTTCGCAGTGGGCCGAAAAAGCGGCCGAAGAATCGCAAGTCGCGATCGTGTTTCCGGCCATGCTGATCATGGTCGCTTGTTTGCTGGTCATCGTCGCACCCTTTGTGTTGTCGGTCATTTTCGGAGAGTCGCTATGAAGTACTCGCTATCCGTTCGCTCCGATGGCGAAAGCATCGCCGAATTCGAAGCGGGGAAAGGGGCCCATCGGATCGGCAGTGATCCGTCTTGTGGCATTCGTCTGGAACATCCCGAAATGTCGCCCGTTGCGGCTTCGCTGGAGGTCTCCGGCGAAGTGGTGTTCTTACGCAACCACAGCGAATTCCCGATCTACCTCGGGCCGGCCCCGCTGGCACCCGGCGAAGTGGCCGAATGGCGACCGGGAAATGACGTTCAACTGACGCGATCCTTGGCGATGAGCCTGTCGTCGTCCGTCGAGGTCGCGGCCCCGGCCGAATCGACCGCCGAGGGGGCCGACCGTAGCCAAAGTCTGATGCAAATCGCCGTGATCGCCGTCTGTGCCGTGTTGGCTTTCTGGATCTTGGCGACCGAGGAGGATCCGACGACGCGAGAAAGCGATGCGGTGATCTCGTTCGACGATTTGATCGCTCAGTACGAACAGGCCGGTGGAACGGATTTGTCGAAGCTTCGACACCAACAACGAATGGACCTGAACTACCTGACCGAAGCGAGGATTTTTGAAAAACGATGGGGCAAGCAACGTCTGGAAGAAGCCCGACGCGGTTACGAATTGATCTTAACGTCCGCGGTCAGCACGGACGACGAAAATTCGTTGGCCGCGTTGACCCGAAAGTTCGCCGCCAGTCGAATCGATGTGTTGAAATGAGCGTGACCAAGCCGACAAGGCCGCGTCGTCAATCGATTTCGATGCTGGCCGTGTCATCGGCATAGAACCCGGTCCCGGTGCCGGACCCCGTGACGGTCGTCTCGGAAACTCGGATCTTTGTGTTCCCGAAAGCCAAGATCGCTTTCTCAACGCAATCGACAAACGTGCTTTGTTCGACGGCGAAAATCGATTCGTGGTCTTCATCGGGCTTTGCCAGGATCCCGAAATTACAGTCCGTCGCCTCGAAAGACCTCAGCTTCGTTATCGTTGCGGTGCCGATCACTTGGATGCCCGCGTCAACTCCCAAGGTCGACAAGGACTCGATGCTGGCCTTACCCGCCTGCAGCGTCAGACCGCTGCCGTTGCAGTTGCGAATCGAGGTGTCGTCCACGGTGATCGTTTTGCACTGTTGTGCCCAGATCCCGACGTCACCGCAGTCGGAAATTTCGGTTCCGACGATGGAAAGCTCTCCGGCCTGTTTGGTGGCGTAGATCCCGACCCCCGAGCATCCCTTGATGACCAGTCCGCTGACGTCGAGATCGCCATACGTGACCAAGATTCCCATCTGTCCGCCCTGAATCGAGCAGTCGCCTTTCATCGAAACGATGCCTCCGCCGATCTCGACACCGACGCCGCAGTTGTTGAAGCCATCATCGGTGACCACGGATCGGCTGCTGGTGTCGGACCAGAAATCAGCGTCTTCTTCGACGCCGACCCAGATTCCGCGTTTGCAGGTTTCGTAGACGTTGCCACGACAGTCGATCTTTCCCCCGGCGGTCACGTTGATGCCGCACTCCTCGGCTTTTTGGAACGAACACCCCCGGATCGTGACAAGGCTGTCTCGTGACTCTTGGACTTGGATGCCGATTTCACCGGCGAAGCGACTGTTCTCGATCGCCGCCGCCCCGCCCCGGATTTGAATTCCTCTGGACGCGAAATCGCAGTCGATGACCCGCAGGTCGTCATGAAAGGTCGTCGAAATCGTGAAACGCGGCGACTTTGTGAAACGACACTTCGTCACGATCAGCTTGGCATCACTATGCACCTTGACGCAGTTGGACTGGTCGTCGTTCCCGTAGTCTTCTTTGCTGATGTCACAGTCCTTCAGGCCCAAAGTTCCGCGAAGCACATCGATGGCATTGAAGTCGGCCGGCGATTCGGCTCCGTCGGCGTCTCGATACAAGTCAGCCGCGGCGATGATGAAACCTTCGGCCGTCACCGCTTGACCGTCGCAGTCGATCGTCAACAGCGGCTTGCCGTCGCCGCGTAGCCGCGGTTTGTTCTGCGGATTCGCGGCCTTCAATCGGACGGGACGAAGGAGCGTCAACGATTCATCGTAAAACCCGCCTTCGACTTCGATGATCTCGTTCGCCGCGGCCGCGGCGATGGCCTCTCCGATGGTCCGGTGGTTCGCCGGTCCGGTCTTGGCGACCCGTCGGGCCGAATCCCCAGCGGAATCAAAGGCGACCAAATCCGGGTCGACCGTCGCGATCGACGCTTCAGGCCCCGCAGTGCTCGTCTCCGCAGTGCTCGTCTCCGCAGTGCTCGTCTCCGCGAGGATCGATTCTTCGGTCGTATCGGCCGACGCGGCGGCGATACCGGCGTTTTGTTGTTCGTCGTTTGTTCGTCGTTCCCCCGCAAGTCCGGGCGAGGTGCCGGAATCGCCGCGATCGCGGAACAAAAAGACTGCCGCGACGACGGCCGCGATGACCGCGACGCTGAAGATGTGTCGCAGATAACCGCCGACGCTTTCCTGAATCGTCTGCAGCGATTCCGCTCTCGTCTGCGTAAGAGGCCCGAGGGATTCATTGCCGGTCGGCCTGGTGCTCGTCCGTAACGACAGGGGAGATTTCGTCGCCCTTTCCGCATTCCAACCCAACGGATTCGCGTGATCGTATTCGGTCGCGTAAAGACGAGCCAAATCGACCAAGGCGGACGACATTTCATCGACATGGGCAAACCGATCTTGCGGCTGCTTCGCACAGCAGCGACGAAAGAACTGATCCATTTCCTCGGTCAAACGCTTCGAATCACGTTGCTGAAGCGGTTTCGGGTCACGGTTACAGATTTGCTGGGTCAGGTCGTCTCGCGTGCGTCCGTTGAACGGCAACTTGCCGGTCAAAAGCTCATAAAAGATAACCCCGAGAGCCCAGATGTCCGAACGCGCGTCCATGAAATCGACGCGGCCTTTGATTTGCTCCGGCGACATGTAAGGCGGCGTTCCGGCAAGCTGGCGCGACGCGCCGATCTGATCTTGTTCGAAGATGGCCAAGCCGAAATCGACGATCCATGGTTTGCCCTCGACGTCCAGCAGGATGTTGTCTGGTTTCAGATCACGATGCAGCATGCCTTGTTCGTGCGGCGTGCGCAGCCCGACAGCCAACGTATTGAGCAAGATGATCGCCTGCCCCGGTGTGACCTCCTGCTCCGACTTGATCAGTTGGCCGAGCGTGCAGCCGTCGATGTACTTTTGGACGACATAAACCGCACCGAAATCGGTTCGATCGACTTGATAAACCGGCACGATGTGGTCGTCTTCGACCTTCGTGACGTTGGACGCTTCGACCAGTAGTCGATCTTGATACGAAGCATCATCGACCAAGGAAAGCTTGATCGCGACGCGACGATTCAGCAGTTCGTCACGTGCCAGATAGACGACGCCGAACGCTCCCCGGCCTAACTCCCGCATGACACGAAACTTGCCGACGTACTTCGGCAGCACGGGTCCGCCATCGGCGGCGGCCAGTGAATCGTCGATCGATCCCGTGAATTCGATGGGGATGTCGATCGTCGCCGCGTCGGCGGCCGATTCCTGATCGGTGTCGAAGTGCTCCGATGCGGAATCGGGTCGGTCGCTTCCCCAGTCGATTTGACCGGATCCTTGTTCGGATCCCGTCCCCACGTCCGGGCTGGCGGCGGGTCGCGAGTCCGCGCCGGCATGCCACTGCCCAGGCAGCAGTGTGCCACGGTCGCCGGCGGTGTCTTCTGCGATGGAAGATTGACCTGCCGCCACCGGCCCGCTCGGCCGCTCGGGAATCGGCCCGGTCGCGTCGTAGGTCGCCCGATCCACATCCGGTGCATCGTTTGGTAGCGACGGGTCGACTGTTTTTTGCTGATCGGGTGGGATCGGCAAATCGTTTTCCGATTCGTCCGTCACCGAATCCTGGAAAAGACTCGATTCAGAATCCTGCTTCGATGCTTTCCCACGGTCCGTCATGAAACAAGGCCTTCCTCAAACCGCTGAGGTTCGTGTGCGACAGACTACTACGGGAGGAAGGGACTGACCGACGGCACCGGTTCAAAGACGTCATCGTCATCGTCGAAGACGTCGCTGGCCGCTAACGCGACTCCGATACCGGCCAAGCCGAGCAATTCACCCAGCCCGCCGAAGCCGCCGCCGCCTCCGCCGAAGCCTCCGCCGCTGAAACCTCCGCCGCCGAATCCGGCAGGTCCGCCGCCCGCAGCGCCGCCACCTGCAAGCGGTGTCGAAATGCCGTCAGCCGGGAACGCGGTCGCCGCGTCGGTGAAACCGCGACGTTGGATCTCCAACACCTTCGGAACCAACTCCGGCGGAATCATCACGACGGGCAGCACCGATGTCGGCGCCTTGGTCTTGTTCAGCACGAATCCAGCCGCGGAAATCTCGCTCGCTTCGTTTTCGTTTTGCGTGAAGGCGTTCGAGGGCAGAACCTCGAAGCTGAACGCCGTGTAGCCCGCCGGTCCGGCAGCCACCAAGCCGTAAACGCCCGGTGTCATGTCGCTGAACACGAAATCACCCGACGCGTCCGAAATCACGTTTTGCATCCGCACACCATTGCGAAGCAGGAACAGATTGTTGTCGGCAAGCAGACCACGGTTCCGAGCACTCTCCGACGCGATGATCACACGCCCCAAAACACGGTCGTCGCCGGTCAGACGGACTTGATATCCGTGCAGCTCGTCGGTTTCAAAGTCATAGCGGACCGGATCGATTTCTTCCTCGTTCGGATCGGTGTACGAGACGTATTGTTCGGCCAACTGCTCGACGACGCCTCGACCCTCCGGGATGACGGGCAACTGAACCGTGTTATCGGATTCGGCGACCTGACCGACCAACTCGTCGCCGACGTCAACTTGTCGGGCATAGAACGGGATCGAGGCGATCGCGGAAGTGGCGGTTCTTGCCACGACCGCGTAGAGACCGGAAATCGGATTAGGGATCGAGAAGTTTCCATCGGCATCGGCGATCAAGTCCTCCTCCTGACCGGTCGGTGTCACCAACGTCAATTGAGTCTCCGACGGCGTTCCCGCGTCGGCAAGGTACTGAACACTCAATCGGATGCCGGGTGACCGGGCGTTGAACAGCGCCGTGTTGTCCTCGGGCAATCGCATCGCCTCGTCCTGCAAAACCTTCACTACCAACTGTGTCGTTTCGCCCGCCGTCGCCACCGACGATGAAACCAGCACTGCTGAAAGAACGGCCAGCATTCCCGCGAACCGGAATACGCTCTGATGCCCTGTCTGAGGAACGCCGAAGATGTTTTTCATGTTGATCAGACTCGAAGAAGTTGAGACTCGGTGGAATCCGTGGGCGGACACGGTTCGTGAAAGAAGCTTGTATGCCCCCCAAATGACACCGTCTCAGCGTAGCCGCTCGAACCCGCGAAACAAGACCTTCGACCCAAACAATCCCGTCGAAAATTGTCCTTCGTTTCATCTCTCCGCACCGGCGATGTGTTCGTCTGTACACAAGCCTGCGGCGGGGCGCCGGTCAAGAATTGGCGATCGTCGAAGAGATCAACTCGATTTCGCCCAGGGGGCGGTGAAGGTCGCTGGCAATCTGCCCGCAAGTTTTGCCTTCCGAGCGGAGTTTTTCGACGGATCTCCGCAGTCGATCGAAATCACCTCGCGACGCGACCTCGCTGGACAACTCCCGAACGTCCCCACCGCCGGATTGCAATTGCTCCAGTTTCGCGATTCGCTGATCGGCTTGCCGCACCAAGGTCTGGACGACGGCGATTCGCGTGTCCAGGTCGGCCTTCAATTCGCGTTGCAGGTCGAACAGGGCGACTTGCCAACGCTGGGTTTCCGGCGGCGCGTCACAAAGCGGGACCGACAATTGGACAGGGTTTTGAATCTTCCTGACCGCCGAGTCGGCTTCGCGACCGGCGCGAACGATGGTTTTGCGACGACGAATGGTCCGTCGCGCCAGCACCCACCCGAGCATGACGAAGCCGGCCAACAGAAACAGTTGAGCCCGATCGATCTCGGCGACGAAAAATAAGTTGGCTGTCATCGGTCCTTCTCCTTGCTTCACTACCTTTGATCGATCGATCAGACTGTCTTGTTCACCGATGACGCAAAAAAGATCGGTTGTGACGATCGCGCCAAGATCCTTGGAACTCGAATGCCCTCACCGCTACCGCCATCGGCACAAGCCGAACCACCCTTTCCCGGCGAGTCATCGCCCGTCGCGTCGACATGCGTGGACGTTTGGCATGCGACGGCATCGGGCGACCGACCGAGCGTCGTCGAAGCGTGCTGTGAAGCCTGGTTGACTCAAGAGGAACGGATCCGGGCGGATCGCTTTCGCCGTCGCACGACTCGCAACCAGCACGTCATCGGCCGCGGCATGGCGCGGCGAATGCTAGGCGGCGACGCGGTCGACGCGCTTTCGATTTGCTTCCGAACCTCCGACCACGGCAAGCCGACCGTGGCTTCGCCGCCGCAGGCACGACAACCCTTCAACATCGCTCACACCGAAGGCTTGGTATTGCTCGGGATTACCCCCACTGCCGTCAACGCGGCGCCGGCCGACGGCGCCGGCCGAGTCGGCGACCGAGACGGCAGCGTCTTGCTGGGTGTCGACGTGGAACGGATCGAGCGTCGCACCGACCCCAAATTGGCCGACCGATACTTTGCCGCACCCGAAGTCGAATTCCTGCACAGTTTTGCGGATCCCGAAGCACGCAAAGCGGTCTTTTTGCGGATCTGGACGCTGAAAGAATGCTTCATCAAAGCGATCGGTACCGGGCTGCACACACCGCTGGGTGATTTCGCCTTTGAGGACATCGCGTCGGCGAATCCGAAACTGAAGATCCTAAATCCGAAGCTTCGCCAGTCCGCCAGCTGGACCTTTCACTGCTTCGAACCCCGCCCCGGGTTTGTCGGCGCCCTCGCCGTCGGGCGAGTCACGGAGACCCCCCAAGCTTTGGTGCAAGCGGATGTTCGACACCGTTGTTTTGATCATTTCCTGCGTGATGCCGGCGTCACGACAGCACCCGCTTGAAAATCGAAGTCATCGAATCGAGCGGATGCAGGGCAAGCGAGTGTTCGCGATTCCTCAAAACGGCTTCGTCGGCGATCCGCCGACTCGCCTCGTTTTTTTGCGATCGCAACTGCTGCCGAAGCGGTGCCAAGTGTTTGGCGAGTTTGGAATTGATCACCGTCATCTGCTGGTGCCACGCGGATTTTTCACCACGCGGCGGGATGTCCGCCAACAGCTTTTGTTTCTGTTGCAGCAAGTCATCGGGCAAGGACGCCTGGTCGCAAAACCGCTCGGGTTGATAGACGGTTTCTCGCAAACGTCTTTGCAATCCTTCCAAGCAAGACGCCGGGTCTTGGTCGGTGTGCCCGGTCGAGAAATCCGGAATCGGCAGTTTCAAGGTTGCCGACAAAACCATGAAAGCGGGCGGCGTGACACCGAAAAAACGTCGCATGATCATGTCGCCCAGTTGGTCGTACTTGCCGCCGCCGATCCCGTGCAAGAACAAGTCACTGAGCACCAAGCGTGCGAACATGGTGGTCAGCAACGCCCGTGGTCGCAATTTGAAGTTCGCATCGCAAAGTTCGATCAAGTGTGCCGCCGCGGCGTCGACGTCGCCGATGTCCAGCGTCACGCGGCGGCTCTTGCGGTCGCCGATCTCCAATCGGTCCGCCCCCGAACGTCGGACCCAAACCTGACGTCGCATCGGATCTTCGTCACCGTAAACCCACAGCGGCGTTTCCTGCCAATCCTCTTGCCGATCCAAGGAAGGAACCGGGTGGGCGGAGCTCCGAATGTGATGTGCGGCCCGATAAGCTTGCAGGGAATCGTTGTAGTCGGCGGCGAATCGTTCCGCATCGGTCAAAATGTGCAGCAAGAACGTTGCGAAGGAGCGGCTGCGACTGACCACACCGACAGGCACCTCCAAGGTCAACTGCCCCAGATCCGATTCCAAGGCGTGCCGAGCTTGGGCCAAGGCACAGCCCGCGTAACCGCATCGACGGATCGCCTCGATCGCGTGCGGCCACAATTGGTTGACCGACGGATCGTTGATCAACGGTTGGATCGTTTCGCTGACCCGCAGGGCGAAGGAATCGAACAGGTCGCGATCGCGAATCTGCAACTGCTCGTACGGCACACCGGGGTTGGCCAGGTCGAACGGCACCGAAACGTAGCCGGCCCGAAAGTTTTGCTCCGAGGTCACACCCCCTTGGATGACGGGCACACGGATCTGGTTGCCACCACTGACGTCGTTGTCGACCACCATGTTGATGGCGACCGCGCCGGCTTTCCGACCGAGGTCCGAGAGCGCGAAATTCTTCAACCAGACTCCGGGATGAAAAAGCGAAGGTTGATGTCCCGCCATGATCAGGCATTGCCGGTCGCGCGAATCGACCCAACTGACGTCACGATAGGCCGAGGTGTACGCTTTGGCGGCGGTCAAGATTTCCTCGCGAGCGACTCCTCGCAACGTCTGCAAATGCGACGGATCCTCGCCGCCGGCGCGTCGATTCGCAGCGATCAGCGCTCCCGCTTCGCACAACGGCGGGTCGATGAAGGAACCGCCGTGTTCCTGAGGCGCTCGATAATCGCGAAACGAGGACATTAACCGGTGCTTTGATTGCAAAATCTCGAAACGCCGCCCAGCACTCGGCCTTCGCGACAGACGCGCAGGATGGCCGCTTCCAAGACCTTGCCGTAATACTTCAAACGGGTCTCGCTGTGATCCAACGATCCGCCGAAGGATCGTTCCAGGTCCAAGTAGATCAGCGGCACCGGGATCTCGGTCACCCGCAGATCCGACGCGGCCGCTTCGACCCACAACTCCAGCGGCATCGCGTAGCCGTTGTCGGTGATGTTCATTTGCTGGAGGGCTTCGGCACGGTAAGCCTTGAAACCACAAAAGGCGTCGGTCAGTGAGAACCCGAGACGCCGGTTCAGTTCGGCCGTGATCCGTCGATTGATGAACATCCGCTCGGCCGGTGGGACGTCGTCGCCTTCGTATTGCTTCAGGTAACGGCTTCCCGAGACGATGTCGGCGGCGGCTGCCGCTTCGATGAATCGCGGAATCCGCTTGGGTTGATGCTGGCCGTCGCAATCGAGCGTGACGACGCCGTCAAAGCCGTTTTCGATGGTGTACCGAAACGCGGTTTGAAGGGCCGCGCCGTAACCCTGATTCGTGCGATGACGAACGGTGGTGACGTCACGCCGCGCCGCCAAGACTTCCGACGTGCCGTCGCTCGAACCGTCATCGACGCACAACACGTCATCGGCATGCCGGACGACTTCGTCCAAGACGTCGTCGACGTAGTCGACCTCGTTGTAGACCGGCAAGGCCGCCAGCCATTTTTCGCCGCGATATTTTTTGGGTACAGATTTCAAAAAAACGTTTTCCGTAAGAGACTTGTGCATTCCCGTGTCGACCGAAACGTCGACTCATCGGCCGGGAAAGTTTCGGCCGCGCCAATTCGGTCAACCGATCATGCGAGCAATCATCGTTCCAGCCGCCGCATTCTAGGAGGCGATCAACGGCGGTCAAACGAGCCGTAAAATCGGCACCTTTCGCCCCGGCCGAGAAGACACGGTCATCGCAGACGCTTGTCACGGCGTTCACGTGGCCGCCTTTCGCCGCCGACGGCTTCGGCGAATGGCCTGGAATCGAGACGATATTCTATGGCACCAAGCTGGGAAATGATCGAATCGGGTCCGTCTCCGCCCGACTCGCCCAAACCGCCAAATCGGCGTGCTGTGCTGCCAAACTGTCCGCCAATCGCTCCATCGCGAAACGCTCGCTGTGGTAGTGCCCGATGAGAATCAGGGCGAGGCCCCGGGCTTTCGCGTCCAGACAGGTGTGAAAGGTCGCTTCGCCGGTGATCATGGCGTCGCAGCCCAAGCGATCGGCGTCGGCAAGGAAACTGCCGCCGCTGCCGCAAGCCGAAGCCACCCGCTTCGTGGTCGCCGCCGGATCCCCGACGAACCGTATCGAATCGGCCGGCACCCATCGGGCCGCCCGATGGACCAAATCCGACAGCGGCATCGCCGCGGGCAATTCACCATACCGACCGCTTCCCAGTGGATTCGCGGCGTCCTCGTCGGCCGCAACCAGCGGCCGGGAATGCTGCAACCCCAGACGGTTCACCCAGGATTGGTTGATGCCTTGTTCGGCCGAATCGAATGCGGTGTGGGCGCTATAAACCGCCACACCGGCCCCGATCAGGCTGAGCAGCATCTGCCCGGTCGACGAGTCGCTGGTGATTTTTTTCAGCGGCTGAAAGGGCAGGGGGTGGTGGGTGACGATCAATCCCACGCTCCGCCCGATGGCCTCCTGGACGACTTCGGGCGTAATCGTCAGGCAGGTCATCACCTGGTCGACTTCGGCGGATCGCCGGCCGACCAATAACCCGACGTTGTCCCAAGACTCGGCCAGTGCGAGCGGCGCCATCTGGGCCAGGGAAGAACACAACGCGTCCAGCTTCGTCATGCTCGGGTCTCATGGTCCGTTCGTTCGGTCGGCATCGCCAAAGTCGCCCCTGATCAGCCGTGTTTCGTGATCAGCCGTGTTTCGGCGCGATCATGCAGATCATCCGGCGGCCGTGTTGCTGGGGCGGCGTTTCGACTTTCCCGACTTCTTCGAGCAATTCGATGACCATTTCCATGACCTTGCGGCCTTCCTCGATGTGGGCCATCTCGCGTCCGCGAAACAACACGCTGACCTGGACCTTGTCCTTGTGCGACAGGAATTTTTCGGCCTGGCGGATTTTCGTCCGCACGTCTTCGTCACCGGTCTTGGGCCGCAAACGAATTTCTTTGGTTTTCGTGTGCGACTGGCCGCTGTTCTTCTTTTTGTTTTTGTCGTACTTGAACTTGCCGTAATCCATGATTCGGCAAACCGGCGGCCGCTCGTTGGGGGCCACCTCGACCAGATCCAATCCCGCTTCCCGTGCCCGTTCCAGAGCGTCTTCGGTCGGAATGATCCCGAGTTGTTCTCCGGCCTCGCTCACCACACGGATGGGAGTGATGCGGATGTTGCTGTTGATCCGGACGGAGTCTCGATTCTCCGGTTGAACGTTTCGTCGTGCCAATGCCAACTTAAAAGGTCATCTCCGGCCGGTGGGCGTTCCGGCGCATGGGGGAAGGGGGCCGATTCCCGAAGCATCACGTCGCCGTCTGCCGCTGCGATGGATCGGGTCAGGTTTTTCTTGCCAGGTCCGCATGCCGCAAACCGAAATCGGGCGACGGCGGCGAATCAACTTGACGGAAGTTCGTCAAGGGCAAATCTTTTGAAAGTATCCCGCCCGTCGAGTGCACGCGTCAACAGCGAAACCGAAAAATCGTGATAATCCTTCCGGCAAGTCCCGATCCTGTGGCTCTTGACGGTCGGCCGACCGACGCCCAAACTACCCCACCGTTTTGCAGCCCCGCGGGTGCAGAAATCGGCCCATCGATCCGATCTGTTCGGTGAGAGCCCCGGGCGATTAGCTCAGTTGGTTAGAGCGCCACGTTGACATCGTGGAGGTCACAGATTCGAGTTCTGTATCGCCCATCCATGGAACCCCCGGCAAACCTGGCGTTTTGCGGGAAGTTTTCGTTTCCGAACGCCCCGACTCGCCGGCAGCGGTTTGAGATCCGGCTATCGAAGGTCGGCTGATTCCTGATCCAGGACCGGACCGCGTGATTTGCGGTTCGGCTGCCTGCGGGAAGCATTTCTTCGGGACGTCGAGGCTCCGAAAGTGGTCAGAAGGAGGCCCCGGCGAAACCCGGCGACTCTCGGGTAGCCGAGGCCTGCGGCGATGTCGAGGACAGGGCCGGGAAAGATTAGTCCACGACGTAGGGACTGGCGCGGCCGTTCTCGTCGGGGGTCAAGCAGTAGCGGATTTCGCGTTCGCAGTCGAAGGCCAGCGGCGTCCAGTTCATTTGGCCGGTCTTGATGACGATGTCGCCGCCTCGCCCGTCGGCCAATATCCCTTCGATTTGCTCGCTGATTTGTCGATAAAGTTTCCGGAGCAAGGGCGGCGATGGGACTTCACCGGCGATCTTGGCCGAGTCCCATTTGGCGGTGCGATACAAGCGATTGATCATGTGGCTGACACGCCGCTGGGACTGATCATGAAATCTTGTCCTCAGTTCATCGTCGTGATCCAAGTGCCGAATCGTGGCCGCGTCGAACCAGTCTTGTCGCAAGCCGGCAAACTTGAGCGCATCGATCAAGTCGTCGTCTTCTTCGCCCCAGCCTTGATAGTTCGAATCGTGATACCCCACGGTCGCCAAATCCTCGCGGCGTGCCACGAAAGTCCCGCCCGTGCCGTCGCGAACAGTGGACGAGCGCAAGAATGAATCGGAGCGGAGCTTGTCGAGCACCGCATCGGCAAACGTCGGCCCGATGATCACGTCGGCGTCGATCAAGCAAACCCACGGGGTCGCCGCGTGCTTGATCGCCAGATTCTTGGCTTCGCTGCGATCGAAACGTTGTTTCCCGGTCACGCGAACGACACGAACCTGCGAAGCCGAGAAGTGCGACTCCGCCCAGTCCCCGCAGCCGTCCGGGCAGCTGTAGTCGACCAACACGACCGGGCCGCGACCGTTTCGAACCAAGGCGGGCAAGGATTGCTTCAAATGCTCCAGACGCCCCATGCAAGTCACCGCGTACGTCAACTCGGCCGACCGGTCCGCCGCGTCGTCGGGCTGCAATTCCAGGAACCCGTATTTCAAAGCCCACGCGATGCCGCGACGAACGGCATCGTTGGAAAATGGTTCTTCGCCGGCTGTTCCGGAAAGATCGCCGATGGCATCGCGAACCACCGATGCGATGTCGCGGCGGCCGTCTTTCCGCAGTCGGCGAACAAGGTCTTGCACCTGAGCCGGGGGCAGTCGCCGTTTCACCGAGTGGTTCGCGATGACCGAACGTTGCAAGTCGTCCCAATTCATGAGCGGCGAGGCGACGGCGCTGATTCGCCGGTCGTCGCCGATCCAACGTGTCGGATAGGCCGCGAACAGCGTTTCCAGGGACAACAGGTTCTCGGCGACGGCGCACCGCGGGGCCGGCTCCGGTTCGGTCATCTCGATTTGCCGTCGCCACAATTCTTCGTAACGAGCGATGACTCTGGGCCACGCAAACTGCTCGACCGCGCGGCGACGTCCGGAAGCGGCCATCTTCGATCGCAAAGAATCATCCGCCAGCAACCGACATAGTGATTCAGCCGCGTTGGCACAATCGACCTGGACGAGTTGACCGGTCGAAGCCAAGAAATGATCGTACGACAGGGAGCCCTCGTGCATTTGCACGAGCGCGTCGCGTGGGGCCGGTGTCATGACGGTTGTCGGAACCAGAAAGCCGTCGATGCCGTGGCGAACGATCTCACGATAGCCGTTCCAGTCGCTGGCGATGACCGGCAAGCCGCGGCTGATCGCTTCGGTGACCGTCAAACCGAAGGTCTCCTGAACGCTGTCGGCCAAGGAAACGAAGACGTCGGCGGCGTGCCACACGCAGTCCCGCGTCGCCGGATCGCGACCGTCGACGAAATGGGTTTGCACGTCGGGGGCGACGCGGGCGGCGTCGGTGGCGAACGCCTTGCGGGTCGCTTCGTTGGCGAACCAGCCGGCCATGACCAAGTCGATCCGCGGCGATGAGCGTTTTTCCCGCGAAGCTTGCCGAGTGGCGGCCTGCTGGCAAGCCGCCCACAGCGGCATCGGATTCGCCTTGGCGTGATGGGACAACCGTCCGACGAACAAAACCACTTGGGACTCGTGCGGGATTCCCAACCGGCGCCGCATGTCGGCACGTTGCTTGGCCGTCGCGACGCGGTGATGATCCGTGTCCACGCCGAGCGGGATTTTTTCCAAGCGGGGGAACACCACTTGGCGAGGCGGGGACGAGGCGTTTTTTGCGTCGGACAAGAATTTTTGGGCGGCGTGTTCCAACAACGCCTGCGTCGTCCGGCGCACCGCTTCGCTGGGGCAAACCAGACAGTCCCAAGGCTGCAGCGGCGCGGCGATCAGATCCGCCAACGCTCGGGCCGCCCCCGGCGTCGCCATCGTGTGCGTGACTCCGCACAACGCGATCCGCGGGGCATCCGGATTTCCCGCCTGATAGTCTTGTCGCCACCGAGCCCACGCCGCGTCGACGGGCTGAGGTTCCCAGAGCACCCGATCGCCGGGCAAACTCGCCCAACGGTCCCGCGCCGCCAGCGGTGTCAGTCGCGCCTGTTTCGTGGCCGGCAGGTGCCGATCCAAGGTCTCCGTCAGCGAGGCTTGGTCGTCGGCGTCGTGAATCAAGACGTCGATGCGATGCGATTCGCCGCTGCGCAAAAAAGCACGCAAGAACGTGGCATTGGCGACTTCACGGCCGACCAGGCCGGCCGGCCCGCCTGTCGCGCCGCCTGTCGCGCCGCTTCGTTCGGCAATCATCGCGGCGCCCCTGACCAACGATTCTTGGTAGAACTGTCGCCGGTAGTGCAACGTGACCGGCGCGGCCGACTTTTTCGAATTCATGTCGCGGACATTCCATGCACGTCTTGTTCTTGCATCACAACTTTCCGGCTCAATTCGGTCAGATCGCCGCACGCTTGGTTCGGTCGGAAGGTTGGCGATGCACGTTCGTCAACGAAAAAGTGGATGGTCTCCAGGGTGACATCGATTGTATTCGGTTCCGACCTACCAGCGGGGCGACGCATCACAACCATTACTGTTCCCGCACTTTTGAAAACCAGATCTGGCGAAGCGAGGCGGTCGTCGCGGCGCTGATCGATCGCCCCGACGTGCGACCCGATCTGATCGTTGCCCACAGCGGGTTCGTTTCGGCTTTGTTTCTACGAGAGTTGTATCCGGAAGTGCCGGTGATCGGCTACTTCGAATGGTTTTACCATCGCGCCGACAGTGATTTCGATTTTCGTCGGGACTTGCCGCTGCCCGGGCCCGCCGAAGCGATGCGGCTGCGGGTCCGCAACGCGACGTTGTTGTTGGACTTGCAAAACTGTGACGCCGGATACTGCCCGACGGATTTCCAGCGGTCGCAATTCCCTACCGAATATCAGGTGAAACTGCGGACGATCTTCGACGGCATCGACACCGGATTCTGGAAGCCGATCGGCGAAAAGCCGCGTCGCGTCGCCGGAGTGGAGATTCCCGAGGGCCACCAGGTCGTCACCTACGTCAGTCGCGGTTTCGAATCGCTGCGTGGCTTCGACAAGTTCCTGCAGGTCGCCGACGGGCTTTGCCGCGATCGCGGAAACTTGACCGTCATCGTGGTCGGCGAAGACCGGATCGCGTACGGCGGTGACAACAAATTCACCGGAGGCAAATCCTTTAAGGACTGGGTGATCGATCGGCGCGACTTCGATTTGTCTCGGGTGCATTTCGTCGGTCGCGTCCCGCCGGACGAACTCGTACGGGTCTTCGCGGTCAGCGATCTGCACCTTTACTGGACCGTGCCGTTCGTTTTGTCCTGGTCGCTGATCAACGCGATGGCGTGCGGCTGCAAAATATTGGCCAGCGACACGGGTCCCGTCCGTGAAGTCATTCGAGAAGGTCGGACGGGGCATTTGGCCGATTTTTTCGACGTTTCGGCGTGGCGAGCCCAAGCCAACGCGATGCTGGATTCCCCCGCCGATTTCGCTCACCTCGGCGGAAACGCCCGCCAAGTCGTCTCGGAACGATTCGAGCTGGAGCTGTGTTTGGCTGAGATGAAGAGCCTGTATGCCGCGACGATCGGAAGCTAAGTAGCGGAAAAGCCGTTCCGCAGGCCTACTTTCCGCATTTTGAATCCTTGCTGGAGAGGGGGTGCGCGAATATCTTGCGGGATACGCCACTCTAGGCCTTTGCGGTTCCCCCGGTGGCGAAAAAGACTTTCCGACGCCCCCCGCCTGAACCACCCATGTCATCTATTTTCGATCGAGGTCCGAGACGCCGGGGCAAACGGCGGACCGCATCCCCACGTCGACGATCGCTGCGTTTCGAGCACGTCGAAGCCAGACGTCTGTTGGCAGCAGAGATCAATATCGGGGTCGCGCGAAGCGATTCCGGAAGCAACACGCTGACGCAATTTTTGGACACCCAGTCTCTGGCCGGTCGCGGCGCCGGCGACGAAACCCACGAGATCCAGTTCGAGTTCGGTTTGGAAACGGGTGCCGCGGGTGCCGGCCCTGTTGATGATGTTGTCGTGGCCGGTGACCTCAGCGGCGTCGGCTTCGATCAGGTCGTCGCCGTCCGTCAGAACGGCGTCGAGTTGCAGTGGTATGCCGATACCGACCGAGACACCGACGAGGAGTACTTGTTTCGATTCGGCGATGCGGGCGACATCCCGCTGATCGCCGACATGAACGGCGACGGGATCGACGACGTGATCGTTGTCGATACCGCGACGACTTCGAATCTGTTGGAATGGGAAATCCGCTACGGGGTTGCAGGCGCACTGCCGTTTCCGACGGATGACTCCCTGTTGACCGCCGATGCGACGTTCAGCTTCGGCGTCGACGCCGATCATCCGGCTGCGGGAGGCGGTGTCGCGGACATTCCGTTGGTCGGCGACATCGACAACGACGGCACTGCGGACGTCTTGGTTTACCGACAGAACGGCACGACTTTCGATGTCTACGTGGATGATCACACCGCCGCGTATCCCAACAACGTGTCGACGGTGTTGACAAGTAACCCGGCGATTTCAACCGACTTTCTGATCGCTTACGTCCCGGTGGTCGGAGACTGGGACAACACCGGCGGTGACAATCTCGGTGCCGTCGATGAAGGCACGTCGCCTTCGACGTGGCGACTGGACAACACGGGCGACGGGATCTCGGACGCCGGCTACACGTTTCCGTTCGGATTACCCGGTGACCGATACCTTGTCGGCGCTTGGCCCGATAATGTCTGGAACGGCGGCGGCGTCAACGACTCGTTTTCCAACAGCGACAACTGGTCCGGCGGGGTGCCGGCGGGCGGCAGCGACGTCGTCATCGATCAACCGGGGGCGACGGTGGCGGTGCAAGCGGACTTGGGGCGGACGTTTTCGACGATCGCCACCACCGAGCCGATCACGGTCATCAGTGACAACCTGCGGATCGCCGCCGGTCTGGATTCGAAGGCCGACATCACCGTTGATGGCGGCACGTTGACGTTGGACGCAGCCGTCAACGCGCCGGCTTTGATTTTGGATTCAGGACGGCTGCAACTGAACACGGGTTTCGATCTTTCCGGGACGTCGGTGACGGCCAACGGCGGCGAGATTTTCTCCGGCAGTGCCGCCGGGGCTCAGGTCGTCAGTTCCAATCTGACCTTCAACGGCCAGATCGACATCCTGGGCAATGACTTGGTCGTCGATGGCGATATCAGTGGCAGCGGCGGGATCGATTTGCAAAGCGGCAACTCTTTGACACTGTCGGGCAACAACACCTATGCCGGTCGCACAAACGTGGCCTCCGGAACGTTGATCGGCGGGGCGGCGACGGCGATCCCCAACAATTCGACTTTGGAAATCGGCAGCACGGGTCGGTTCGAACTGAACGGTTTCAATCATTCGGTCGGTTCCTTGATCGGCCCGACCGGCGCAGTGATCGATCTGGGCGGCGATCGGCTGAACATCGGCTTGGACAACGGTTCGGAAACGTACGGGGGCGACATCACCGGGGCGGGAGAACTGTACAAGTTCGGTACCGGTACACAGACGATCAACGGTCCCACGACGTTTACCCAGTCCGCCAGGGTACGTGCCGGCACGCTATCCCTGACCGGCGCCGGATCGCTGGGCACCCCGGGCACCGGGACGGTCATCGACGGGGGTGCGGAAATTCGCTTCGGCGCCGGAACGTTCCAGGAGTACTTGGTCCCGCTGAACGGGGCGACGATCCGCGGCGACGACGGGGCGATCCACCGCGGGGGTATCGGCGTGGGCAACGGCGACGGGATCACGATCGCCGCGACGAGCCCGAACGATCGCTTCACCATCGATGACTTTCTGAACAACGAAGGTACCGTCACCCTGAATCTGGGCACGGTCGAGCTGGTCGGCACCGTGGACCGCTCCGGGGAGTTCGTGGTCGCGTCGGGCGCCGTCCTGGCAGGTGACGTCGCCGCTGGGATTCTCGATGTCCCCGACTTGACGGTCCAAAGTGGCGGTAAGCTTGCACCGGGCAGCAGCCCTGGGATTTTCAACACCGGCGATTTCGATCTGCAATCCGGCAGCACCCTGGAGATCGAACTGGGCGGCGATGACGCCAATCCCGGCGTCGACTACGACCAAGTCAACGTCACCGGCACGGTGACGTTAGGCGGAACGCTCGATACGACATTAGTCGGCAACGTGACGGCCGGCGAAGTCTACGTGATCATCAACAACGACGGCGCGACGGATCCCGTTTCGGGAGGATTCACCGGACTCAACGACAACGCCACGCTGTTCATCCAGGGGACGCGATTCCGGATCGACTATGACGGCGGTGACGGAAACGACGTCACGCTGACGGCCGAAGAAAGTTCCAGCGTTGACGCGATCTGGGACGGCGGCGGAGACGGGACGACTTGGACCGACGCGGCCAACTGGAGTGCGGATGTCGTGCCGACGCTGACCGATAACGTCCTTATCGACCCGTTCGTGGCGACAACCATCGTCCACAATGCCGGACTGGCCCAGGCGAACTCCATCACTTCGACTCAGCCGATCTCGATCGGCGGCGGGACCTTGCAGGTCAACAACGGTGGCGACTTGGCTGCCGGGTTGTCGATCAGCAGCGGTACCCTGCAAGGCCGTGGAATCTTTCAGTTAAACGGAACCAGCGTGATCAGCGGCGGCGGCGCGATCACGGCGCTGGTCAGTAACCAAGCCTTAGGGATTACCAATCAGGGCAATCTTGACATCACCTCGCCGTTGACCATGCCGGCGGAAATGCGGCTCCGCAATTTGGGTCAAGTCACGCTCGCCGCCGATCTCGGACTGGTCGCCGACGGCACCCGGGCATCAGGATTGACCAACGAAGGAATCGGCACGATCGAAATCGCCAACGATTCGGACATCGTTTGGATCAGCGGATCGAGCCCCACTGTGGAGTTTGTCAACTTTGGAACCATTCGCAAGACGGGTGGTTCCAACGATTCGTTCATCGACGAATTGCAAAACCATGGCGGGACCATCGACGTCCAAAGCGGCGAGATCGAATTACGGGACTCCGGAGCGTCTGAACTCGGCACGGGAGGGACTTTCACCGTGGCCGGTGGCGCGACGTTGGACCTGACCGGCGGTGACACTCGCAGATACGAAGGCACCTACACCGGCAGCGGCGCCGGCACGGTGTTGTTTGACAGCGGGACGATCGAAGTGGGTGCCGGCCTGACGTTGAACTTCCCCGTCGGCCTGCTGCAGTGGAACGGTGGGACGTTCACCGAGGGCACGATCACGAATCAGGGCACACTGAGTGTCGGCGGAACCGCCGCCAAGGGACTCTCGGCGACAGCGACGTTGGAAAACACGGGTTTGATCAACGTCGCCGGGACGGGCAACATCGAAGTGGCGGCCGACGATGTCTCCGCGGCAACGCAAATCGTCAACCAGGGTGGAGGGACGATCGACCTTCAAAGTGCCGCGGGCATGACGTGGGCGAGTGGTAATTCTCCGGTGCCTCAGTTGGTCAACGACGGCGTATTGCTGCGATCCGGCGGATCGTCCAGCACGATCGACTTCAACCTTGACAACACAGGCTTGGTCGATGTCGACGACGGCACGTTGAACTTCAGTTTCGACTCGACCCAAGTCAGTGGCACGACGCTGACCGGTGGGACATGGGATGTCGGCGATGGTTCGACATTGAACCTTTTGGCCGTGCCGTTGCTGACCATCAACCGAGCCGACGTGACCTTGCGTGGCACCGCTTCCTTCCCTCAGTTTTCAAGTCTTGTCGCTAACGAAGGTGTGTTGACCTTGACCGACGGTCAAGACTACTCGACCGGCGCGTTTGCCAACTCGGGAACGATTCGCGTCGATGGCGGCGGTAATCTCCAAGTCACCGAAACTTTTACGCAGACCGCGGGAGTGACGAGCGTCGAGAGCACCTTCACGGTGACAACGGGAGGCGGATCACCGGACGTCGCGATCGACGGCGGTATCCTTGCGGGGGAAGGTTTGTATTCGGGCGCGGCAACTTACGACATCAACAGCGGCGGCACGATCGCGCCCGGCGACGCCGGGCCCGGCGGCATGTCTTTTTCGGCGCCACTGAATATCGACGTCGGTTCGACCGCCGCCTTTGAGATTCAAGATGGCGTTGCGGGGACCGACTACGACACCATTTCTGCGACCACCGCGACGCTCGGCGGGTCCCTTTCGCTGACGCCGATCGGCCCGGTGACGATCGGCCAGCAGTACCTGTTGATCGATCGGAGCGCATCGAACCCTACCACCTTTGCGTCTCTGACCGAGGGCGCCAGCGTCTTCGACGGAACCAACGCCTACACGATCACTTATGCGGGCGGTGTTGACGGGTTCGATGTCGTGTTGACGGCGATTACGCCGCCCGCGCTGACCCGTATCGACGTCATCGCGGGTGAATTGCAGATCGACGACTCCCACGGCTTCGACGACGACTTGACCCTCACCACCAGCGGCACGGATTACGTCATCACCAGCGCCGGCAACAACCTGTCAACGGCCAGCGGCAGCGGCAACGGAACGACGACGATCACCATTCCGATCGCTTCGGTGACCGGCAATCGTATCGTCGTGACCACCGGGGACGGCGCGGATGTCGTCACCGTCGCATCGACCTTTGCACCGCCCGCGGCGACGGTCCTCGAAATCGACGGAGGCGCCGGCACGGACTCGGTCACGATGGAAGCCGGCGGCATGCTCGCATCGGTTCAGATCGTTGCCGAGGCGATCGAATTGCGAAACGGTGTCACGACATCGGGCAATCAAGACTACATCGGACCGGTCTTGCTCGGAAACGATGTGGTCATCGCCAGCGGCGGCGGCGACATCACTTTTGCCGACACGCTCGACGGCGGGCAATCGTTGACCGTCAACACGCCCGGGGTCACCACCTTTGAAGGGGTCGTCGGCGACACGATCTCGCTGACGTCGCTGACAACCGACGCGGGCGGATCGGCCCGATTGAACGGAAACGGCGGCTTCGGAAACGCCGTCATCACGAGCGGAGACATGACCTTTGGTGACGACGTCACGGTCACGTTTTCCGCGGCGCGACTGACCTCCGATGCGGGTTCGATCACCTTCGGGGCGACCTTGAACCCGGACCCCGACCCGGACCAAGAGCAATTGATTCTGCAGGCACCGCTCGGGATCATCACCGCCAACGGTTCGATCGGGCTCGCGCGGCCATTCTTTGCGTTTCAAACGGTCGCCAGCCGAATGGATTTTGCCGGCGATTTCATCGTCGCCAGTGCCGGACAGATTCATTTCGGTCCGATGTCGGTGTTGGCCGATGCGATCTTGATTGCCGATTCGTTGCAATTCGATCAAGCGATCAGCGGCGGACCGAACCAACTGGTTTTGGTCACCGATGCGATTGAGTTGAACGGCACGCTCCAGGGCGACGGGGATTTGACGATCGAACCTCGCACGCCTGGTCATGACATCGCGTTGGGGGCCGAGGTGCCCGGGACGCTGAGTCTGGACTCCTCCGAGATCGCGAATCTGCTGGACGGTTTTTCAAGCATCTCCATCGGCGGGCCTACCACGGGAACCGCCACGGTGAATGCCGTGACCTTTACCGATCCGGTCACCCTGGATGCCGACGTCATCTTGATCAACGGACAGTTGTCCGGGACCGGCGATGCCTCCATCACGCTCAGGGATTCTGCGGGCTCGAGCACGACGACCTTGAAGGCCGATATCGTCACCGACGGACAGCCGGTGCTGATCGATGACACCTTGCTGGTCGACGGTCAAAACGGGCTCGGGATCGGATCGCGGACGATCGATACGACCGGTGGCGGTGCCTTTCCGGCGGGAGCCGACATCATCTTTACCGAAACGGTCGATGCCACGGGCTTGGCCGGGGGATTGGATTTGAACGCCGGCAGCCTTGGTGAGATCGAATTTCGACGTCCGGTGGGCGATTCGCAAGCATTGTCGTTTCTGGGAATCGATGCGAAAACGTTCGAATTCGCCAATGGCAGCAGCGATGTCGGCCGAATCCGGACCGAGGAACTGTCCGTCGGCCCCGACGGGAACCTGGAGTTCGAACTGGGCGGAATGGGGACCAATGGTGGCATCGACTACGACCAGATGGTCGTCGACGGTTACGACTTGGCCGGCGCGCTGACGGTCACCCAGCGTTCGACCGTATCGGCCGGGACTCAGTACACGATCATCGATAACGTGGGCGGCAGTGCGACGGGACAGTTCGACGGTCTGGGCGATGGTGATGTTTTCACCGCCGGATCGCTGGAACTGCAAATCAACTATGTCGGTGACGACGTCGTGCTGACGGCGGTCAACAGCGTCTACTTGGTGACCAACACCAACGACAGTGGCCCAGGCAGTTTGCGGCAAGCGATCCTGGATTCGAATGCCGATCCGAGCAGCGGCGTGATCGCGTTTAGCATTCTCGGCAGCGGCCCGCACGTGATCACGCCACTGACCAGCTTGCCCAACATCGCCGCCTCGGTCGTCGTGGACGGTTACAGCCAAACCGGTGCGTCGCCCAATACGCTGGACGTCGGCAGCGATGCCGAGCTGCAAATTCAGATCGACGGGACCAATGCGAACACCCTGTGGGTGTCCGGTAACGACGTCACGATCCGAGGATTGTCGCTGACGGGTTTCCCCGTCAACGGTGCGATCACCTCGAACGACGCCGATGGCTTGACGGTTCAGGGCAATTGGTTCGGCGTGGCCCCCGACGGCACAACGATCGATACCAATGTTCGTGGAATCCTGATCCAAGGCGGATCGACGCCCAATCCGACCCGGGACACCGTCATCGGCACGGATCTGGACGGCACCAATGATGCCGGCGAGCGCAACGTGTTCGCCGGACAGGACCTCACGGGCATCTGGATCCTGGGCGTGACCGAAGACTTGCAAATTCGTGGCAACTACATCGGGACACTGCCCGACGGCGTCACGGTGGCGGAAACGGCATGGTACGGAATCGAACTTCGGTCACAGTCGGAAGATTTCGTATTCGGCGGCCCCGGCTTGGGACGCAACGTCATCGGCGGTCATGTCAATGGTCCCGCACCCGCGGCGATCGACATGGACGGTGGGACGGCCCAACGATCCAGCGGCGTCATCCAAAACAACTACATCGGTGTCGGTGCCGATGGCATCACACCGATTCCCAATCGCATCGGAATCGCCACGGACGCCGGCGGCGGTTCGCTGACGATCGGCACGAACCTGGATGGTCAAAACGATTCTCAAGAAGGCAACTTGATCGCCGGCAACACCCGCAACGCCATCGATGCCTGGGGGGTCGACGGACTGGTCATCGCGGGCAATCAGATCGGCACGACGACGCTGGGGAACGCCTCGGCCGCGACGGCGTTTGCGGCCGTCGATGTCCGCGATTCACCCGGCGCGATCATCGGCGGAGACTCGCCGGGGGCGGGGAACCTTGTCGTCAACAGCTTTGCGGCGGGTATCGAGGTTTCCGACTCGCTGCGGTTCGGCGGCGACGCGGTTTCCTGGTATCAGGCCGACGGGGACGCGACCGACGCGGTGGGCAACAACGACGCGTCGGCCGGCTCCGGTGTAACGTCCAGTGTCAACGGGCGACTCGGAACCCCAGCGTTCGACTTGGAGGGCACGGGCTACCTGGACCTGGGTGACGACGATTCTCTGGCTCCCGCGGGCACGGCCCAGCCGTTCACGATCGATCTGTGGATTTCCCCGTCGGCGATCGGCACCGAACAGGTTCTGTATCAAGGGCTCAACGACGCCGGCGGAACCGTGCAGTCAACCGGCTTTGAACTCGCGATCGATCCGTCGGGCAAACTCAAGGCCAGCGGATTCGCGACGGGTGGCATGTCGGTCGTGCTCGGCCAAACCGGTCTTTCGTCGGGGCGATGGCATCACGTCGCTGTTTCGTTTGACGGAACCACGGCGAGGTTGTACCTGGACGGCGTCGCCAACGGGTCGGGCGGGTTCGACTTTGACGTTCCCGGAATCGGCCAATCGGCCATCGGGGCGGCGACGGAGGTCGGCGGGCTCTCGGTGTCGTCCGAGCGGGCGTTTGTCGGCCTCGTCGACGAAGTCGGCGTCTTTCGCCGGAACCTGTCGCCGCGAGAGATCACCGATCTGTTCCGCGCCGGCGGCGGCAGCAAGGCACCGATCCGTGTCGAAGGCAACTTCGTCGGGATCACGCCCGATGGAACCGTGATTCCCAACGCCTCGGGCATCGTCACCAACGACGCGGGGGTCCTGATCGGACGACCGACCGGAATCATCGGTACCGACGGTGGCAATGTCGTCGCGGGCAACACCCTGTCGAACATCGCGTTGGTCAGCCCGTCGACGACGGTGCAAGGCAACTTGATCGGCGTCGGCCCGGACGGCCAGAGCATCGGCGCGCCGGCCGACCCGACCGACTACGGCGTGTACATCCTGGACTTCTTCGGGTTCGGACGTGCCTATCACCGGATCGGCGGTGGGCAAGGCGAAGGCAACGTCATTTCGGGGCACCTTTCGGGGATCTACCAGGATCAGTCATTGCCCGGCTTGACTGTTCAAGGCAACTTCATCGGGACCGACATCGACGGCGACACGGCGATTCCCAATCAAGTCGGCATCCACATCTTGGCCGGTCGCGAGATCACGATCGGCACCGATAGCGATGGACGTGAGGACGACGACGAGGGCAATGTCATTTCCGGCAATGACGTGCACGGCGTTCGTCTGCGGGGCGGCGGTACCACCGACACGACCGTCGCGGGCAACATCATCGGCTTGGCCGCCGACGGCGTCGGCTTGATCGCCGGGCAAAACGCGGGAGTCGTGTTGGATCAAGGCACGTCGGGACACTTGATCGGGGGGGCTTTTCAGTCGCAGCGAAACATCATCAGCGGAAACACCTTCAACGGCCTGGTCATCGCCGGTAACACGACCCACGGCAATCGAGTTCTGGGTAACTTCATCGGCACCGATGCGACCGGGACGCTTGATCGCGGCAACGGTGCCAACGGCGTGGTTGTCTCCCAAGTGCACACGACGTTTGCCAATCGGATCGGGGGCGGCGGTGCCGGCGAAGGCAACTTGATCGGCGGGAATGAGCTAGCGGGGGTCCGCGTCATCGGAGGCACCAGTCGGACATTGGTGCAAGGAAACTTGATCGGCACGGACTTCACCGGCCGGTCGGCGGTCCCGAACGGCTCGATCGGTTCGTCGGGCGCCGGCATGTGGATTCAAGACGCGAGCAATCTCGTCATCGGCACCGACGGTGATGGCGCCGGTGACGCCGGCGAGGGCAATGTGATTTCGGGTAACCTCGGATTCGGCGGGATCTTCATGGAAGGCGATTCGGCCGACGGAAACCGGATCTCGGGCAACATCATCGGACTGAATATCGATGGAACCGGGCTGCTGGGCAACGCCGGCCGAGGCATCGAAATCAAGAGAGGCGCTGACGGCAATCTGATCGGCACCGACGGCGACGGGGTGTCGGATGACCTGGAACGCAACCTGATTTCGGGGAATTCCCAGGGACTCTTCTTATGGAGCAACGGCATCGTGCCACAGTTCAGCACGATCGCCGGCAACTACATCGGTACCGACATCACCGGCACGGTCGACCTGGGGAATAACAGCCACGGCGTTGTGATCGCTGACGGCGCGTCGAACATCACGATCGGCACCGACGGAAGCGGACCGTTTGACGAAGCCAAACGCAACATCGTATCGGGCAACGGAGGCCACGGAATTTTATTGGTCAGCACGACCGCAACGGACAATACGATCGCAGGCAACTTCGTCGGCACCGATCGTACGGGAATCGCGCCACTGGGCAACGGCTTGAGCGGCATCGTCGTGGCCGATGCCGTGGGGACCATCGTGGGGGGTGATTCGCCCTCGGAGGCCAACCGTGTCGGCTTCAATGCGGGTTCGGGTGTCGTCGTCACCGCCACGACCAGCGGCAACGTGATGTCGCGAAACGTGGTGTTCGACAACGGAAGCGTGGGGATCGATGCGGGACCGATCGGTCGAACCGGCAATGCCGATGACGGCGTGCAGGACTTTCCCGTTCTGACGTCAGTCGTCGCCGGTGCGATGACCGGTGTGGAAGGAATGATCGCGCTGGACCCGAGCAGTTTTACACCGTCGGGAAGCCCGTCGGAGATGGTGAGAGTCGAATTCTATGCTTCGGCCGATTCGACGATCTCTGGTGCAAACGCTAGACGTTTCCTGGGCGGCGTCAACTTGTCGGCCGATTCGAACTTGCTTTCGATCGCGACGAACCTGCCCGGTGCGACGGTGGCCGGTGAATTCGTGACGGCGACGGCAAGTTTCCAAGGCGACGTCAGCGAGTTTTCCGATGCGATGCCGGTGGCCGCACCGATCGGCGGGATCCCGATCACCGACGACGACCTGTTGGTGTTGGACCTGAGCGACGACGAGGTCGAGTTCGGAACCGCCGCGGTGGTGGTTGCCGAAGGGGCGCGGATCCAATTGCAAGGCGAATTCGATCTGCAAAACGCCCCACACACGGTCGAGGTCGACTGGAAAGACGGATCGACGCCGCAAACGGTCGATCTGCCGGCCGGCACGCGGGGCTTTGCACTGGAGCACGTGTACGTCGACGACGGCGTGTATGACATCGAAGTCTTGGTCAGTCGCCACGAGCCGCTGGGCGGGACGGGATCGAGCGGCTTGGCGGTGACGAGGATGACGGTCGCGAACGTCGAGGCGAAATTTGCCGAGCCGCCGCTCGTGGATTTCCTACGCGGAGGTGCTCCGGTCACCGTTCCCGCCGAAGGCGACGTGATCCGGGTCCGCGGGACGATCGACGACGGCGGGACGGGCGATTCGCATCGGATCACGGCGTTTTGGGGTGACTCACCGACGCCGGTGGAGTACGGAATTCCCGCCGGCTCCAGCGATTACACGATCACACACACGCTGCGGGACGACGTCGACGGCCTGGTCCGTCTGGAATTGGTCGACGACGATTCGCCCGCGACGACGGACGTCGCAGAGTTCACGTTGCGGGCGGACAATCGAGCTCCGTCGGGAGCGATCACGACGCCCCCGATCATGGCGTCGTCGATGATTTTCGAAGGCGACACTGTTCTGTTGGCGGCGACGATCAACGACCCGGGAGTCGACGACACGTTCACGGAAAACTGGACGGTTTCCAACGTGGTCGTCGATCCGGGAACCTCGTCGGATCCCCGGCCGCGTTTTGTCCCGCCGAGCGATGGCAGCTACACCGTCGACTTGGTCGTGACCGACGACGACGGAGGCGTGGGCACGGCCCGTCGAATCCTGCAGGTGCTCAACGCCCCGCCGGTGTTGACGACGTTCAGCGTTCCGGCGGCCATCGACGAAGGCGACTCGGTGAACCTGACCGGGGCCTTCACCGACGCGGGCATCGATGACTTGCACGAGGTCGAAATTCTCGTAGCCGATGGTGCCGACAACTTGATCGACACGATCCGGCAGCGGATTGTTCGCGGCGAGCGGACATTTACGATTCCCTATCACGTGCCGGATGACGCCCCGACAGGCACTGCCACCGACGATTACACCTTCACGGCGACGGTGATCGACGGCGCGGGCGATTCGTCCAATCAGATCACCGGCGACGCAATCGTCAGCAACCTGGCGCCGGACGTCTTGATCACAGACGACGGGTCAGACGACACGCAACTGCGGCTCCGCGCGGACGTCACCGATGCGTCCGGACTGGACACGTTCCAGTACTCGTGGACGGTCGGTGGCATTGTCTACACCACACCTGCGATCGATGTGCCGCGTCCCACCGGCCAAGCCGTCACGGTTTCGTTGACCGTGACCGACGACGACACCGGTTCCACGACGAAACAAGTCGCCTTTCTCAGTGCGACACCGAACAACGACGCATTGACCGTCACCGCATTGGGAACGGGCAATGTCGAATTCAACGTCGGAGGAATCGGCGGAACGACCAGTAATTTGACCGGCATTGATCAGGTGCTGGTCGCCGGATTGTCGGGTGATGACACGATCGACGTGGTGCAGTCGGCCGATCCGGATTTGCCGATCGTGGTCAGTGGCGGCGAAGGCCAGGACACCATCACCGCCGGCGTGGGTGGCCAGGTCATCGACGGTGGACCGGGCGCAGATTCGATCACCGCGGGCGACGGAGATGACACGATCATTGCGATCGGTGGTGACGACTCGGTCAACAGTGGGATGGGCAATGACGTGGTGTTTATCGTCCCCGGAAGCGATAAGAATCTGACCGACGATGGCGGTTTCGACACACTCGATTTCAGTCGCGTCATCGACGAGGAAGGCAACGGGAACGGGATCAGGATCGACTTGAGCCTGATGAACGGGGCCGCCCAAATCGTTGATGAAGCGAATCACACGGTCACGCTGAACAGCAAGTTCGAAGCCGCCGTGGGGACGAACTTCAAAGACGAGTTGCGGGGTGCCGCGGGAGACCGCCTGGCCGGAGCGTTCGGTGACGACACGATTTACGGAGGCGACGGCGGCGAACTGGACGGCGGGGATGGCAACGACCTGATTTTTGGCATCCCGGCGGGTTCCGGGACACGCTACGACGGCGGATTCGGTGACGACACGATCTACGGCAGCGACGGAGGAAACGGAGAAGAAATCGACGGCGGGGATGGCAACGACATGATCTTCGGCCTGCCCGCCGGCACGGGGAACCGTTACGACGGCGGTTTCGGTGACGACACGATCTACGGCAGCGACGGAGGAAACGGAGAAGAGATCGACGGCGGTGACGGCAACGACATGATCTTTGGTGTCGCGACGGGCAACGGAGCCCGTTACGACGGAGGATTCGGCGACGATACCATCGAAGGCGGCGGCAACAACGATTTAATCATCGGCGGCGAAGGCAACGACATGATCTTTGGTGTCGGCTCCGGCATGGGAGGCCGTTACGACGGCGGGTTCGGCGACGACACCATCGAAGGCGGCGACGGCAACGACTTGATCGTCGGCGGTGAC
>CAYVRC010000057.1:7435-30879 GCA_964453205.1 uncultured Pirellulaceae bacterium | reverse complement strand
ATAGGCAATTCGAGTCTGAGAGATCAGACCTATGATCAGTTGGCCGTGATTCGCGCTTGGATCGAAGGCGGTATTTTGGAAAACAGCGGCTCCAAAGCCAAAGCGAAAAAGAAGAACAACTTAGCCTTTGTCGCCGTTTCGCGAGGCAAGCCCGACGGCCCCGCCGCGATGCCCGAAACCGTTCCCATGAACGTTCCGGTGGTGACCGATCGTCCGGCGGCCACCACGGCGATCGCTTGCAGCCCCTGGGCGCCGCTGGTCGCCGTCGGCGGCCAACGCCAGATCGTTCTTTATCACAGCCGATCGGGTGAACTGATGGGCGTGTTGCCCTTCGCCGAGGGCGTCCCGCAGTCGCTGCGGTTCAGCCGCGACGGATCGTATTTGATCGCCGGTGGGGGCGAGCACGCCGTCCTGGGCATCGTCGCGATCTATGACGTCCGCAGCGGCGAGCGAGTTTTGACCGCCGGCGACGAATTGGACATCGTCCTCAGTGGCGACGCCACGTCGACTCTGGGCCGTGTCGCACTGGGCGGCCCGCAAAGGATGTTGCGGGTTTACGACGCCGCGGACGGTACTTTGAAGTTCGATTTGAAAAAGCACACCGATTGGATCCTGGCCGTCGCTTACAGTCCCGACGATGTGTTGATCGCCTCGGGGGATCGCTCGGCCGGGCTGGTCGTTTGGGAAGCCGACACCGGTTTGCCGTATTTGGATCTGGCCGGACACAAAGGTTCCGTCAACGCGGTGGCCTGGCGTGACGACTCCAACGTGCTGGCCAGCGCCAGCGATGACGGAACGGTCAAATTGTGGGACATGCACACCGGCGCTCAGCTGAAAAGCATCAACGTCGGCGGTCCGGTCGCGGACGTCTCGTTCGATCACGAGGCTCGATTGGTCACGGCGACCAAAAACGGGCGAGTGACCCTTTGGGATGCCAATGGTGGGAAGCTGAAAGACTTTCCGGCGTCCAAGGAGGCCGTCCTGAAAATTGCGATCACTCACGACGGGAAACGAGTCATCTACGGCGACTGGGCCGGTCAAATCGTCAACAGTCTGGTCGAGGAACCCGAACAGACTCTGACCCTGGCGTCGAATCCGCCAGACGAATCCGAGTTGCTTCGAGCCGAACAGGCCAGGCTGCAAACGGCTGTCGATGAACTGGACGAGATCCGCGGTCGCCACGACGCGCTGGCAAAAAATGTCGCAGAACTGACCGTCCCCTTGGAAGCTTTGCGGGCCGACATCGGCAATCAAAAAGCTGCCGCCGAGGAGCAGACTCAAACCGCTGAGCGACTCCGCGGTCAAATCGAACCGTTGCGACAAGAAATCGAGACGAGATCCTCCGACGCTCGCGATCTGCAAGACGTGCTGACCGCGATCCGTGTCGGGCATCAGTCGGGCGAGAAATCCGACGCCGAGGTGTCAGAAGCGGAACTTCGTTTGGGGAACCACTTGGTCGATTTGGCCGGCCGGCGACAACAAGTGACCCGACTGAAACGGCAAGCCGCCGAGGCCGCCGAGGCTGCGAAAAAGTCGTCCGCTGCCGTGGAAGCGTTGTCGGCCGAATTGCCCGAGCGACAAGCCGGCGTGGATACGGCGACCGCGGAATTGACACCGGTCGCGGGCGAACTGCAGGCGGCATCCGCCCGGGTCGACGCGATCCGATCGCGTGTTCAGCGTTTGCGGGACGCGGTCAACTGAGGCCTCGATATGCCTTGAGTTGTTCGATCGCCTGTTTCATGGCGTCGGTATCGATTTCATGAACGTTGACGGGGTCGCCGATACCGCGAAGCATCGTGATCGTCAGTCGGCCGCCCAAGTGTTGACGAAATTCTTCCAAACCCGTCAGCAGTCGATCGACCGGATCGATCGCGTCATTCCACAGCGGAACACCCAGACGTCTCAGGCAGTCGATCACCCGTTCGGCGTCGTCACGGGGCAACCCGAGCTTCAACGACGAATACAAACAGTCGATGGCCACACCGATGCCGACCGCTTCGCCGTGCCGAAGTTCGTAGTCCGTCAAAGGTTCAAGACGATGGGCCGACCAGTGGCCGAAATCCAGCGGACGCGCTTCACGAGTTTCGAACGGGTCACCGCCTTCGGTGATGTGCCGAATGTGCAACACGCAGGATTCGTGGATGGCTCTAGAAGTCCGCTTGGGGTCGCGGCGGCGAATCGCATCGGCATTGTCATGCAGCCAACCGAAGATGTCCGCGTCTTTCAGTAACGAGACCTTGACCGCTTCGGTGAACCCGCTGCGATAATCTCGATCGGGTAGCGATCGCAACAATTCGCTATCGTTGATCACGCCCCAAGGAACGGCAAACGTGCCGATCCAATTCTTCTTTCCGAAATAATTGACGGCGTTTTTGACGCCCACGCCGCTGTCCGCCTGCGCCAAAACGGTCGACGGCAAACGGATCAACCGGACGCCGCGGTGGGCGATCGCCGCTGCGTAGCCCGATGCGTCCAGCATCGCACCACCGCCGACGGCGATGACGTAGCTGCGTCGATCCAGGTTGCAATCGTTGATCTGGCGAAGCATGCTCTCGACGCCGGCGGCGGAATTCTTGATCGCTTCGCCCCCGGGAACGATCAGCGGCGACGCGACCAGATCGGCCACCTCACTGGTCTCGAGTCGACCGGCAAGACGATCGGCGTAACCACTAGCTCGATCGACCTGATCATCCACCCACAACAGAACCTTCGCCGTTCCCGACGGGCCGGCGTCCACCGCGATCAAGCCTTCCAACTGGCCAAAGTCTTCCCCGGCGGCGTCCCGGGTCACTCTCAGACGGTGAACAAAAGGAACGGCGAATTCGATGTCCATCGACCCGCCGGCTTGCGACCGCGAAGCGTCGGTCGTCATCGGACTGGGATTCGTGGGCATGAGGTGAAACAGTCTTTCGAGCGTGGTCAGTCGGTATCAGCCGATGAAATAACAGGTGGCCGCATCTCCGCCGTGAATCGGTCGCGCGGGGTGCCGGGTAGGAGACCGCCGCAGCGGTTAGGGAAACGGTGCGCCGCAGTCGCGAGGAAAACCTAGCGTCTGGCGCCAGTTTAGTCCCAGGGGGACGTCACGTTCGCCGATTTCACGTTCGCCGATTTCACGAATGCTCGTTTCGGGGCCGACAGGAGCATTCGGCTGACCGGGCCGGTTGGCGTCGGTCCGTTCAAAGGGTTTCTTTCTTCCAGCCCCGCCAAATCCAGCGAAGCGTGTCGGGAAAGATCGCCCCGCCGTGTTTTCCGTTGTGGGCTTCGGTCCCCATCACGAACTTGTGATCGTACTGCATGAAGGCGAGCGAGGCGGCCATTTCCTGATTGGCCAGTGGCCAGTTGCCGTGACGGTTGTCCAAGTCATTGGTGCCGTCCTGCAGGAAGACTCGCAGCGGTTTTTTCTCCGACTTTCGGATCATCGCTTCGTAATTGTGTCCGCCGCGAATGTTGACAAAACTGCCGATGTGCGAGACGACTTTGCGGAAACGATCGGGCCGATGCCAGGCGACACCGAACGCACAGATGCCACCGCTGCTGTTTCCGCAAACGGCCCGCAACTCAGGGTTCTTCGTGATGGAGTACTGCGATTCGACTTCGGGCAGGATTTCGGTCAACAAGAATTTGGCGTAGTCACCATTGACGCTGTCGTACTCGACACTGCGGTTGGTCGGGGTCGGTTTCCAGCCTCGCTTTTCCGGCAGATCCTGATGCGTCCCCGGGTCGATCATGACCGCGATGGTCACCGGCATGTCTCCTTTGGCGATCAAGTTGTCGAACACGACCGGCAATCGAAAGTCACCCGTCGTGCCCTCGAACGCGTGCCCGTCTTGGACGACCATCAAGGCGGCCGGCGACTTGCCGTCGTACTGCGCAGGCACGTAAACGCTGTAGCGACGTTTGGTTCCCGGATAGACTTTGCTGCTGAGCCACTGGTGTTGTGTCACCGATCCGTGCGGCACGTCTTGGACTTGCGAATCCGGACCGTGCTGATACGTCTCCGCCGTCGCGGTGTTCAAAGCCATGGCGACCAGAAACGGCAAGCACGTCAAAAAAAGGCGGGATTTCATCGGGCGGGGCGTCGTTGAAGGAGGGAGGCAGAATGGAAGCCCTCAGTGTAACAGGTATGCCGATCGACGCAGGCACGGAGGCGGCCGGATCGGCGTCCCGACGCGGCGCACCGCCATCGACCGTCCCCCCTCGCCGGGCGAGCCGTTTTCCGGTGCCGCTTTTGACCCGCCGGTGGCGCGTGGCGACAACACGGGCACATTACGCGGCCCGGTAGCGAATGCCGGTTCGCGTTCGCCCGTGAGCTTCGATCGCGCCGCAGTGTCGAAGCACGTATGCGATTTTCTGTGTCACCCACCGCGGCTTGCCCAAACGTTTGGCCAGATCCGCCGTGTCGAACGTCTCGGTTTGTCGGGTGACCACCGCTCGATCACCGACCGACAATAGGCCCAGCAAGTCGGCGGGGCTGGTCAGTTCCGATCCGTCGTCGATCGATTCCAGGGTGACGTCGGCAATCCGGTAGTCTTTTTGCCAACGTCGTCGGCGGCGTCCGGCGGCCGGCAAGCGGTGCTGGGCGACGGTGACGAGCGGCAACTCGATGGTCAAATTCTCATGCGGAAAGACTCGCGTGAAGTAAATCAGTTCCTCGAAAATATCCAGCACGTCGCCCCGCTTGGGGCTCATCCGCCGCGACGTGATTTTCCCCTCTTTGGTTTTGCTTTTCAGGATCCGCGTTCGCACGATGATCGGCTTGACGATCCTCAAGCGGTGTCGCCGCAGCAGTTCCGTCGCTTTGGCGCGAATCGCGGACAACGAAGCACACTGGATCTCGATCAATTCGTCGTCGCGAACGGCATCGATGCGAAAGGCTCCGACCCGCACCTCCACGTCGGAGGTTGACGCGGCGTAGTGTCGCTTCAGTTGTTGGTGCAGCGTCGTTTCCATGACTTCGATTCGCGGGTCATTCCGGTTCGATGCCGAAGTCACGAATCGTGCATAGCGTTTTCAGTTCCAAACCTTTGGCGGCGAAGGCTTCGCTTCCGCCGGCCAAGCGATCGATGATGCCGATGACGTAGCGGACATCCAAGCCGAACTCGCGGACCGCGTCGACCGCCTTGATCGCGCTACCGCCGGTCGTGATGACGTCTTCGACGATGACGACGGATTGCCCCGGGGCGACGGGGCCTTCGACCTGCTTGCCCGTGCCGTGACCTTTGGCTTCCTTGCGAACCATGAAGCCTTTCAGCGGCAAGCCCTGTTGTCCCGCCAGCGTGACGATCGAGGCGGTGATCGGATCGGCACCGATGGCCATCCCGCCGACCGCATCGGGCAAGTCGCCGCCGGATCGCATCACTTCGATCATGCCGGCGGCGATCAAGTTGGTCCCTTGCGGATGCAAAGTGACCTGACGGCAATCCAGGTAGTAGCTGGCCTTTTTACCACTGGCTAACGTGAAATCACCGCGACGAAGCGATTCGGATCGGATCAACGCCAGCAAGGCGTCACGGTCGTACGAGTTTTCGGCGGATGTCATGACGAGTCGCAAAGCGTGGGCGGCAAGAACAGGGCAGGGTTCGACGAGGGCGAAATGTAACAAGAACCCCGGGTTTCCTCCACGCCGCGGACCGTGGCGTGACCCCATGTTGCGAGGATCCCTTGCCGCGCGACGAGGCACCTCTTAACGACGGATCGTGACGGACGAACCTTGGGACAAGATGCCGTACAAGTCACCGGCGTATCGACCGGCAACGCTGATGCAGCCCTTCTTGCTGGCCGATGTGTTGTCCGGGCTGCCGTGGATGCACAATTGCCCGCCCAAGTCCATCCACATGCTGCCGTAGGGATTGTTGGCGCTGCCCGGCGGGACCGGTGAACCGTTTCTGTCGTAGTACGTCCTCGCCGATTGCTTGTCCAGGATCGTGAAGGTTCCCGCACGAGGTGTCGGATCACTTCCCACCGCGATCGGGAATCGCCCCGCGTACAAATCGCCGAGAAACAAAGTCAGTTCGCCGTGGGTGATGTCGACGCTGGCGCGGAACGGGCCACGCAGCACCTTCAAGTCGGTGCCGGGCAGAACCGTGATCGGGTCGTCGATGTTGTTGATGTTCGCCAACAGCTGCCAGGGAACCTCGTACTGGGTAGCGATTTGCATCAGCGTCTCGTTTTGACGGACGCGATGCGGTTGTTCCAGCAGATGTTCTTGCGAATAAATGACTTCGCGAGCCAACGGGTCCAGGCGACTGAGCAGGGTCTCGCGATTCTGGTCGTCCAATTTCGGGTTGTCGTAAAACAGGCTGAGTGTTTGCAGGGCCTGTTTCTTTTGGTCTTCCCCGTACTGCTTGTCGGCCAAGCGGACCGCGTTGGCCAATCCCAGGTTGGCCTGGGCGACCGCGATCTCGTCGCCTGACGCTGCGGCGGGTTCGTCTCGGGAGAACAAGGGATTGTCGCGGATATTTTCAGGAGTTTGCGGGGGCCGATCCGAACCGGAGGTTGATCCGGCTGCGGCCTGGTCGTCGGGCGAGGGGTTCGACCACGATTGATCGCCGCCGTCGAAAGCCGCGGCGGCGGCCTGGGCCGAGGGCAAACTGAAATCGCTTCCCGTGGAAGCAAATTCCTGATCCGGGTCCAAGTTGAAGTTCGGGGCAGTGCCTTGAGGCGTCGGCAGCCCGATCACGGTCGCCGAATCGGCCGACTCGCTCGCAGCGGTCTGATCGCTCAAGTCCAGTTCGATGCCGCCTCCTTCTCCGCCCGCCAGGCTGGACGAGCTGTCGCTGATGCTGCCGCTGACCGCTTCCCCGGCGGAATCGAATTCGGCAAGCTCGCTGGGCGAATTTCCGCCCCCGAAACCTTGGGGACCGCCGAAATCGCTGGCCAACTCGCCGGTGGAAATCCCCATTGCGTCCAGGGAATCGGGCATTCCGACGTCGATGTCCAACTCATCGGTCGCCAGGATCAATTCGTCCACCGCCGGGCCGGCCTGTTGGGGCGGCGTCGTCAGCGACACATAAGCGGCGTACATCACCGTGACCAACAAGACGACGATGGCGGATGTTTTCAGCGTTTGCACGACTGTCCTCCGTGACCGGAACTGAATCCGGCATGCAAATTTCGTAAGTTCTGGAGGTGGCGATCCGTTCCGTCGCCACCGAGCACCCCGCCTTTATCAAGCCGTGAATCTGAAATCCAGAGCAATTCCGCGTCGTCGAATGTTTCGCCTCGGTTCAGACGGCGGCAACGGGCTGCAATTTCCCAGACGAAATGCTGCGATAGATCGCTTCGATCGCATTCAAATCCCGTAAGCCTTCTTCGCCGGGGACACGGTTCGGTTCATCGAACAACAAATGCTTGGCAAAGGCGTCCATTTCGGCGGCGAAATGATCGACCTGCTCCATCTGGATCGCTCCTTCACTGGTTTCGCCTCGGATCCCGCCGTACCCGAAAGCCGGCTGCAGCCCGAACCAGCCTTCGTCGGCGTAGGCACGAAAACGATTGACGCCGTTGAAATTATAAGTCGTGTCACAAACGCAAACGGCACCGCCGTCCATCTCCATCGTCCAGGCGATCGTCTCGTCGACCTCGGCGAATTTCTTCGGATCCGTCTTGGTTTCCTGCGCCGTGATCGACAGCGGTTCTTTGCCGGTGATGTACCGGCAGGCTTGGAGCGCATAGATCCCGACGTCCATCAAGGCGCCACCGCCGGCCAGGCCTTTGCGGAGTCGCCACTGCGTGGGATCGCCGATTTTGAATCCGAAACCGGCCTCGACCATTTTTAAATCGCCGAAAGTTTCTTGGCGAGCCAATTCGATGCAATGTTGGTGATGCGGTTCGAACTGACATCGATAGCCGATGGCAAGCTTGCGATCGGCTTTTTCACAAGCCTGGATCATTTCGCGACATTCTTGCGCCGAGTTGGCCATCGGTTTTTCACACAACACGTGCTTGCCCGCCGCCGCCGCACGAATCGTGTACTCGTGGTGCATGCCGTTGGGTAAAACGATGTAAATGACATCGATTTCCTCGTCTTGGGCGATCTTGTCGTAGTTTTCGTAGTTGTAAACGTGACGCCGATCGATGCCGTATTTGTCCATCCAGATCGCCTCTTTCGCCGGCGTCCCGGTGACGATCCCTTTGAGTTTCGCGTGCTTGGTTTTTTGCAAAGCCGGCGCGAGTTGGTTCGTCGCAAGTTTGCCCAAGCCGACCAGGGCAAAGTTCACCGTCTCGGAATCCTCGGCGCCAAACCCGTGATAGCCCACCGCGGATGCCGCGGCGAAAGTCGAAGTCGCGGTCAGAAATTCTCGACGTTTCATCGTTTGCCTCAAAGTGAAAGTGACCAAACCCAAAAAGCCTCGCGGCCGTCACGCTCCACGGGGACGTGCCGCTTTGGCGAAACAGCATCCCGAATCGATGCATGATTTCAAAAACGATAGACGGCCTTGTCGGTTCGAATCAGCAGCGAATCGTCAAGGGTCGCCGGGGATGCCATGATTTGGCCGTCCAGCCGGTTGGTGCGAACCAATTCGAAGGTCTCACCCGGCTTGACGATAAAAATCTCGCCGTCGTGATTCGCGAAATAGATCACGCCGCCGGCGTACAGCGGTGACGCGGAAAAGGTGCCGCCGAAGCGTTCCTTCCAGACCTCTTCACCGTCCGAGGCGCGCAAGCAAGTCGCGACTCCCGAGTCCATGACGACATAGACCAAACCGTCGACGATCAGCGGCGACGGTTTCTGCGGCATGCCCTTGGCAAACGTCCAGCGGACGTGCGTGTCGGTCACATCCCCGGTCCCGGTGATGTCGACCGCCCAGAGCTCGGGCTTGCCGAACCCCGTCGCAAACACGACGTGATCGCCGTGCATGACGGGACGCGGGACGACCGAAAACCCGTCGCCGTGATCGACCCGCCAAAGCTCTTCGCCGCTGTCCGGATCGAGTCCGACCATCCATTGCGACGCCAAGCAGATCAATTGTCGGCGACCCGTCGAATCGGTGACCGCGACGGGCGTGCAGTAGGATTTCTTTTGGTCCCCGTTGGTCGCCCGCATCGGCGGTCGGTCCGTTTTCCAGATTTGTTCGCCGGTTTTCTTGTCCAACGCGATGACGTACTGCTGTTCCATTCCGTCCTGAATGACGATCAGTTTGTCGTCCTGGATCAGCGGCGAACTGCCCGGCCCGACGGCATGTTTCAAAGGCATCACCCGCGACCAGACGATTTCCTTGGTCTGCCGGTTCAAGCAAAACGTGCCGTAGGTTCCGAAGTGGCAATACAGATGATCCCCATCGATCACCGGCGTCGGTGACGCGTAACTGTTGGTCGCGTGAATCGCATCGGGCTGCCGGACGACGGACAAGTCGATCGAATCGAGCAAACTGCCCGTTTCGAAATCCAACGCCAGCAGTTTCAAATCGATCGCCGCGGCGATCGCCAAGCTCTTGAACTTCTTTTCATCGTTCTCGGTCTTTCGCAGTAGCTCCAAACGCTCCTGTTCGGTGGGGACACGTTCGATCGCGGTGGTCAACCAAACGACTCCGTCGGCGATCACGGGCGACGACCAGCCTTTGCCGACGACATCGGTTTTCCATTTCACGTTCAGGTCTTCACCGAACTCGATCGGCGGATTCTCGTCCGCCGCGATTCCGTCACCGCTCGGGCCACGGAACTGCGGCCACGACGCCGATCCGGTGTCCGCGGCCCCGCCGAACGACGTCATCATCGACGCACCGCAAAGCAGCACCAGACGCAAACCACCGGGAACCAAAAAAGGCTTCATCATTGACTCACTTTGCTTGACGGTTGATCGGTTCATCGACGACCAAGGCTTTCGGGAAATCGGCCGCTTCGTTTCCGTCTTGGTCGTCCCAACGTTTGTTTTGTGAATTGCCGGACGGTTGGTTCATGGGGATGTCCATGCCGCCCGCCTCACCCAGCAACTCGTAAAGCCGATTCTCCATCTCCGCGGCCACCGACTTGTAGGCAGAGTCATGAATCAGATTATTGGTTTCTTTCGGGTCGGTCACCAAGTCATAAAGCTCGTCGGTGTCCCACAGCCCGTAGTAGGTGATGTATTTGAACCGATCGCCGCGAAGAGCGAACTGCGTCGGAGATTGCGGGAAATTCTTTTCCCAGTAGTACACGTAGAGAAAATAATCACGCCAAGCGGGATTTTCCGCATTGGGAAGATCCAAGAAACTCTGCCCGTCCATGTATTCGGGGGTCGTCAATCCCGCGGCGTGCATCACCGTGGGCCCGACGTCGATGTTGCCGATGACCTGTTCGACGACTCGGCCGCCGTCGTAAAGTTCGGGGCACTGCATGATCATCGGAACGCGGATCGATTCTTCGTAGGAGACCCGTTTGTCGATCAAACCGTGTTCCCCCCACATGAACCCGTTGTCCCCCATGTAAATGATCAACGTTTCGTCGTGGATGCCCATCTTTTTCAGCTGATCCAGGACACGACCGACGCTGTCATCGACCGCCAAGGCGGATTCGCAGTACCGCCGATACAAGTAATCCAAACCCTTGTCGCTGTGATAAGAAAAATCGATGCCGTGCCAACTGTTGCGTTGATCACGCACCCAGCGTGGCGAGTTGCTTTCGGCGGCGATGTTTTCGCCGCGGGGCAGGAAACTCAGGTCCTCGTTTTCGTAGCGTCCCGCGTGCCGCTCGGCGGGCGTAAAGTTGGCGTGAACGGCTTTGTGCGAAAGGTACAGGAAAAACGGTTTTTCGCCGTCCTTTTGGGCTTCCAAAAAGTCCACCGCGTAATCGGTCAACTCGTCGGTGATGTAACCCTTCTGTTTGACCCGTTCACCGTTGACGTTCAGCGTGTAGTTGGGTCCCGGCGGCAGATAGTTGCCTTGACCCCTGAAACTGATCCAGTAATCGAATCCGGGCCGCGGGTTGTCATCGCCGCCTCCCATGTGCCATTTGCCGATAAAGCCGGTGTTGTAGCCGGCTTGCTGCAAGTACTGCGGAAAGAAGAGGGTGCCGTCGGGGACGGCGCGATTGTTGTCGATCACGCGATGCTTATGCGTGTACAACCCGGTCAAAATGGAGGCACGACTGGGCGAACACAGCGACGTCGTGACGAAGGCGTTTTTCAAATGCACGCCGTTCTTGGCCAGCGAATCCAAATGCGGCGTTTCCAAAAACGGGTGCCCCATGAACCCCATGGCGTCATAGCGATGGTCGTCGGTCAAAATGAACACGACGTTGCGGGGTTTGGTGTTTTCCAGCTTCTCGACCGGCGGCAGGTCGGCCGCCGAAGCGACCGGAAAGTCGGCACCGGCAGACAAAAACAGGAAGGCCAAGGTAAGGGTGAATCGAACCGTTGGGCGGGGCATCGACAAAAATCCTGGTGGGCGAAGCGTCATAAAATTTTTCGAGAGGAAGTTCACGTCGGGCCGTATTTTAGACGAAACCGATCAGCCATGCGTCCACCGTCCGCTGAAGACTTCGGTCGCACCACCGGTCATGAAAACGTGATCCGACGCCGCATCCCAACGAAGCGTCAAGTCGCCGCCGAGCAAGTGGTTCGTGATGATCCGCTCGGTCCGCCCGGTCAGGACGCCCGCCACGCAGACCGCCGAGGCGCCGGTGCCGCACGCCCAGGTTTCTCCGCTGCCGCGCTCCCAGGTGCGTTGGCGGACTTCCCGCGGCGAAACGACTTCGACGAATTCGACATTGACGCGATTGGGAAAACGCGGATCGTTTTCGATCTTCGGCCCCCAATCCAGCACCAAGTCATCGGTCGCCCGGGGGACAAAGATCACGCAGTGCGGGTTGCCCATCGAAACGCAGGTCACCGAAAAAGATCGGCCGTCGATGGAAATCGTTTGGTCGACCACATGAGGGTTGCCCGCCAACGTCGTGGGAACATCGGACGGGGCTAGAATCGGTCGCCCCATGTCGACCGTCACGCTTTGGACTTTGTCGTCGTCGCCGAGCTGCAGTTCCAGGTCGAATATCTGTCCGCCGGATTCGATCTTTAGCGAATCACCACCGGCGATGCCATGATCACGGACGTACTTCGCGACGCAGCGGATGCCGTTGCCACACATCTCGCTTTCGCTGCCGTCGAGGTTGAACATGTGCATCCAAGCGTCGGCCCGCCGGCTGGGTCGAATCAAGATCAACCCGTCACCCCCGACCCCGAAATGCCGATGCGAGATCCTTCGGGCCAGCTCGGCCGGATCCTCCGGAACCGCTTGCCCGAAACAATCGACGTAAACATAGTCATTGCCGGCACCGTGCATTTTGGTGAACTGAATCGTCGTCATCGATGAAGTCATAGCGTGGGAAGGGAGAACCAATAAAAAGGAATCGCGAGGCCGAAAAGAATTCCCAGTGCGTTCAGTCCCAGCGTGACGGCGTACTTCGTCAAGCCGCCGAGCCGTCGTCGGTCGGGCGGTCCGACATGGGCGAACAACAGGTACAGCGAATAGAAGTGCAACAGCGGCGGCAACACGAAGAAACCGATGACGGCCGATCGAAAGGCCCGCTGCAGGGCGGGATTCTTCTCGTCGTCGGGGGTGACCGCGGGGGTGATCGGCCGGATCTTTTTTGACGCGGCGTCTGAACCCTCGTCGATCGTCGTGACGGCGAACGGGTTGATCTTATCGTCCGCTGACAGCCGGACCGCGGGGGTGTCGTCGTGTCCGCCGATCGGCTCGTCGGGATCGGCGATCGCCGGCGCGAACCGCGCCGCGTCGCGGTCGTCTTCGTCGCTGCCACTGGCCGGATCGGAATCGCTGCGTGACTTGCTGCAACTCCAACACATCTCGAATGCCGGCTCGTTGTGTTGGTCGCAGCGGGAGCATTGCCAAGCCGTCTTGATGCAGGCGTCCAGGGCGTCCTGCCGCAAGACCGCTTCGGCCCGGTCGACGTCCCGCTGAGCGACTTCGACACGCGCGGTTTGAATCGCGGTGCCGATGTAGCTGAGCATCGTCGTCACCTCGCTGCCTTGAACAAAGGCCTCCAGGCCGGCCGTCTCCAGACGGGCGGCGATCAACGAAGCCTCCGCGGCGCTCTGGCAACGTCGAAGCGTCACCAGACGGTTTTCAGTCGGGTCGTCTGGATGCCGTTGCTCGCCGCCGGGGTCGCTAAAATGATCGTCCACAAAAAATCCGAATCCCCACAAAACGAGACGACGTGATGCCGAAAAAAACGTGCCATTCCAAGACGTACCTGTCGGCGGTCGCGCTGAGCCTGCTGACGGCATGCGGCGGCGTGGCCGAATCACAGGAACCGGTGGTCGGTGCCGCCGAAGTATCGTTTTACGGCTACGACGATTGCTTGCAATTGCGGAACGAGTCTACCACGGTCACGCTTTGCCCCGCGACGGGCGGACGCGTGTTGGAGTACGCGTTGAACGGCGTCAACGTGCTGTACTTGCCGCCGGGAGATGAAGGTTGGCTGCTGAGTGACGCGGATGCGAAATCGGACGGCGGACAGGTTCCGATGAACGCCGGGCGTTTCGACATCGGTCCGGAGATGGTTCGCCGACGCAGCAATGTTCTGTGGGCCGGACGCTGGAAAGGGGAAATCACCGGCGATCGCGCCGCCCGCTTGACCAGTCAGGTGGACCCGGTCGCCGGCGTGCAATTGATTCGCGACTTCGAACTGGCGGCGGACGATTCGAGCTTGCGTTGCACTCAGACGATCAAGAACGTTTCCGGCGACCTGGTCAGCTTGTGTCACTGGAGCCGGACCTTTGCCGTCGGCGGCGGCATCGCGGTCGTGCCGAGAAGTCCGGACAAGGCGTTGGAACGATTTCCGGTCGGCTGGGTGATGTACGGCCCGCAGAAAACGATTCAGACCCGCCCGGCGGATCCTGACGTGCGGGTGGACGACGACGCCATTTTCGTGAACGCGGCGCCCGCGTTTCCGAAGCTCGGTTTCGATTCGTATGCCGGTTGGCTGGCTTACTTGGCTCCCAACGATTTGATGTTCGTCAAACGCTTTGCGACTTATCCGGATCGTGCTTACAACGAACTGGCCGGGTTGACCATCTCGGTCTGGTATCCGAAAGACCGACCGGCGGTGGAGCTGGAACCGATCGGCCCGGCGGAGAACTTGAAGCCCGGCCGGTCAGCCTCCTTCACCGAAACGTGGTCGCTGTTGGAGAAAAAGTTTCCCGGCGATGCCGACGCCGTCACGTTCGCGGAAGTCCATCGCGTGGTCGAAGGCCTGACAGAATGAAGGATCATTCGGTGGTCTGCTCGTTCAGCCATTCGATCCAACCGGGCATGTCGGCCGCGTCGATCGCCGGCGCGGGCAGGGGGGACAGTTTCGTGCTGCCGGGGACCCCGGGCGTTTGGGCGCGAACGGCCAACAATCCGTTGACGTCGATTTCGAAGCCCATCATCCGCGTGGGCTGAGTGGCTTGCTGGTCCGGCATGCCGATCAGATCTGCCGGTCCGGCGAGGTCGAAATCGTACTGACCCAGGGATTGCCATTGTTCTCCGCGATGCCCGGAGCTTTCGACCAGCGACATCGAAAGTCGTTGTTTTTGTTTGCCGGCGGTGATGCGACGGTTGGTTCGTGCCGGCAGCAGGGTTCCGCGCGGAATGATCGGCATGATACGGCTTCGTTGGCGGCTGTCTTCGACCAGCACGCCGATCTGCTGGCTGGTCACGTTCCTCGGCGGCATGGCGATGTCGCCGCGTCCGGGCAGCTCGGCCGCCAGACAAGCCGCTGCGCCGCAAGCCACGTCGTTTCCATCGATCGGCTGGATCGGGGTGCCTTTTTTCAGACCCGCGAACACCGATTGCTTGATCGGCAGCAGTCGCAGCAGCGAACCGAGCGCCAAGCAATGATCGACTTCATCCGGCGACGTGCCGGCGCGATCACACGCTAAGGCAACGTAATCGGTGATTTGTTCGATCAAGTCGCCGCATCGTCGCAGCCAGGTTTGACGATCGATCACGACGGAGACTTGGCGGCCGCCCGCTTCGATGGTGATCTTGACGCTCGGCAGCATCACCAAGGTTTGGATCGCCCGTTCGCAGGCGATTTGCAGCCGCGCCGCACGCCGCAGGCTTTTTCGAGGGTCCAACCGGATCGATTCGATGAAGGCTTCGGCGGTCATGTCGACCAAGCGTTGGATCCAAGCCAGCGTGCCGTGATGCCAATGACCACTGGTGCCGGCTTGTCGAAGGCGACCGTTTTCCAAGCGAATGACGGCGACTTCACAAGCTTGGCCGGTCAAGCCGACGAACAACAAATTCTGGCCTTCTTGCAGATCCATCGTCATGCCCAATTGATCGGCCGGCGCGTCCAACGCGACGTCGTCTTGATCGCGATCGTCGTCGCCGCACGCCACGGGCCGCGTGATCAGCATTTGCGCCGCGGCCAGGGACCGATCGACCAAACGGATCGACCGCAGCCCGGCCAACGTTGCGGCCTGCATGATGCTGCGACGGTGCAGCTGATCGTAGACCGCCGGGATCGTCACCGCGATCGCTTCGGGTGGCTGCTTGCGGTTCCAAGCCAGCTGCATCACGCGGCGGATCATGCTGGCCAGCAAGACCTCCGGCGGACACTGCCGACCGGCGATTTCGCGTTCGACCAACCGCTGGCCGATGTACATCGGGACGCAGTGAACGACCCGCTCGGGATGAACCCCGCGGCGTTCGTTGGCGAAAGGGCCGAAACTCAGCCGGCCTCCGCGGCTGGTCATCACCATCCGGAACAAAGGCTGGCCTTGTTCCCCCGCGGTCAGGTGTCGCAAATTGCCGTTCAAGTCCGCCGAGGCCGCCGCGATGTCGAACAGGCCGATGTCCAGGCCGACGACCTCGGTGCGGCGGATCACCGTGGATTCGCCGCCGTACGTCGATCCGCCCGAGAGCGTGCTGGAATCCAGCGGTACCGGATTGCCGGAAATTCGGCCCAACCAGCTCGGCGGGGCGGACGACGGCGTGTAGCCGGACAAGTCGTCGATGACCTCGTCCAACGAGTTGTAACGCTCGCCGGGCGACTTGGCCATCATCCGCTGAAACACGTTGGCAAAGTTCATGTCGATGTCGTCACGGACTTGCATCAAGTCAGGAATCTCACCGTGACGATGCCCGTAAACCAGATCCAAGAACTCGCCCTGATAAGGCGGCCGGCCGGTCAACAGAAAGTACAGCGTCGCGCCGAGCGAGTAGATGTCGCTGCGTGAGTCGACGGCTTCGGGGTCCTCCAATTGCTCCGGCGACATGAAGGAAAGCGTGCCGATCAGCTTGCCGCGTTTCTTGGCTCTCGTCAGTTCGGCTTCGCTGCCGATGGCGGTGGGGCGGACGGCATCGACGGCCAGGCTGCTGATCTGCGCCAAGCCGAGGTCCAAAACTTTGATCACTCCGTCGACGCCCCGCATCAGGTTGCCGGGCTTCACGTCCCGGTGCACGATGTGGGCGCGGTGAGCGTGCAGCAACCCCAGCGAAGCTTGACGGATCACCGAAGCCGCTTCGTCGACCGGCAACGGGCCTCCCTGCGAGACGACTTGGGTCAACGTCATTCCGTCGATGAATTCCATGGCCAAGTACGGAACGCCCTCGTGTTCCCCGGCATCGAATGCCGTCACGATGTTGGGATGCATCACGCGGGACGCGGCACGGACCTCGGCAAAAAAACGATCCACGGCTTTTTCGTCGCCCAGGCGATGCACCGGCAAGGTCTTCAACGCCACGGTTCGCTGCATCCGCACGTGCTCGGCCAGGAAGACTTGGCCCATTCCGCCGGAACCCAACAGACGCTTGATCTCGTAATCACCGAGCCGTTCTTGGACGTTGATGCCGAGATCTTCCTCGACCGTGCTGGCGATATGGTCCAAAAAGCCGTCGGAGTCCGAATCGCCGTCCCCGGTGGCCCACTCCTGGGTGAATTCGTCGTCGGCGACGGGGCCGATCGTCGGATCGGATCCGAAGTTCTCCAGATCCCCCGGGTCGTCGTTCGCCTCGGAATCGGATGAATCAGACACGCTCGGCAAATCACGCTGCGGGGTGAGAAAAATCCGAATCGAACCCGTCATCGGTCGGGGGGATTCGGCGAAGGCCGCTCGGTTCAATTCGGTTCGGTGGGGTCGTCAGAGCGGTCCAAACGACGTTTAATCATTCCGTCTGGACGACGATTTCACGACCTTGGTTCGCTCGGCACATGATAAACGACTTTCCCGCATCGTGACGGCGGCAATTCTTCGTAAAACCTCTCCTTCTCGCTCGGGCTCTCAGGTACCGCCGGATATGCCGACTTTGAATCTCGCCCGTCCCCTTCGCATCGCGACCCGCGAAAGCCCGCTGGCGATGTGGCAGGCCCGGCACGTGGCCGCCCGTCTGGCCGAAAACGGGGTGAAGACGGAAATCGTGCCGCTGGTCAGCAGCGGCGACGTCGACATGACGCCGATCGATGGGACCCGCCAAGTCGGCGTCTTTACCAAACGCATCCAGCAAGCCTTGGTCGACGGCGTCGCCGAGGTCGCCGTGCATTCGCTGAAAGATCTGCCGACCGATCCGGACCCCCGGTTCACACTGGCCGCGGTTCCCCCGCGAGAGATCGTGGCCGATAGCCTGATTTCGCACTCGCGATACGACTTGCGGAGTCTGCCCGAGGGGGCGACCGTCGGGACCGGCAGCCGACGCCGTGCCGCGCAACTGCTGTCGGTGCGGCCCGACCTCCGGGTGGTCCCGATCCGCGGAAACGTGCAAACGCGACTGTCGAAACTGGATCAGGTTCCCGGTGACGATCGGCCGCCCTTGGACGCGATCGTGTTGGCCGAAGCCGGCCTGCTCCGGTTAGGTCGGGACGACGTGCCACGCAAAGTTCTGAATTTGGACGACATGTTGCCCGCCCCCGGACAGGGTGCCTTGGGGATCGAAGTCCGCAGCAACGATGCGGTAAGTTACGACGCGCTGTGCACGATCGACGACGCCGCGTCGATGGCTTGCGTGATCGCCGAGCGAACCGTGCTGGCGCGGCTCCACGGAGGTTGCCTGGCACCGATCGCCGCACACGCTTGCTATCCCCCGGGCAGCGATGCGGACGACTCGGTGATGACGATGCGAGTCTGCGTACTGTCGCCCGACGGATCGAAACGTCTGGATCGACAGGGCGAACTGTCGTCGCGTGAGCGATCCAAAGTCGTCGCGTTTGCCGAAGAAATCGGCGACCAGTTGATCGCCGACGGGGCGCTGGAACTGATCCGAGCCGGCCGCGAGTCGGCATGAGCGCCCCCTCGAACTGACCTTTCCAAGCAAGCATTCCACGTTTCCCCCGATCGATCCATGACCGTTTCCACCCACCCCGTCGCCGCCGGCCCCAAAAGTCAAAACGCGTTCGCCCGAGCCCAAAAACTGATGCCCGGCGGCGTCAACAGCCCCGCCCGTGCCTTCGGTGCCGTCGGGGGAACGCCGTTGTTCATCGACCACGCCGAGGGCCCCCACTTGTACGACATCGACGGACGCCGCTACGTCGATTACATCGGGTCTTGGGGCCCGATGATTCTCGGGCACGCCGACGCGGAAGTCGTCGAGGCCGTGACCGCCGCGGCGCGGAAGGGCAGCAGCTACGGTGCTCCGACGGAAGCCGAATCGCGGCTTGCCGAGCAGATCATCGAAGCCGTCCCGTCGATCCAAAAAGTCCGCTTGGTCAACAGCGGCACCGAAGCGACGATGAGTGCGATTCGCGTCGCTCGCGGGGCCACCGGCCGTCACAAGATCATCAAGTTCGCCGGCAACTACCACGGCCATGTCGACAGCCTGCTGGTGTCCGCCGGCAGCGCCGCGGCAACGCTCGGAGCGCCGGATTCCCCCGGCGTGACGCCCGGGGCGAGTCAAGACACGATCGTGCTTTCGTACAACGACGTCGCGGCACTGCGACAAGCCTTCGATCGATTCGCCGGCCAAATCGCCGCAGTCATTTTGGAACCGGTTGTCGGGAACATGGGGTGTGTGCCGGGGAGTTTGGAGTTTTTGCGCGAGCTACGTTCGCTGACCAAGGCCGACGGAGCCGTGCTGATCTTTGACGAAGTCATGACGGGATTCCGTTTGGCATTCGGCGGCGCGCAGGAACGCTTCGGGATCACACCGGACATGACCACGCTGGGCAAGATCGTCGGGGGCGGCATGCCGCTGGGTGCCTACGGCGGCCGCGCCGACATCATGGACCAAGTGCTCCCGGCCGGCAAAGTCTTTCAGGCCGGCACCCTCAGCGGTAATCCCGTCGCCGTCGCCGCGGGCAGCAAAACGCTGGAAATCTTGCGACGCAACCCGCCCTACGAACAGCTCGAGCGGATCGGCGAACGCTTGGCCGCCGGCTTGGACCGCGCCGCGACCGATGCCGGCATCCCGCACACCGTCGGCCATGTCGGCAGCATGATGACGTTGTTCTTCAACCCGGATCCGGTTCACAGCTGGGCCGAAGCGGACCGTTGCGACCGCAAGGCCTTTGGCAACTATTTCTGGGGCCTGATCGGCGAAGGCATCTACATGCCGTGCAGCCAATTCGAAGCCCTGTTCTTCAGCCGGCTGCACACCGAAGCCCTGGTCGACGAAACCGTCGAAGCCGCCCACAAAGTACTCGGCCGGATGGCCGGCTAGGGCCGTATCAAGCCCCGGGGCTTGATGAGGATGTTCTCCGTGCCGCCGGGTCGGCTCCGCCAGTTGTCCCGCCGCCGCAACGATTGACTTACAATCATGGCTCGCTTCCCCACCCTGTCCCCGTTTCTGTGATCGCACCATGCCGACGCGAAGATCTTGCCTGTTTGCCTGTTTGTTGTGGTGTTTCGTCTCACCGGCCATCGCCCGGCAGCCGCCCAACATCGTCTTTTTCTTTACCGACGATCAGACGACCAGCACGCTGGGTTGTTACGGCAACCCGATCGTGCAGACGCCCAACATCGATGCGATCGCTAGGCGTGGTACTCGATTCGAAAACGCGTTTGTCAGCCAAGCGATCTGCTGGGTCAGCCGCACGACGATCCTGTCGGGACTGGTCGGACGCAGCTTCGGCACACCCGACAACCCCGATACGGCGCGGGCCGACGCGGTCGAGACACTGTACAGCGATCTGCTGCGTGACCATGGCTATCGGACCGGCTACTTCGGCAAGTGGCATGCGAAGACACCCAAAAGTTTTCGCAAGGAAGATCACTTCGATGAATTCGAAGCGATCGGCCGCAATCCGTATTACAAACGACAACCCGACGGCAGCCTGCGACACGAAACCGAATTGATCGTCGACCGCGGCATCGATTTCGTCAAGAATCAGCCGAAAAACCAGCCGTTCGCCCTGAACATGTGGTTCAACGCCTGCCACGCCGAGGACGGCGATCGACGTCCCGGCATCGGACACTTCCCCTGGCCACGGGCGGTCGACGGAATGTACGACGACGTACGAATGTACCCGCCGCGATTGAACGACCCGGCGATCTTCGACGCGCAACCGGACTTTCTGAAAACGTCGATCACCCGCGAGCGATTTTTCTGGCGTTGGAACACCGACCTTAAATATCAAACGAACATGCGTGCCTATTACCGCATGGTCAGCGGCATCGACGGAGCGATCGGACGCTTCGTCGCGGCGCTCGAGGAAGCCGGGCTGGCCGACAACACAATCATCGTGTATTCCGCCGACAACGGTTACCACATGGGCAACCGCGGCTTCGCCGGAAAGTGGTCACACTACGAGGAATCGATTCGCGTCCCCTTGATCATTGCCGATCCTCGCGTCGATCCGTCCGAGCGAGGCCGGGTCAGCCGGGCACCCGCCCTGAACGTCGATTTGCCCGCCACGTTCCTGGACTTTGCCGGCGCCGATGTGCCCGAGCGATACCAAGGTCGTAGCTTGAAACCGATCGTGACCGACCGAGAACCGGCCGACTGGCGAACCGAGACCTATCACGAGCACTTCGCCGTTCGCAACCGAATTCCGGCTTTCGAAGGCATTCGCGGGGAACGATTCAAATATGTCCGTTACATCGATCACGGCAATCACGAATTCTTGCACGACTTGGTCAACGATCCCGACGAGCTGGTCAACTTGGCCGGCGATCCACAGTACGCCGAAACGCTTGCCGAAATGCGTCAGCGAACGACCGAGCAGGTCGAAGCCTACGGCGGCCCGCTCGATCCGTTGAGCGGTCCTTTCACGGCCTCGACGGCTCCTCACCCCAAGGCCGCGGCGGTCGTCACCAACAGACCCGGTTCCGACGGCCAAGTGAATCTGTTCAACGGCAAGAACTTGAACGGCTGGGCAGGCGATCCCAAGTACTGGTCCGTCCAAGACGGAGCGATCACCGGGATCACCGACGGGACCCTCCAAAGCAATCGCTTTCTGACATGGAAGGCGTCGACGGTTCGTCATTTTGACATGACCGTCCAGGTCAAGGTGACCCCGGGCGGCAACAGCGGGCTCCAGTATCGTGGAACGATGCGGCCCGACCTGGGGTTGGACGTCGTCACCGGGTACCAGTGCGACGTCGTGGCGGACAATCCGAATTTCAACGGCATGCTGTACGAAGAAAAAGGTCGACGGATCCTGTCGCACACCGGTGAAAAAGTCATCGTCGATCAGGACGGACAACCTTGGGTCGTCGGCCGGTTGCCCAAGAGAGAGTTCGAGCCCGGACAATGGCACGAATACCGGGTGCGGGTCGAAGGCAATCATCATCAACATTGGATCGACGATCACCCGACCGCGGACTTGATCGACTTCGACGAAAACGGCCGGGCCCTGGAAGGCGTCCTGGGCGTCCAAGTCCACGTCGGTCCGGCCATGACGGTGCAGTACAAGGATTGGAAAATCAAACATTTGCCCGACGACGCGCCGCTACGCAAGCCCGAGGATCACCCGATTCCCGACGACGCTTACGGCGTCAAGCCGCAAGGCAAGCTGCCACCCGACTGGACCGCGCCGGTGTACGGATCGACGCGTTAGATCCGCACGGCTTGACTCCGCCGCGGCGTCATTCGACTTCAAGCTCCTGTTGATAGCCTTGGTGGATCGATCGGAGCTCCACCATTTTCTCGGGATACTCGTCCGCCAGGTTCTTCGATTCGGAAACGTCGATTTCCAGGTTGGCCAGAAACAGCCGGTCGTCACGACCCAGAGGCGCCGTTTGCCTCGGGTCTTTGGGGTTGCCCAGCAGTTTCCAGTCGCCCCGGCGGACCGCCCACTGGGCATTCCCCCCCTTGCCGAGCAACCAGTACAGATGATCGTGCGGCGACGCGGCGTCCTTTCGCTCGATCACGTCGCGAATGCTCTTTCCGTCCAGCGATGCCTGGTCCACTTGGCAGTCCGCAAAGTCGGCAATCGTGGGGAGCCAATCGCAGCCCATTACCATCGCGTCACGGACTTCGGCTTGCGGAATGTGTCCCGGCCAAGAGACGACGCTGGGCACACGAATACCGCCTTCGAACAGATTGCCTTTGCAACCGCGATACGGCCCCGGATTCCCTCCGCCGCCGAACGCGCGTTCTTCGATACTGTGTCCGTGATCGGACTGAAAAACGATCAGGGTTTCATCTCTCAAGCCCAGCGATTCAAGGTGCGCGACGATGTCCCCCATCAGTTCGTCCGCTGTGCTGAGCAGCTCCGCGTAGCGTCGCCGCTGCGGATCGGCAATTTTGTCTTCGTAAGCCTTACGCCACTTCTCGGTTCCCTGCATCGGGTAATGAGGCCAGTTGATCGCCATGTAGACGAAAAAAGGTCTCTCGCGTGGCTTGCTAAGGAAGGCCTTGCATTGCTGCCGCATCAGGTCTCCGAAAAATTCGCCGTCTCGATGAACCTCTTTGCCGTTCAGCCACAAGTCATGACGATTCGGTCCGGCCCAGTAGAAAAAGTGCGAATAGTTGTCGATGCAACCTTGCATGTGGCCGAACGAAAAGTCGAATCCTTGTCCGTTGGGGATCGTGTCGGGGCGATGTCCGAGGTGCCACTTTCCGATGTGAGCCGTGTCGTATCCCGCCGCCCGAAGCATGTCGGCGATGGTGACTTCATCGTGAGGCATCCCTTCGGTTCCGGGATTCCCCGAGACGTTCGCGGGAACCCCCGCTCGCGCCGGAAAGCGACCGGTCATCAATCCCGCCCGTGACGCGGAACAGATCGCCGACGGCGAATACATCTGAGTGAAACGGACCCCCGTGTCGGCAAGAGCATCGATCGTGGGCGTGATCAGATCCTCCGATCCGTAACAGTTGGCGTCCAATGATCCTTGGTCATCGGTATAGAAAACGATCACGTTCGGCTGTGCGGCCGACGCCGCCCCGCCGACCGCGATGACGAGGAAAAAAAGACGCATCGAATTGATCAGTGAAATCATTGGGTTCATCGGGGAAAGCCGTGGAGTCGAATTCATGTCCGGTCAAAGATCCGTCACGAAAAAGGGTGACCGCTGGATCGCCCTGTTCGTAACGTAGCATGACTCTCCGAGCCGCGCCGAATCGATTCGAAGTGTCGAGCGACAA
>CAYVRC010000057.1:0-7335 GCA_964453205.1 uncultured Pirellulaceae bacterium | reverse complement strand
AACGTAGCATGACTCTCCGAGCCGCGCCGAATCGATTCGAAGTGTCGAGCGACAAGAAAACATACGGCAACTGACTTGCGAACGGTTCCGAAACGCCACGCCGTCTATCAGCGACAAGCCGTCCGCATGCGACCGGGCGCGATTCGCTATCTCCGGAAAAGCTTTTTTCGTAGCGCCGCTTCATGCGACGACGGTCCGAAAGGTCCCCGCGTCGAACGCGGCCGACGGATCACGGGTGAACTTGCGACGCGACGGCTTTGTTGGTCCGATGGTATCCGTATCTCGCTCCAAGATGAAAAGATGACCAAGCATGAACTCTGATCCCAGGCCGTGGCGTCCGCGTTTGTGGCACGCGGTCTTGTTGGGGCTGTTGGCCGGCGTGGGCATCGGCCTTTATTCACCGACGACCGCAAGCCTGATCGAACCGGTCGGCCAGATCTTCTTGCGTGCGATCCAGATGATTGTCGTGCCCTTGGTTTTTTCGAGCGTCGTGGCGGGCGTCGTTTCTTTGGGCGACCTTCGGTCGTTGGGGCGAATCGGCGCGAAGACACTCGGCATCTATCTGTTGACGACGGTCATGGCGATCACCATCGGCTTGACCGCCGCGGCGTTATTTCCGCAGGAGAATGCGGCAAACCTTTCGCTGTCCGAAAGGCCGGTCGACGCGGCCCAGTCGACCGTCTCGCTGGTCGATCGTCTGGTGCAGGTCGTTCCCACCAATCCGATCGACGCGATGGCCCGCGGCGACGTGCTAGCTATCTTGTTTTTTGCTGTGCTGTTGGCGGTCGGAATTTTGAGGGCGGGAGAGGTCGGTCTGCCCCTGGCCCGCGGGATCGCCTCGCTTTCGGAAATCATGCTTCAAATCACGACGGTCGTCATGTGGCTGGCTCCGCTGGGTGTGATGTCCTTGATGGCCGGCACCGTGTCCGAGCAAGGCGTGGGTCTGCTGGGCACTTTGGCGTCGCTGGTCGCGTTGTATTTTGCCGCCGCCCTGACGCACGTCATCGTCGTTTACGGCGGTATTTTGAAGCTCGTGTTGCGTCTGCCGTTGCACGCTTTCGTTCGCGGCATGATGACACCGATGAGCGTCGCCGTGTCCACGACTTCTAGTTCGGCGACTTTGCCGGTCACGACCGCGGCACTAGAAGAAAATTTAGGCGTGCCCCGCCGGATCACCGGATTCGTGTTGCCGTTGGGCGCGACGCTGAACATGGATGGCACCGGAGTCTACTTGGGGGTCGTCGCCAGTTTCGCCGCTCACGCCGCCGGGGTGGTTTTGACCCCGGCCGACTACGCAACCCTGATTCTGACCGCGACGCTTGCTTCGATCGGGACGGCGGGCATTCCGGGCGGCAGCTTGGTCATGGTGGGAACCGTCTTGACCGCATTGAATCTGCCCCTGGAAGTCTTTGCGATCATTGCCGGGGTCGACCGGGTCATCGACATGGGCCGGACACTGGTCAACGTCACGGGGGACGCCACCGCTGCGGTCTGGGTCGCCAAATCGTCTGGCTGCCTGGATGAAGAAGCTTTCGCCAGGGTCGGTCCGCATTGAGACCGCGTCACATTCTCGAAGAACCCGCTACCATGGTGCGTCACGTCAACTCAGGAACCCCCGATGAAACACCAAAGCTTTTTGACCGCGTCCGTCGTCTTGTGCCTTTCATTGATCGGATGCAGTTCGGCTACATCAACCTCCGACGCGGACAAGGATCAAAAGCCGCGGGTCGCGCTGATCATGAAGTCGCTGGCCAACGAATTTTTTTCCACGATGGCCGCAGGGGCCGAGCGGCACGCGGCCGACAACAGCGACCGCTACGAATTGGTCGTCAACGGCATCAAGGACGAACGCGATATCAGCCGACAGTCGTCACTGGTCGATGAAATGGTGGCGGCCGGGTTCGACGCGATCGTGATCGCCCCGGCCGATTCCAAAGCGTTGGTCCCGGCGCTGCGTCGGGCGAAAACCGCCGGCTTGGCTGTCGTGAACATCGACAACCGTTTGGATGCGGAGGTGCTCGCCCGCGAAGAGATCACGATTCCGTTTGTCGGCCCCGACAACCGTGCCGGTGCCAAAGCGGTCGCAGAACACTTGGCCGGCACGTTGCAAAAAGGCGACAAGGTTGCGGTCCTGGAAGGCATCCGGACGTCGTTCAACGCGGCGGCGCGTTTGCGAGGATTCCAGGACGCGATGAAAGAGGCCGGCATCGAAATCGTCGACAGCCAGTCGGCCGACTGGGAAATGAGTCAAGCCGCGACGATCGCTTCGTCCATGCTCAGCGAGTATCCGGAGATCAAAGCCATCTTGGCGGCGAACGACTCGATGGCCTTGGGGGCGATCGCGGCGGTCAAAAGTGCCGGGCGGATCGGTGCGGTGCAAATCGTCGGCTTCGACAACATTTCCGCCATCCGACAAGCCATCACCGAAGACAAAGTCTTGGCCACGGCCGACCAACACGGCGATCAGTTGGCCGTGTACGGCATCGAAGCGGCGTTGGACCTGTTGCAATCCTCCGACACCCAACCGCAAGACGTCCAGACGCCGGTCGACCTGATCACCAAAGAATCTTTGGTGCCATGACGGACCGAGAACCGCGACCCTTGTTGCGAACGATCGGGCTGACCAAACGCTATGGGCAAGTCACCGTTCTGGAAAACGTCGACATCGAAGTCCGTCCCGGTGAAATCCACGCCCTGTTGGGAGCCAACGGCGCGGGCAAAAGCACACTCTGCAAAATCATCAGCGGCTTGATCCCGGCCAGCCGAGGCGACATGGAACTCGACGGTGTCCCCTATCGCCCGAGCCACAAACAGTCGGCCGAGGCTGCCGGTGTCGAAATCGTGCAGCAAGAACTGAATCTGATCGCCAATTTGTCGGTCGCCGAGAACCTGCACCTGACTCGGCTGCCCAACACGCTGGGCATCGTCCGTGGTCGCCGACTGCGGGAATCGGCCCGCCGCGTCTTGGACCGTTTCGGATTGTCCGGTATCCCGGTCGACACGCCCGTCGGATCGCTGGGCGTGGGGCGTCAGCAAATGGTCGAAATCGCCGCTTCGCTCGCCCGGCGATGCAAACTGTTGATCTTGGACGAGCCCACCGCGGCGCTCAGCGGCAGTGAATCGGCCGCCCTGTTCGACCAACTTCACCGGCTCCGTCGTCAACAGGTCGGCATCATTTACATCAGCCACCGCTTGGAGGAAGTCCGATCGATCAGCGACCGCATCACCATTCTTCGCGACGGAAAAGGCGTCGGGACGTTCGCGACCGAGTCGCTGACGACCGACGACATGGTGCAGCGGATGAGCGGCGAAGCCGCGTCGTCCGCCGAACCCACCCACACCTCCCACCGGACGTCCGAAATCGCCATGCGGGTCGCGGGGTTGACCTGCGGCATGGTCCGCGACGTCTCCTTCGATGTTCATCGCGGCGAACGATTCGGCATCACCGGCTTGGTCGGCTCGGGACGCACCGAAGTCTTGCGGGGCGTTTTCGGAGCCGACGTCGCCACCGCGGGGCAAGTCACCCTGAGCCGCTCCGGTGCGACCACCACGTTCACGTCTCCGTCACGAGCGGTGGACGCGGGGTTGGCCATGGTCACCGAGGATCGCAAACAAAACGGCTTGCTGTTGTCCCAGTCGATTCGAGTCAACACGACCCTCGCCGCGCTCGCCAGACGGTTTTCGTCGGCAGGTCTGATCCGAAGGAAATCGGAAACCGAAGAAACCGAATCGATGCGGCGATTCATGGCGATTCACAGTCAAGGCATCGAACAATCCGCCGGTTCGCTTAGTGGCGGCAATCAACAAAAGGTTGCGATCGCGAAATGGCTGACCCAGGACGCGGACGTGTTTCTGTTCGATGAGCCGACGCGAGGCATCGACGTGGCCTCGCGGCGACGTATCTATCAACTTTTCGAATCGTTGGCCGCGCGCGGAAAGGCGTTGGTCATCGTCAGCAGTGACCTGGACGAACTTTTCGAAACCTGCGATCGAATCGCGGTGATGTCGGCCGGGCGACTGGTGACGACGTCGAACCGAACCGGCTTCGACCGCGATAGCCTCTTGCAAGCTTCCTTTTCCGGTTATTCCTCATGAAATCTCGGTTCGCGCAAACGCTGATTCAATATGCGGGTTTGGTCGCGGTGCTGCTGTTGTTGGTGGCGGTTTTCAGTTTCGGCAGCAAGAATTTCTTTCAACCGGCCACCTTCCTTTCGATCGCCAATCAGATTCCCGATCTGACTTTTCTGGCCGTCGGAATGACGCTGGTTTTGATCGTCGGCGGAATCGACTTGTCGGTCGGTTCGTTGTTGGCGTTGTCCTCCGCGGTCCTGGGTGTCTTGATGACCCGGGAAGGAGGATCGATCTGGGTCGGACTGCCGGTGGCTCTCCTCGCCGTCGTCGCCTGCGGGATTTTCAGCGGATGCATTTCGGTCGGCTTTGGCGTTCCTTCGTTCATCGTGACGCTGGGCATGCTGGAAATGGCGCGGGGGGCGACCAAGGTCATCACCGATTCGCAGTCGATCTACATCGGCCGAGAGGTGGAATGGTTCGGGCAACCGTTGGCCGGCGTGTGGCTTTCACCGGCCTTCTTTTTCGCGATCTCCACGGTTCTGCTGGGCCAATTCTTGCTGCAGCGAACGGTTTTCGGCCGCTACCTGATCGCCATCGGTACCAACGCCGATGCGGTTCGCATGTCGGGCATCCGCGCCGCGCCGTATTCGATCGCGGTGTTCGGGATTAGCGGTTTCCTGTGCGGATTGGCGGGGCTGTCGCAGACCTCGCGGTTGTCGACGGTCGATCCGAACGCTGCGATCGGAATCGAGCTGGCGGCGATCGCCGCGTGTGTGATCGGCGGCACCAGTTTGATGGGCGGACGCGGCAGCGTGGTCAGTTCCTTCATCGGCGTGCTGATCATCCAAGTGCTACAAACAGGCCTCGCTCAGATGGGCGTTTCCGATGCCAACAAACAGATCATCACCGGCGGAGTCATCGTTGCCGCCGTGTTACTCGACGCGGTGCGAAGCCGTTGGGGTCGGAATCGAGCGTAGCGTCATGACCGGCACGTTTTCGGACATGACGTTCCCGTTCGCCGTGGACGCCCGATCCGCAAGGTTGCCAACGCTCGGGGGGAAACTACCGACTCGCCTCGGTCCCATCGTCCTCGGCGTCTTCGTCATCATCGCTCCCTTTCGTGGGCGGGCCGATGAGTTCTTGCAGTTTTTCCTCCAGCTCCGCTCCCCGGGCCGCCAGAGAAACGACGATTCCTTCGCGATCGACCAAGATCGCCGTCGGGATGGCGGTCACCCCGTAGTAGGAAGCCATCGGATGATCCCACCCCATGCCGTTTTCCTCGTCGCCGACCACGTTGACCCAATTGATGTCGTACTTTTCGACGGCTTTTTCCATCGCCGCGTCGGTACGATCCATGTTGATGCCGACGATCACAAAGTCATCGGGATAGGCCTTCAGGGCGCGTTTCATGTTGGGGATCTCGCCGATGCAGGGGCCACACCAAGACGCCCAAAAGTCGACGAGCACAACCTTGCCGCGGTAATCAGACCAATCGAACGGCTCGCCCTCGGCCGTGGTTCCAGTGACTTCGATCGGATTGCCCAACAGGCGTAGCCGCCGCGCCGATCCGCGAGCCTTTTCGGCCATGGATTTCCACTGTTCTTCGTCCGACTTGTCCAGTGCCTCGGCCAAGGTCTCGTAAAGCTCGGCTCCCGATTCCGGATTCTCACCGTAGGAGAGCGAGCGAGCCAAACTGGACACGAGGGAATACAACGTACGATCGATCTCGGCATCCGACAGCATCGCTTCGACCTCGCCGACGATCTCCTTTCGTTGTTCGGGCGAAGCGGCATTGATCGTTACGATTCGCGATTTCAATCTCTCCATTTCCACGAACCGGCGAATCTCTTTGCGATCATCTTTCGCCAAACGATCCCAAAGTTCGTCCAATTCTTCCTTGGCCGATTTGTCGTAATTGGCCAAGAACTGAAAGGCGGGCAACTGAACGTTCAACGCCTTGAGTTCCGTCTTCAAATCGACTTCGTCGAGACGGCGAATCTTGTCCATCGCATCGACGACCGACCGCGCCGACTGTTTGACTTCCTCCAGCGTGCTGCCCCGATTTTTCATGACCTCATTGGCGAAGGCAAAGATCGCGTCGGCGTCGCCGTCGGGAATCTCCGGTGCATCGGACTGTTCGGCCCGGGCGTCCTTGGCAACTTTGGCGTCCTTGGCAACTTCGGCGTCCCCGGTAACTCCGGCGTCTTTGGGATTCGAGACCTCCACCGGGTCGTCGGCCCATCCGGTCGACGCCGGTGCGGTGAACGAAGCGGCAACCGCGAAGAAAACGACGGGTGAGAGAAAGGCCGATCCGACAATCGCGCCGATTCGATCGGAAACGAATGATCCGGGAGAAACGTTCATGGATAAGACTCCGAAAGCGGTCACAAAAAAAGACGCCCAGGCTGGTTCGTCCCACCCTCCAGCTTACCGGCCCGCGTCGGCGGCGGGCCGGGTTTCTCGGAAAGAAAAATCAGCGAATCGCCTGCACGGCGACCAAGATCTTTTCGGGATCCGCCTTGGCTTGGACGCTGTCGTCCTTGTAGGCGATCTTGCCTTCGCGGTCGATCACGAAGGTCCATCGCTTCGTCGTGACGTTGCGTTTGAGCAAACGTTCGATGCCGGCGATCGTCGCTTTCACGGTCTTTTCGCCTTCGGTGACCGGGACACCGAACTTTTTGGCGACTTCGCCTTGTTCATCGGCGAGCAGGGTGAACGTCAAATCGTGGGCGATCTTGAACAGCCGATGGTTCTCGACGCTGTCACCGCTGACGCCGACGACTTCCACGTCTTGGTCGGCCAACTTGCCCAGGTTGTCTCGGTAACCACACGCCTGGGCCGTGCAACCGCCGGTCATGTCGGCCGGATAGAAATACACGACGACGATTTTTTTGCCGAAATGTTCGGACGATTTCCAGGGTCGCCCTTGGTCGTCCATGACTTCGAATTTCGGCGCGTCATCGCCAACCTTCAAATCGACGGCATCGTCCGCTCGGCAGACGACGGCAAGGGAACCGACAACACACAGCGACAAAAGACGGAACACAGACATGGCGGGAACCTTTCGTAAGGATGGATTTGCTCGGGAAAAAAACGCTTGCTAATCTTACACCGCCGGGCAGATCGATGGTGGTCGCGGGCAGCTACGGGTACAAACAGGACGACCATTTCTACGGACGCGAGCCCGCGGCGAAATTGGTCAACGACGCTTATGCGAAAGCGAAACCGACGTACGAAAAATGTGTCGCCGTGAAAGTTGACGAA
>CAYVRC010000056.1:0-30904 GCA_964453205.1 uncultured Pirellulaceae bacterium | reverse complement strand
TGGGCGCGAGTCCGGCGTAGCGGCCGGGCCGGGGTCGAGTCTCCTTCTGACCGCAATCAAACCGGATCGGCCTTTTTGTTTTCGGTGGCTGTTTCGAATTTAGAAAACGCATCTCTCGTGCGGTTCGCGTAAGCGACTAGTGTCAGCATCACGGGCACCTCCACCAGCACGCCGACGATCGTGGCCAACACAACCGGCGAGGAGGCTCCGAACAGCGTGATGGCAACAGCGACGGCGAGTTCGAAGAAATTGGACGCACCGATCATTCCCGCCGGGGCCGCGACGTCGTGGTGGCAATGCAGTCGGTAGCAGGCCCCATAGGCCAGGAAAAAAATCAACGCGGTTTGTATGATTAACGGAATAGCAATCAGAACGATGTGCAGCGGATTGTTGAGAATCACTTCGCCCTGGAAAGAAAAAACCAAAACCAGTGTCAGCAACAACCCGGTGATGGTGAGGGTGTTGAATTTCGGCAAGAACGTATTTCGGAAAAACTCCTCACCTCGGGAACGAATGAGTAAGGTCCGGGTCAGAATGCCGGCGGTCAGGGGAACGACGACGAAAAGAACCACCGACACGATCAGCGTCGTCCACGGGATGGTGATTCCGCCGATACCGAGTAACAGCGCCACGATGGGGGTGAAGGCAATCAGAATGATCAGATCGTTGGTCGCGACTTGGACCACCGTGTAAGCGGCATTGCCTCGCGTCAGGTGACTCCACACAAACACCATCGCCGTACACGGTGCGGCGCCCAGGAGAACGGCCCCGGCCAAGTAGTCTTTCGCCAAGTCGGGTGATATCCATGGCTTGAAGACGACATAGAAAAAAAACGCCGCGATGCCGAACATGGTGAAGGGCTTGATGAGCCAATTGACTATCCAAGTAACAAAAAGACCTTTCGGGTTCTTTCCCACATTCTTGATGCTGGCAAAATCGACCTTCATCATCATCGGATAGATCATTAACCAGATCAGTATCGCGATGGGAATTGATACGTTGGCGTATTCAAACTTGGAAAGCGTTGCGGGGACGGTCGGCGCGAATTTCCCGATCAACACCCCGACGGCCATGCAGGCCGCCACCCAGTACGATAGGTTCTTTTCGAAAAAACTGATCGCAGTCGTTTCAACTCTGTCCACAGAAACGGTCCTTCGAGGTCATCGGTTGTGCTTGGCAGACGGTCCGGTCCGCCGTCGGTGGTAAGCGATCACTAGACACGATCGTCGGGTCAAGCCTTGACGCGGCGACGCTTCGGACGACAGGTCTCAACGGCCTTCGCCAGTGAACGAAAAGCCTCCGTCAGGTGCTTGTATCGCACCGTATAAAAGACTGCCCGGCCTTCTTTCGAGGCCGACAGGATGCCGGCTTTCTCGAGCACCCCCAGGTGTCGCGACACGACGGAGAGGTCGACGGCGCAACACTCGGTCAACTCGGTGACCGAGCAAGGCCGGCCACACTTGGCGAGACAAGACAGCAGCTTCAATCGCGTCGGCTCGCCCAACGCTTTGAAAAGCTCCGCGTCGAGCAAGTCGTCGATCGGTCCGCAGCACTGCGAGGCTTCTTGAGGTTTCATGGAGTCCGTTTTTTTGCATATTTGCGTCACGATGCAAGTTTACTGGTGTTCTCTCTGGGCCGTCAAGGTGCTAAAAGTTGTCGGTCGCGGCATTCGTCCCTGTCGTGACGCCGATCAGCGGTCCACCGTCCCGGCGATCGCGTTGCCCCTTGTCGAGTGAACGGAAAGAACACCAGATGATTCCGCGACAACCCGCCCCCTCGGCCGACTCGTTCTATCCCGGGCTTCGGCGTTATTTGCAGGCGAGGATTTCGGACAGCGACACGATTCCGAGTGAACGAAAGGCCGATCTCGAAAAATTGGCGGAGTACGTTCGTCATCGCCTCGCGAAATCTGTTCCGGCGAGACTGACGTTCATTTGCACTCATAATTCACGCCGCAGCCATCTGTCCCAGATCTGGGCACAAGTGGCCGCCGAGTATTACGGGCTCGACGGCGTGGAAACGTTTTCGGGCGGAACCGAAGCCACGGCATTGAATCCCCGCGCCGTCGCAGCGATGCAGCGATGTGGGCTCAAGATCACGGCCAAGGATCCTGGCGCCGCCAATCCACGCTACCGCGTCGAGACCTCCGATTCATCGACTCCGCAAATCTGCTTCTCCAAGGCCTACGACACGCCGCCCAACCCGACGCGAGATTACTGTGCGGTGATGACTTGCTCCCAAGCCGATGAAGCGTGTCCTGTGGTCATGGGGTGTGACCTGCGGATGCCGATTCGCTACGAAGACCCGAAGGTCGCCGACGACACCGAATGCGAAGCCCGTCGATACGACGAACGTTCGGCACAGATCTGCACCGAAATGCTTTACCTGATGGCCCGGGTCTGAGGGGGGTGGCGAGTTTCGGCCAAGCCCGCCTTGACGAGAATTCTGTATTTGGCTAAATTGCCAAGAAAGCAAAGCCGATAGTCAGGGTATCATGAACAAGAAAGAACTCGCCAAATACGAAGCGCGCGCCAAGGTGTTCAAGGCGCTCGCCCATCCGGCTCGATTGAAGGTCATGGACGAACTCGCCCAGCACGGCGAGCGCTGTGTGTGCGATTTGAAGGCGTTGGTCGGCTCGGACATGTCGACGGTCTCACGGCACCTGACGGTGCTCAAGAACGCCGGTCTGGTCGAAGTCGAAAAGCGAGGCCAAATGGTCTTTTATCGCACGACGATCTGTTGCTTGGGCGGATTCACCGATTGCGTCGAGAAGGTTCTCGCCGGCAATGTGAAAAGGCAGCAGGCAGCACTAGCGCCGTGACGCCGGCGGTTTTTTTACGTCAGTATTTGCATACTTGGCCAAGCACGCACGCAAGGGGTTCGGCGATGGACCGAAAACAACTGGTGATTCTGGCCGCGATCGTCGCGGTGTTCCTGTTCGCGTATTTCGTGAACTTCACCAGCCCGGACGTTCAAAACGCGATCCACGAAGGCTTTTATCTGCTGCAGTGGTACGTCCGCTATCACACCCTGGCCTGCGTCGTCCCGGCAATGTTCATCGCCGGCGCGATCGCGACGTTTTTTCAAAAGGAAGCGGTTCTACGACACCTCGGTCCCAAAGCGAACAAAGCCGAGGCGTATGGCGTCGCGTCGACTTCGGGCACTGTGTTGGCGGTGTGTTCGTGCAGCGTTCTGCCGATGTTTGCCGGGATCTATCGCGTCGGTGCCGGACTCGGCCCCGCGTCCGCTTTTTTGTACGCGGGTCCCGCGATCAACGTGATGGCGATCTTTCTGACCGCTCGCGTGCTGGGGTTTGATCTCGGGATCGCGCGTGTCATCGGATCAATTTTGTTCGCCATCGTCATCGGGTTGCTCATGGCCTGGATCTTTCGCTCCGACGAGGAGGAACGAACCGCCGCGACGATGCGGTTGCCCGATCCGCCTGCCGCCAAACGAAAAGGTTGGCAAACCGTTTTATTCTTTGCCACCATGATTTTGTTCCTCGTTTTCAGCGACTGGGCCAACCCGAGTACCACACGGATCGAAACGGCCGACGGACGTCAGATGAACGTCTCGGTGCTGATCCGAACCGGCGAAACGTATCGCGTCCAGTTACAAGAACCGCTCGGAGACCATCCCCAGGGGGCCAAGCTGACTCTGAACATCGATGAGATCGTCGCCGAGGAAGACGTGACCCCGGACAGTTATCGATGGGTCGCCTGGATTTATCACCATCGCTGGTACTTCGCCACCGCCTTGTTCGCAGCCACATTGACGATGGTCTGGCGCTGGTTCGACCGCGACGAGATCGACGCATGGATGGCGGAAACATGGAGCTTTTCCAAGTCGATCATTCCGCTGCTGTTCGGCGGCGTGTTGGCGACCGGTTTCATCGGAGCCCTCATTCCCGACGAGCTCGTGGCCGGTTGGGTCGGCGGCAATGGTCCGCGGGCCAATCTGATCGCTTCGGTCATCGGCGGGATGTGGTATTTCGCCACCTTGACGGAGGTTCCCATTCTGGAAGCCTTGATCGGGCTGGGGATGGGACGCGGTCCGGCTCTGGCATTGCTGCTAGCCGGTCCGGCGTTGTCGCTGCCAAGCATCGCGGTGATTTACAGCGTGATCGGCGTTAAGAAGACGATGGCTTTCGTTGCTTTGACCGTCGTGATGAGTTCGACGGCCGGGATGGCATTCGGTCTATTTTTTAGTTAATCAGGAACTCAGGAGAAATGAAATGAAAACAGTGCAAGTGCTGGGAACCGGTTGTGCCAAGTGTCGCACACTGGAACACAACGTCGAAGAAGCGATCAAGCAAAACGGCCGGGACGCGAGGATCGAAAAAGTGACCGACATCATGCAGATCACCGGCTTTGGCGTGATGGCCACGCCCGCGCTTGCGATCGACGGTGAAGTCAAGATCGTCGGCAAAGTCGCCACCGTCGATGAGATCGCCGCCCTGTTGGCATGAAAGGAATCACGATGAAAATCAAAGACGCCTTGAGCATTTGCTTGATTTCGTTTTTTTCGGCAACTTTGGTCGTCCTGATCGCACGCTCGCTGGACTCGCAAGCCGCGAATCGACTGGAGCCTCATTTGTTGCGGATGGCCGATCAGTTGGAATCGCTGCGGGCGGCAGGCGGATTTTCCACGGTGGCGGCCGAGAATCGTTCGCCGGCGGTGGCGGACGACGGGCTGGTCGTTCATTACTTCTACGGCGGCACGCGTTGTGTCACCTGTGAAGCGATCGAATCCCAAACCGAGGCGGCTCTTCAAGAGCATTTCAAATCGCAGCTCGCCGCAGGCGAACTGGCTTGGAAGACATCGAACTACGAGGCGCCAGAAAACGCCGAATTGGCGAGCCGATTCGAAATCATCATGCCGGTCGTGGTGGTCACCCGATACGTCGACGGACAACTGCAGGACTGGAAACGGCTCGATGAAGTTTGGGGCTTGGTCGGTGACAAATCCGAGTTTTCGCAGCTGATCCGAGATAACGTCGAGCGAATGCTCGCCCAGGTCGACGACCGATCCGAGGACGCGGATTCGCCAGTCGATTCGGAGGCCATGATACCGTTGTCCGACAGCTCCTTCGCCGACGGACCGTCGGTCAAGCCCGATCGGGTCATCGCAATGTATTTCCACCGCACGGAGCGGTGTCCGACCTGCAAAATGATGGGCAGCTATTCCGAGGAAGCGATCGAGCAAGGGTTTCCGAAGCAAAGGAAAGAAGGCTCAGTCGAGTTTCGAATGATCGACTACGAAGCGAAAGAAAATGCCGCACTCGCGAAAGCCTATAAGGTGATGGGCCCCGCCTTGATCGTTTCGAAAATCACGGACAACAAGGTGGGAAAGTTTCAAGATCTCGAACAGATTTGGACTAAGGTTCGCGACAAGCCGAAATTCATTGAGTACGTGCAGCGGAATGTGAACGCCTACATGAAATAATACCTTGTCTTTTGGCCGTTTCGGAAAGTTACTCGTGTTTGGCAAAGGCGATGCACCGGATGTTTAGTCGGATTCGCATTTTACGGTGGCCGGTCGCCCTAGCGGTGATTGCCGGAGCCGTTTTTTATATTCGCTCGCGACCGATCCGTTTGGAATCGCAGGACGTGACACGAGAGACCATCGTCGGCGAAGTGATGGGCACGGGAACACTGGAAGCCCGCATGCAAACCACGATCAGCCCGAAGATCTCCGGGTTGCTTGCCGAGATGTTGGTGGACCAAGGAGATCAGGTGAAGGCGGGCCAGCTCTTGGCGCGGCTTGACGATCGTGATCTGGCTCAACAGGTGAAGGTCGCCGAGGCGACCGTCGCGGCCGCCGAAGCGACCCTGGGACGCTACCGAGCGGAACGACTTCAGGCCGATTCGGCGTTCAATCAAGCCGAATCCGAATACAAACGTTTGCAAAAACTGAGTGCGGCCGATGCGGTCAGCGATTCAGAACTCGACCAGGCTCAGGAAGCGTACGAGTCCGCGCAGGCCGGTGTCGCTCGTGCCGTCGCGGGACTAGGCGAAGCCCAGGAGCAGATCGCGCTGGCCAAAGAGTCGCTCAAGTACCAACAAACGCGGCTGGCCGACACCCGCTTGTTGGCTCCCTTCGATGGCTTGGTCATCAACCGCTTCAAGGATCCGGGAGCGATCGCTGTTCCCGGAACGGCGGTGGTCGATCTGATTTCCATGGAAGAGTTATGGATTTCGGCTTGGGTGGATGAGACCCAGATGGGGCGGCTGCACGACGATCAACCCGCGCGGGTCGTGTTTCGTTCCGACCCGCAGAAGACTTTTTCAGGCACCGTCGCCCGTCTCGGTAAACAGTCCGATCGCGAAACACGCGAATTCGTTGTCGACGTGCGGGTCCTTGAATTGCCGGACAATTGGTCCATCGGGCAAAGGGCCGAGGTCTTCATCGAGGTCGATCGCAGCGAAGACGCGTTGGTGATTCCGGAGTCGTTGGTACACGTCGAAGACGGTCGGGCCGGTGTGTTTGTCGCCCGATCAGCCTTGGCCCGCTTTCGGCCGGTGCGGCTCGGCTTGCAAGGCCAGGGAAAAGTCGAAGTCCTGGACGGGCTTCAGCAGGGCGAAAGCATTCTGATCAGCCCTGCGGGGCGCAAACTCCGTGAGGGGGACAGGATCACGCGGCAATGAATCTCGCGCTGAAAGATATCGCCAATAACGTGGGACGGTTTGCACTGACCACGTTCGGCATCGGCATGCTGTTGATGATCGTCATGGGGATGGCAGGGATTTATCGAGGGCTTCTCGAAGACGCGACGATCCTGATCAATCGCATCGATGCCGATTTGTGGATCGTCCAACAAGACACCCGCGGACCGTTCGCGGAACTTTCGCGCATTCCACCCTCGATGGTCTATCGCGCCGCTGCGGTTCCGGGGGTCGCTTCGGCACGTGAATTCGTCTTCCACACGATCCAACGCCAGCATCGAGGCAAGCTGTTGCGGATGTCCATCCTCGGTCTGAGTTGGCCCGAAGATCGGGGCACTTGGATTCCCTTGGTCGCCGGACGCCATCTCCGCCAAAACCATTACGAGATGATTGCCGATTCAAGTCTCGGGCTGGAATTGGGTGAAGAAATTCGGCTCGGCAAAGACGCCTATCGGATCGTCGGTTTGACCAAAGGAATGGTCAGCACCGGGGGTGACGGTATGGCGTTCACCACTTTTCTCGACTCCCAAGCCATTCAGTTCGATTCGCCACCCGAGGCGATTCGACTGGAGCGGGCCGCGCGAGACATCCGGGGTCAGTCCAACGAGTTGTTCATGCGGCAACCTCAGCTTTCCGAGCAGTTGTCTCGTCCCACAAACGAGTTGGCCGCCATCTCGTCGCCCAGCATCAGCGCCGTGGTTGTCAAGCTAAAACCGCAGGCCGTTCCTGCCGAAGTGGCTGCCCTGATCGATCGTTGGGAAGACGTATCGGTGTACACGCGAGACGGACAGGAAACGCTGTTGGTTCAGGGCATCGTCGACAAAGCCCGGCGTCAGTTATTCATGTTTCGAGTGCTGCTGACGATCATCGCTGGTATCATCATGGCGTTGATCATTTATACTTTGACCCTTGATAAGATTTATTCGATCGCCCTGCTGAAACTGATCGGCGCACCGAATCACGTCATCTTGGGCATGATCCTGCAGCAGGCTCTCTTGCTCGGTGTGCTCGGCTATGGAATCGCCTACCTTGCCGGCAGCCGATTGTTTCCCGCCTTTCCGCGTCGGGTGGTCTTGACCGAGGAGGACCTTTTCCAACTCGCGATCGTGGTTTTGATCATCTCGGTCCTTTCAAGCCTGCTGGGCATTTGGAAGGCGATGAAAGTGCAACCGAACACCGTGTTGAATGGATAGGCGGCATGACGCGAAGGCGAACCGATACGAACGACGTGGCGGACAATCCCACCCAGAAAGAACTGGCCATCGAGACCCTGGGGCTGACCAAGATTTATGGCAGTGGCAATACCGAAGTGATCGCGATGCGAGACGCGAACATGCTGGTGCACGTGGGCGAAGTCGTCGCCCTAGTCGGCCCCAGCGGGTCGGGCAAGTCGACGTTCTTGACCGCCGTCGGCCTGATCAATCCGCCCACCTCCGGTCAGGTCAACATCGGTGGTCGGTTGGTCATGAAGGGGGCACAAGCGGCGGTGAACTTGCGGTCGTTTCGCCGAAAGTACATCGGTTACGTTTTTCAGAAATCGAACCTCATCGAATTTCTCAACGCTCGCGAAAACGTGCAGTTGGCGATGGAACTTAACGGCCTGTCCGGTGCGGCCGCGCGGCGTCGAGCTTTGGAATTGCTGGAAAAATTGGGAGTGGCCGATCGCAGCGAGCACCGTGTTTCGATGCTCTCTGGCGGCCAACAACAACGAGTCGCCGTGGCCAGAGCCTTGGCGAACAACCCCAAAGTCATTTTGGCCGACGAACCGACAGCGGCGTTGGACAGTCATCGTGGTCGGCAGGTGATGCAACTTTTTCAGGGCGTTGCCCGTGATTTCGGCGCCGGGGTGATCGTCGTGACCCACGATCACCGCACGCTCGACGTGTTCGACACGATTTATGAGATGGAAGACGGATTGATGCGACGCACCGAAGCGGAACACGTTCAGTAGCAAGACGAAGACATACAATCGGACCGACCGGCATGCTCACGTTTTCGATTTATGGATTAACGGCCTTGTATTTGGGTGTCCTGACCTCGATCAGTCCCTGTCCGTTGGCGACCAACATCGCGGCGATCTCGTACATCGGCGGCCGGGTCGGCCGGGTCGGCCGGTCCAAGTCCAAGGGGGTCATCCAGGCGGGCTTGCTGTATACGCTGGGCCGCTGCGTCCTGTACGTCGTATTGGCCGGTCTGTTGACAGGGACCAGCCTATCGATTCCCGCCGTGTCCGTTTTCCTGCAACGTTACATGCACCTGTTGCTCGGCCCCATTTTTTTACTGCTGGGGGGCTTTTTGACCGGCATCGTCAGTGTAGAGTTTAGCGGCGGCGGGCTGACCGAGGGGATCCAAAAGCGAGTGGACGCGATGGGCGTATGGGGAGCCTTTTTTCTGGGCGTCTTGTTCGCGATTTCTTTTTGTCCGACTTCGGCGGCTTGGTTTTTTGGTCTGCTCGCGTTGACGCTCGGTTCCGATGCCGGCGCCATCACTCAAGTGATGCAAGGCGTCGGAATCGACTTGCCCGCGACCACGATCCGCGGCGGTTCCCTTTCGCTGCCCTTGATTTATGGCGTCGGAACGGCGCTGCCGGTGCTCGTGGTCGCGGCCTTGTTGGCCTACAGTGTGAATTCGGTAGGTAAAACTTATCAGATCCTCGGGAAAGTCGAATGGTGGGCACGCATGGGAACGGGCGGCTTGTTCATCGTGTTGGGAATATATTTCTCTTTGACCTACGTATTCGAACTCTGAAACGCTTGCGGGAAATCTTTTTTTGTGCAACGCCCAAACGCATGCATCATTGACGGAAAGGTCATGTGGTGGTGCAAAGCAAGTGTTTTTGAAACGGAGAACAGCGGAAATGACAGATCACCAGACGCGACAAATCAGCCGACACTTGATGGCAGTCATGGGCATCATGTTGCCCTGTTTGTTCGTCGTCGATGTTCACGCCCAGTTGCCCGAGGGCGGGCCGGACACCGCCGGGGACGTCGGACCCGAAATGCTTGAGTTCCGCCGACAGGCGACCCGCCGCATGATCTTTGATCGTTCCCAGCGGATTCCGCTCGCCTCGCTGCAGCCGGCAAAGATCGTGGGCTTGGACTTGATGCATCCCAAGGTGGGTGATCGGACCGCTGCGACCATGGCTTCGATCAAAGCCGGCCGACTCAAGGTCTCCGCCACCCAAAAGAATGCGACCGAGGCACGCTGGGTGGGCGGATTCAATCCTTTCGCGACCTACGAAATCGCCCTGCATCATCTCGTCGGCAGTGGGCAAGCAGGCATGCGATTTCATGACACCGCCGCGGCGAGTCATCTCTCGGCTAGCCTTGTGGCTGAGAACGGCGAGTACAAAGCGATTCGCTGGACAGTGGTGAAACAAGGTCGGGAAGTGGACCGTCAGGAATTCGCCTGGCCGGACGACGTCAAGACAACCGGCGAGGTGCGACTACGCGTACAGATGCTGGGCGTCGGCGCCAACTTGTTCGTCGAATCGCAAGGGCGGTCGATTCTCGTCGGCTATCCCGATTTCAATGAGCATTTGGAACTGCGACGCACGGAATTGATCCGCCGCTACGAATTCCTCTTCTTCTGCGAACTCGACAAGAACGCCTCGGTCGAAATCAACGAAGCCCTGTCGGCGCTGACGCCGGGATGTGGCCAAGCCGATATCCGCGCGATCACCGACCGCAGCGGAGAACCCTTGTTGAGTGAAGGACGGGTTTGGCTGACCATGACGATCCGCGGCCGGGCTCTTCCGCATCCGATGCAGGGGGTGTTTTCCATGAACCCGTCCGTCTTCGATGTGCGGTTCGAGGGGGTCATCGTCTTTGACATGGGTGACGGACTTTGGAGGAACGAACTCGCGTCACACCTGTTTTACGACGAACCGTCGGGGCTGTGGCGAGGTTGGACCACCGGCTTTAGCGCACTGGGAACGACAACGCGTAAAGAAGAGAAAGCGATCCTGGCGGTCTCGAGCACCCGTGATCCGCGGAAAGGCTTTTCGGTCATGCGGGCACGGCCGATCGGATTGGTCGGCGAGCACGAGGATCCCCACGGTGTCTACGACTCGCAAGTCGGAAAATGGCGTTTGTTATTGTCCGAACGGGCGGGCAAGTATCGAGCGGGCATGTGGGAATCGGACCGCTGGGATCGCGATTACGAGCGGGTGGCGGGGCCGGTCGACATGGACAGCACGGGAACCTTGATTCAACGGATCGGCAAGACTCGCTATGTGTTCTTCGGCAGCGCGGACCGTCAAGTCTACATCCGCTCGTATCCCGACCTGAAACCGATCGGGCAACTGAAGATGCACCTGCCGCCCTGGAACGCCAACACCGGGACTCGGATATGGCCCAACATCATTCCGCTACCTGACGGATATCCGGCACCCTACATCGCGGTGATGATGGATCGTATCAATTACCCGAACATGCCCGCCAAGAACTGGACCTACGGCACCATGTATTTATTTCATGCCCATCGGTGATCATTGATCGAGTCCCGATGGGGCGCGTGATCTTTCCCATAGAGAGTTCGCTGTTTCTCGAAGCCTGCCGATTCTGACGGACTCGTCTCGCGGGACTTGGTCGACGATGACTTCGCGGGGAAGTCGCCTCGCATCGGTGACGCGTTCGTCACGTGCGTTGACGCGCCATCCGCCGTCAAACAGGCTGATTTCACGATTGATCCCACTGCTGACCCACCGACGGGTTGATGGTCTTTCGCCGCGCAAACGGCCAGCGAACGAAACGCCATCGTAGGGAGCCTCCGCTGGAAGTTGCACATCCGCGAGTTCACAGAACGTGGGAAACCAATCAACGATATCGATCAAGTCGTCGACAACCACTCCCGATCCAATGGTCCCGGTTTGGCGGACGATCATCGGGATATGCGTACCGGCGTCATTAAGATCGAACTTGCCGCCTGCGACCTCACCGGCGTCGGTCTGTCGGGGCGTTTCTGCGTCGGTTCCGTTGTCGCCCATGAAGACGATCACGGTATTTTCGGCGATGCCCAACCGATCGACTTCATCGACGATGCGGCCGCAAAGATGATCCATGTAGTTGACCATCCCGGCGAGCGAAGCGGCCCTGTCGTGCGCCTTGTCCGCGGGGGTTCGGACGATCGGCCAGTGCGGCAACAACATATTGTGGTGAATGTAAAAAGGCCGTTCCGATTCGACCGCGGCCCGCATCTGATCGATCACGTAGTCGGCCAGAACGTCGGGACCGAACCGCTCGGCGATGTCGTCGCGGATCCGGCCGTCGTGATTGAAGCACGGGTTCCAGTAGCGAGTCGTCTTGGATCCCTGACGCCAGATTTGCCAAACGCACCACGAATCGAAACCGGCATCTCGACAATGATCGGGATGGTATTCCAACGCCGCAAGTTGCCACTTGCCGGTAACCGAGGTTAGATATCCGGCCTTGCTTAAACTTTGCGGATAGGTCGTCCAGCGATTGCGGAAGTCGACGGCTTCCCTGGTGCCTTGATGGACCGGAAGCACACGGTCGTAGCGGTGCCGCGAAACGTAGGCTCCGGTGTACAGACTCATTCGTGACGGTGTGCATACTGGGCTGGTGTAGACGCGGCTGAAACGCATGCCTTGTTCGGCGAGACGGTCCAGATTCGGCGTTTGAAAGTCCCGGCCGCCGTAACAGCCGAGTGCCTCGTAACCCAAGTCATCGGCAAACAGCAACAATAAATTCGGAGCATTCGGAGCATTCGGATCGCCGTGGGTGACGTCTCGCCCGTCGACCGTTTCTGTTTGCGGTGTTGTGGAATCGAGTCGCGACGTTGCGTTCTTGAGGGACGAATCGTCTTCCGCGGGGGTTTCCTCCGCCTGAGTCCCTTCCGCATCGGGTTCCTCCACAGGAGCAACCGGGATCAACTGCACCGCATCGGCGATGACATGGCCATTGGTGCCTTGATTAGAAATTTCGATTGTCGCGGACTCGCCGAACAGGTAGTCGCCGAGCGAATGGAATCCATCCTTGCCGCCGATTTTCTGGTTCACCTTCACCGTCGCCGTTTTCGGTTGACGATCCGGGCGAATGGTGATCGGAACGTTCGTCGCACGATTGGCGTTCGGTGGCCAACTGATTCGCACCTCGTAGTGTCCCGGCTTGGGGATTCGAAAATGATACTTTGCGACGCATTCGCCTTTGGCATCGTTACCGTCGTGGGCGTACGTTCGGCCGACGCGAGGATTCGTCACGTTGTTGGTTTGCCACCGGCCGATCAGTTCGGCTTCATCGTTATCGATCACCAGGCCGGGCAACGTTCGGGGATCCGCACCGGTGTCGCCGCCGTGACGCCGGGGCGGGCCCGAGTATTCCAGGATTTGCCCGTCGTCCTGCAGTTGCTTGCGAAGTCGGTCGTAATCGACGTCCTGCACCGCAACGTCACCTTCGATGGCGTGAGACGCCGCCGTTGCGGCGCTTTGGCCGAGCAGCATGAAAACCGGCTCCATGCGGATGGACCCGAAGGCGATGTGGGTGGACGAAAGTGCGACGGGCACCAGCAGATTGGTGCACTGGTCTCGCCGCGGAGTCAACGCCCGATAGGAAATCGGGTACGGTTCGACGGGAATCTCGACGTTGCCTTCGTTTCGGACGGCGCCATCGACGACCGTCATCTGACAGTGGTGTGAATCCATGTTGTACGACGCCAGCCCCACCGAATCTTTCGGGACTTCGACGCCTTGGCAATTGTGCTGGGTCATCACGTAATCGCTGACCATTCGCCGCCCCTCGCGGATGTAAAGCTGGTGGGTCCATCCGCTCGTGTCGATGTACTCGTCATGCGGAAGACCCCACTTTCGAATCTCCGAGCGATGGGGTTCGGGAATGCGGTCGCTGTTGGCCAGAAACCACATCAAACCGATCTGGTAATTGGCATGGTCTTGAAAGAGGCGTTCTCGCTCGACCCAGTCGGCGTCGGACCAACCATAATTACCGCCGACGAAGTCGATGAAATACGCTCCGCGGAACAGGTGATGGTTGTTGGTGTCGAGACTCCATTGGATTTGCGGTTCGACCCCCGATTCAAACAGACGCGCCAACAATTCGTACTGATCTTCGTCGTAGACCTTCGGTTTGGGAAACGGCAGCGGGTCGTCCTTCGTCAACCACATGCGAAAACAGAAGGCCTGAATGCGATGATCCCCGTCACCCGGTTTTCCCGGATCGTCGTTCACCCGCGGTAACAAACCGCTGGATCGATCGCCTGGAATGCGGAAAGGATCGATGCGTGTCGGAAAGTTATGCCCACCTTTGCCCGGGCGCCGAATGCCATTGTAGGTCTCACCGTAAACCGAATTGGCCTCTCGGCCGGCGTGCCAGGAAACGCCAGCCCGCGCCAACAAGTCGCCTTCGTACGTCGCGTCGATGAATTGCTTCGCCCGCACCTCCAAGCCGTCTTCCATTGTGACAGAAATAATGCGAGATCCGTCTTTGGTCACTTTGTCCAAATGTGCGAGATGATGAACAACGACCTTCGTCGGCTCGAGCAGCTTTTCGAACGCGGCTTCGGCTTCGGACGGGCGGAAGTTGCGTTGTCCGATTTGCTGGTAGAACTCACGGGCGATCCCGCCGCAGACCGCCGGGTCACCTCCATCGGTATGACTCAAGCCGCCCGAACTGAGGCCGCCCAAATGTTTACCGAATTCCAACAAAACCACGCGTTTACCCATGCGATCGGCCTGGATCGCCGCGATCACACCGCCGCTCGTGCCCCCGTAAATGCAAATGTCGGTCTCGAGAACCCGCGGTTCGACTTTCTCCGGAGGATAGTAGTAACGCAAACCCGGGACGGTCGGATCGGGAAGCGATACCTCCTTTGTTTCAGCGAAAGTGCGCCCCAGCGATAGCAACGACGCGGCCACCAGTATCAAAGTTCGAGGATTCATAGACGCGGACGATTTTAATTCGGGACAAAAACGAATAAGAACGAATGCGGGGTATGCGCAGCTGAAACTGATCGAGCGGCGTCGTCCCTTGACACGAGAAAACGATTTTCCATCAAGGAAACACAGCGAGTCGCCGCAACGTTTGCGAAGCAAGAGACCTCCCCGCGGCCGTCGCACCAAATCAGGAGTGAAGTCTACGCGGGTGGGTTACCATTGGCCGCAAAGCCCCTACTTCACGCTCGCCGCTTTCTCCAACGCCGCGTCATCGCCGGCGACGAGCAGCGTGTCAGAGTCTTTCAGTTTGTAATCAGGATCGGGCGTCGCTGTAATCTTGTCGGTCAACACATCGTGCAGGGCGACAATCGAGATGTCGTAGTTCTTGCGAAGCTGGAGCTCCCGAATGGATTTTCCGTACCAACTGTTCGGGACACCCATTTCTTGAACGCTGAATCCGGTGCCCAGTTTGACGTAATTCAATAGTGCCGAACCACTGATTCGGGCGGCAAGTGCCAACGCGGTGTCTCTTTCGGGAAACACGGCATCGGTGACGCCGATCCGTTGCATGACCCGTGCGTGGTCGCTGGAGACGACTTTGACAAAAATATCTTTGACCTTCACGTCGTGGAGAGCCATTGTCGCCAAAATGCTCGACGAAATGTCGTCTCCCGTCGAAACAATCGCGGCGTCCGCTTCGGCGGCTCCGATCCGCCGCATCGTTTCGACATCGGTCGCGTCACCGACAGCCGCTCGTGACACAAAAGTCGCCAGCCTATCGATAACGTCTCCGTTGAGATCGACCGCGATGACATCGTGCCCCTGCTCCGACAGCGATTTCGCCACGGTAAACCCAAAGTTCCCGAGTCCGATGACGACAAAACGTTTCATAGTGATCTCCAGTCCATGCGTGGGGGCTAGCCGACGACGACGTCTTCGTAGGCGAGTCGAAAGCGTCCTCCGGTGGATAGACGAACGACGAGAGCGGCTGCGATGGACAGTGGGCCCGTCCGTCCCGCAAACATTAAAATAATGACCACCCAACGTGATGGTGTCGATAACTGTGGCGTGATCCCCATCGAAAGTCCGACCGTGTTGAAGGCGCTCGCCGTTTCGAAAAGACGAACCAAGAACGGTTGCGTCGCTCCGTAAACGTCTCCGATCGATGCGAGCAAAAAGACGCCGAGCACAACGATACCGGTGGCGATCACAAAAAGGCCGGTTGCACGCTGAATCGTTTCCGCAGGAATGGAGCGATCCGCAAAACTGGCGGTCGGACGTGAACGAAGTCGAGACCACGCTAGAAGCCCGAGCATGGCAAACGTCGTCGTCTTCATCCCACCGGCAGTGGAACCGGGAGAGCCCCCGATCATCATCAGGATGATGGTCAAGAAGTTTGTGCTATCCGAGGTGGCACCATAATCAATGGTGTTGAATCCCGCGGTACGCGGCGTGACGCTCAAGAAAAACGAGTTACTGAGTTTGTCCGTGATCGACATCCCCGACAAAACGCCGCTCCATTCGAATGTGGCAAATATCGGCCAGCATCCGAACAAAAGTAAAGCGCTGGTCGCAAGGACCAACTTGCTATGAACCGACAAACGTCGTATGGCCTTGTTCCTTCGAAAGTAACGCTGATGAATTTCTTCCATCGTGATAAAACCGAGACCGCCGGTGACGACCAAAATGGAGATGACCATGATGGTGGCAGGCGAATTCTGGAACTCGACCAGCGAAGCCGAATTGGTCGAAAATCCGGCGTTGCAGAAAGCGCTGACGGAGTGAAAAACGGAAGGCCAAAGGGCTTCCTTCCAGCCGAGCCGAGGGGCCCACAGCACGTAGAGAGCGAGAGCGCCCATTGCTTCAAAGAAAAACGTAAAGCGAACCACATCCACAATGAGCCTTTTCGCCGGAACTTGAGGCAGCATGTGACTTGCCCCGGCCGCCAGTTTCTCGGCTCCCAGCGACGGACGTCCTCCGAGGGCCGTGATGATGACGCTGGTCAGGACGAGCATCCCCAAGCCGCCGAGCTGAATCAACATCAGGATGACGGCTTGGCCCACCGGTGTGAAATAGGTCGCGGTGTCAACGACGATTAGGCCCGTGACGCAAACCGCACTCGTCGATGTAAAAATCGCATCGGTCCAGCCCAGGCCTTCATTTTGATACAAAGCCGGTATGAATCTGAGTGCAAGCGTTCCGGCAACGATCAAGGCCAAGAACGAAACCACAAACATCTCCGCCGGAGCCAGCCCACGTGGTTGAACCCGCTTGCGCGAACCCCGGCCGCCGAATCGTAAGCGTCGGCGGCTAGCGGTCGGTTTGATGGAGGGAGCCGAGGGGGCCACAGCGTGAACCTTTGGAATCGTGCTGCGCGGGCCGGAAGTTTCGCAAAAGCGGCGTATTTAACTTCATTTCCTCCGCGTGGCCAAGGTCACCTGTTCATCGCGCCGGCGTGGTCCGCACCCCAGTCAAGCCGCATCGGTGCGTTCCACCGTGCTTCGAAGTCGTTTCGCCAAGTCAGGGACGCTCGGGACGATCGCCCGTCTGTCGGGAACGCCACCCCGGCCCGCTCGACTCATTCGATTGCCGCTTTGTCTCGATCGGTTCAATCATGGACGCCGTTGAGATGTTGTCGATCATCAAGCAGCGGTCGATGCGTCTTAAAGGATGATTATCGACGGTATCGAAAAGCGGTTTAAGATCCACTCAGGTGCCAGCGACACTCAAATGGGATCACTGCCCGGAAGTCACGCGATGCGGATTTCCCGCCGGTTGCTTCAATCAGCTCGAGAAAGCAGGTTGCGGACGTGCCCGAAGCGATTGCCCGGGAACGACTTCGAAAGTCCTTGCCCCCTCACTGGAGCATTCCGACCCCAGTGGCGGTCCCCTACGTCAGAAAACGCGATCGGTACTTCCGGTGATCCGCCGCATTCGCCTCTGGCTACTCGGAACCGTGCAACTTGACGATTTTGTTGTAGATACCCAACAGCAGAAATGTGGGAGCCCAATTACCGACGAATAAGGCTTTCTGTTTCTCGTCATTGGCTTGCAGGTAAAGCGACAACGCGATCGCTCCACCGGCAGCCCACAGCCAAGTGTCGGATGGCAATCGAGCCGTCTGTTCTTCAATCGTGCGGGCGACCGGCCCTTCACCGGTTTTCCGCGCGGCCACACCATGTTCAGGGGCGATCGTCGACCCAAGACCGGGTTTTGATTCGCTTCCGGCCGCGTGTTGCAAATGCGTTTGCTCTGAAATCGTAGACATGAAGTCTCCTTTACTAGCGTTCGGGTTCAGCTTTAAGTGATTTGACCAATGAGCGAGCAAAGATCGTGCCGCGATGACGTCAGGCTTCTCGGTCGCCCGAGTCGATGAGTTGCAGTCGACGCTAGCACAGTAAACGGCCACATTCCCTGTCGCCGCAGGGGACACGGCGCGCGGTGTGCAGCGGACTCTTTCGAAAAAACAAGACGAGTCGGAAAAGCGTCGGCAAACCATAGCCGATCAAGCGATCCGACCCGCGCCGCCGAAAGCCGAACCCGCGCCGCCGGAGCGTGATCCGCGGGCCATGCGGCCGTCCCGGGCGCGGGCGCAACTCTCCGGCCCTCTTACGCGACTCGGTTCACATGATCGACCAACCTCGATATGACCAACGACCATGACGATCGATCGAAGCGTTTCATCAGCCACCTGATCGTGGTCGCGGTTGGATTGGCGCTCCTCGGTGGCGGCTATGCGGCGTATCGGTTTTGGTGGAAGACCGATGAGTCTTCAGGGTTTCGATCGCAACCGGCGGTGACCGTTACAGCCACCAGGGCAGCCGTCGAGACTTGGTCGGATCAGCTCTCTGCCGTCGGCACGGTCACTCCCATTCGTGGCACGATGTTGACCAGCGGGTTGGCGGGAAAGGTAAGGGAGATTCACTTCGAATCGGGTCAGCGTGTCGAAAAGGGGGATTTGTTGGTCAGCCTGGACACGTCGAGCGAGGAAGCGGATTTGGAATCACTCGAGCCACAACTTCGTCAGGCACGATCCGATCAAGAGCGGGCGAAACAGTTGCTCTCCGGCAATGCGATCTCCGAAGAGGGATACGAGGAAGCGTTCGCGGAAGTCGATCGGCTGGAAGCGTCCATCGCGAGTCAAAAGGCGGTCATCGAAAAGAAGCGAATCGTGGCACCGTTCACCGGCAAGTTGGGCATCCGGCAAGTTGATTTGGGCGAATACATTTCGCCTGGGACGCCCGTCACCAGCTTGCAGCAACTCGCCCCTATCTTTATCGACTTTCCGTTGCCCGAACGGGACGCCGGCAAAGTTGCGGTTGGCCATGCGGTTCGGGCGACTTCGGCGGCCTATCCCGACAAGATTTTCAACGGCAAGATCACTTCGATTTCGCCAAGATTCGACGTGGCGACTAGAAGTTTCGACGTCCGAGCCAAGTTTCCGAACAGCTCCCAGAGCCTACGTCCCGGCATGTTTGCCGACATCATCGTCGAACTGCCGACGCAGCGGACAGTTGTCGTTGTGCCGCAAACCGCAATCGCGTTCAACGCTTACGGCAGTTCCGTGTTCCTGTTGGAATCCGCCGACGATTCGGAGTTGCCGATCGCGAGACGCAAGTTCGTCGAAACGGGCCAGCGGCGTGGATTGGACATCGAAGTCGTTGACGGCGTCGAAGCGGGAAAGCGTGTTGTCACGGCGGGACAAATGAAATTGGCCGACCGAACGAAGGTCAATGTCGTCGACTCCGAGGCGACCAGCGATGTTCCAACGGAACCGAGGAAGCCGTGAATACCTTGGCTCGTTTGATTCAGCGTCCTGTGCTTTCGTCCGTCATCAGCTTGGTCATCTTATTGCTCGGTATGCAAGCCATCCTTCGGCTGACGGTTCGCCAATATCCCAAGACGACTTCGACGACGATCACCATCGTGACGCCTTACATCGGGGCCGACGCGGAATTGGTGCAAGGCTTCATCACCACGCCGCTGGAGCAAGCGATCGCGACCGCCGAAGGCATCGAGTATCTGGACAGCAGCAGCACGCTTGGCACCAGTACGATCACCGCGCGATTGGTCCTCGGTTATGAACCCAACGAAGCCGTCGCGGAAATCCTGACCAAGATACAGCAAGTCCGCAATCGCCTGCCCCCCGGTAGTGAAGATTCGATCGTGACCGTTAGCACTGGCGGTGATCAAGCGGCAATGTACTTGGCTTTCACCAGCGAACGACTCCAATCAAGCGAGATCGCCGACTACTTAATTCGAGCCGTGCGTCCGCGTTTGGAGACCGTCGCCGGCGTTCAGCAAGCTCAAACTCTCGGGGCGCAAACGATCGCCATGCGACTGTGGCTGGACCCGCTCAGGATGGCCGCCTTGGATGTCACGCCCAGCGAAGTCAGCCGCGCGATCGAGCGCAGCAATTTCCTGGCGGCTGTTGGCGAGACAAAGGGACCGACATTGTCGGTTCCACTGAAAGCCGAAACCAATCTCGACTCGATCGCCGCCTTCGAAAACCTCGTCATCCGAGAACAGGGTGACGCGATCATCCGCGTGTCCGATGTCGCCGACGTGCGGTTGGGGGCGGAAAGTTACGACACGAGCATTCTGTTCGAAGGCAAAACGGTCGTCTTCATCGCTGTCGAAATCGCGCCCGAAGCCAACTTGCTTGACACCGTCGACGGCGTTCGCGATCTGTTTCCGGAAATTCAGGAGCAATTGCCCGCCGGTGTCAAAGGAATCATTGTCTACGACAGCACCGTGGCCGTGGAAGATTCGATCACCGAAGTCATCCGTTCGCTGATCGAAGCACTCGTCATTGTGACGGTTGTCATCTACCTGTTCCTCGGCTCGCTGCGATCGGCACTCGTTCCGGCGATCGCCATGCCGCTGGCCATCGTCGGTGCGTTTTTCCTGATGCAAATGCTCGGCTACTCGATCAATTTATTGACACTCTTGGCATTGATCCTGGCGATCGGAACTGTGGTCGATGATGGCATCGTCATGGTGGAAAACGCGATGCGACATATCGAAGACGGCGCGTCACCTGACGAAGCCGCCGGGCGGACGATCAAGGAATTGGCCAGCAGCATCGTGGCGATGAACATCGTCGTTCTGGCAGTGTTCGCACCGATGGGATTGATGGGCGGACTGACCGGAAGCCTGTTCACCGAGTTCGCTTACACGGTCGCCGGTGCGACGTTGATTTCCGGCGTGATCGCACTGACGTTGTCGCCAATGATGTGCGCCAAACTGCTCAAACGAGATATGAAAAAACGCTGGCTCAGTCGCTGCGTGAACCGCGGATTTGATTGGCTTTCCACTAGCTACGCCAGCGCACTTGGCGTCGCCCTGGACGCACGCTGGTTGGTGTTGGCGGCCGGTGTCGGCGTGCTTGCGTCGCTGTATCCGTTGTTCAGTGCGGCGAAGTTCGAGTTGGCTCCCCAAGAGGACGAGAGTTTCTTGATCGTGTCGGCCCAAGCGGACCCGAACAGTTCGATCGACCAACTGGAACGCTGGACCGCGGAATTGGCCGATCGCATCGACCCGTTTGATTCGGTGCGTTATTTTTTCACCGTTAGCGGCGGCGGCCCCACCAATGCAGGAAGCTCTGCCTTCGGTGGCGTGAATTTGAAAAACTGGGAAGAACGCGACAAAACGTTGATGCAGCTTCAACCGGACCTGCAATCCGCCGCGGATCAAGTCGCCGGTTTGCAATCGGTCGTGTTTCCTCCCCCGACTTTGCCCGGAGCCGGGCGGGGAGCACCGATCCAGTTCGTGGTCAGTTCGATCGAAGATCCGCGGGCGGTTCTAGAAGTGACGCAGGCAATTTTGCAAAAGGCTCGCAGCAGCGGGTTGTTCACGTTCATCGAATCGGATTTGAAGTTCGACAAGTTCCAACAACGGATCGAAATCGATCGCGACAAGGCGTCGGATTTGGGAATCGATATCAGCACGATCGGACGCGACTTGGCGACGATGCTGAGCGGCGGCTACGTCAACTTTTTCAGCTACGACGGTCGCAGTTACCGCGTCGTGCCGCAAATCGAGCGACCGTACCGGTTGATCGCCGACCAGTTGCTGGACTACCGCGTCGCCACCCGCACCGGCAAATTGGTTCCGATGCGTGCGTTTGTTTCGATCAACGGCTCACCGCAACCGCGACAACTGAAACGATTCAATCAACTGAACTCCGCCACCTTATCAGCCGTCCCGGCCCCGGGAACGTCGCTGGGGCGCGCGATCGAGTTCTTGCAAGACGAAGCGGAGGAAAGGTTGCCCGAAGGTTACGTGACCGGCTGGAAAGGCATCTCGCGTCAATTCGTCGACGAAAGCTCGTCGCTACAGTGGGCGTTCGGGCTTGCGATCGTGTTGATGTATTTGACCTTGGCGGCCCAGTACGAAAGTTATCGTGACCCAGTGGTGATGTTGGTCAGCGTGCCGATGTCGTTGGCCGGAGCACTCGTGTTTTTTGCCCTCGACGTCGTCAGCGTTAATATCTACACCCAAATCGGCTTGTTGGCATTGGTCGGTTCGATCATCCGTCACGGCATCCTGTTGGTCGAGTTCGCGGGCGATTTGCAAGTCGGTGAAGATTTGAACCGGCGCAAGGCAATCGAACGGGCCGCCGGACTGCGATTACGCTCCATCCTGATGACCACAACGGCCACCGTCGTTGGTTTGCTGCCACTGTTGGTTGCAACCGGCGGCCCCGGTGCCGCGAGTCGTTTTGCGATCAGCTTCACACTCGGCGTCGGCATGGCGATCGGTACCCTGTTCACGTTGTTCGTCGTCCCAGCACTTTACACCGTCCTGGCGACAGACCGTTCGAAGTGATTCGGCATCGCGAAAGCACGGTCGATCTTCATCTGGCTCTGGGGCGATGTCCGTTCGGTGGTCTGTTGGAAATGGACCGCTTGCGTTTCGATGGTCGACGCCGCACCCGTCTGTGTCGACTTGCTGTCGATCGCGAAGCCGGCCAAGCGATTTCAGCGGATCCGCCTGATCGGCAAAGGTTTGTCGTCGCCCACCGAGACGCGGAACTTCGCGGCCATCGACGGAAAAATGGTCAACCTGAAACCGCGAATCGCTGGACTTCAGAAAGTTCGACAGGGCGTTGGATCGGCCGATTCGGGAGCGCCGTCAGTGGTGAATCTCGTTGCAAAAGCCGTGGCAGCTCTCAGAAGCTGAGACGCTTCAATGCGGCTGACGACCTGAACCCGTATCCAGTGTCGCCGTCGCACGTTACAGTTAAGCCTCACCATTAATCATTCAAGTGGACGAAGAAAACATGGCAAAAGTCGATCCAGAAGTTCCGCAGAAAAGCGAATCCGAGGAGAAATTAGACCACGTTCAAAAGATCAAAATGCAGATTCTTGAGAAAGCCGGCCGGCCACCGCGTCTGCATCACATCGAGGTCTGCCAGCACCACAACGGCAACCATCGGGTCAACGTATGGGAAAAACTCGAGCCCACGGGGGACACCGCCTTCTCAACTGCGGTTCACATCGGGGCGTCTTATTATTTGAAGGTGTCAGATTCGGGCGAGATCCTTCACAGCAACCCGCCACTGACCCAACGCCGTTTTGCGGATTGAACACGCTCGGTCAAACAACGGCCGATCGGTATCATCACTCCCCCGTCGCGGGCACCATACAAGCGTGCCATTTCATTCACTTTCGCCTTGCCAGACCATCCGGGCACCCCACAAGCAAAATGCGGCGCCGACAAGCTCCAATCCCGCGAATCCCAAGTGTACCACCGAGAACCCGTCGATCGATAATCCGATCAACCTTCCGCTCGCCGATCCCAACAGCGGCGACCCACCAACCAGCAACGCCGCGAACAAATCGCTTCGCCGCCACAGCACGATCATCGCCACCGCGATCCCCATTTCCACGCCGCCGTAAAACGCTCGCACTTCGGTCAACATTTGTGGGGTCGAAGCCTCAATTCCGAACGCCGGCAACAGCGCCCCCGGATTCACACCCAGCCAAAGCGCAAAACCTGCCCATGACGCGGCGGTGACAAAAATAGCGACCGTGGGAAGGCGGTGATTCATTTCTTCAATCAGCGTGTTGGTTTGATCGAGCCTGTTCGTGGCCGTTTCCAGCGCGGGTAGCCTATTGCCACGCGTATCCGTCGCGAAGAACACGCCACCCTCCGCCTAACTCAGGCCTGAGATGCGTGCATTCATCCTTTTCGGGTGATGCCGTTGTTTCGTATGCACTCTTTGAATGCTTTTCAGTCAGCGTACCGTCGGAAACGCACTGATACGCAACGTACTGCATCCGTACGGAATCAATACGAGGGGCTCCGGCTTGCCATTTTTCGGGAATGGTCCAGGACTCCAAGGTATCGGCCCGGCCTCGTCGTGGTAGCGACCCCACAGCGGATTCAAAACGCCGAACGCTCGGATTTCGATCGGGGCGTTTTCTACCGTCCAAGGGTTGTCCGCGATCGGTTCTTCCCGCTCGGCCGGTACGAACTTTCGGGCAACTATCTCGGGGCCCGACGTAAAATCTTTCTCAAACAGTGAAAAGTTCCATCGAGAGGACGAACGCACCTCGTTCCATTCCTCGTTTTGACTCCACTGTTCATCCATCTTGAGCGCATACACCAACGGGCCGCGCAGAACCGTGACACTGTTCTCATGACCACGCTCGAAACGAACGCTCATCGGTAGTTTGAGAATCACTTCGTCGCCGTCTCGCCAAACGCGATTAAGCCGCGTCATCGTGCCCGCAATTGCCGGTTGCTCGAGCGGTTCCCCATTCACCATTATGGACGCGTCCTTACACCATGACGGAATCCGGAAGTGCAACGGGAACTCGACATCGTCTGAGGTGGCAACGGTGAAGTGAATTTGCTCGCGGAAGGGGTATTCGGTTTTCTCGTGAATTGAGACCTTCGCCCCGTTCACTTCCGTCGTGACGCGGCATGGGGCGTAGGCCACCGTCGCGAGTCCTCCGTCCCGGCTTGCCATCCACAAATGCGCCGTGAATTTAGGCCAAGCCTGATGCATATTGCAGGTGCAGCACGGATAGCCATTGAGCATCCCGAACACATTGGATTCATAGGGGTGATTGGTGAATTTGTGTGGGGAGACCGTGCAAGAAATCTGATTGGCCTGTTGGAAATACTGGCGGTTCAGAAATTCATCGTCCGCCTGGGTCGGCAAGGGGTTGAACGCCAAACGTTCGAGTCGATCCGCGAATTCAACGTCCCCCGTAATCTCAAAAGTTTTCTCCATCGAAAACATGGCTTCGGAAATTGTGCACAGCTCACTGCCCCTCGTCGGGTCCGTGCCGTGCATCCCCTCGTCACCGCCCCAAAGGCCGTGCGGTTGACCGTGATACTGTCGAATGTCGGCCAGCACCTTGTCCAACCCGTCGAGCAGTTTTCGATCACCGCTCTGCTGGTAATAGATCGCCGGATACTTGAGCGCGTGGCCAAGATTGACGCAGTGGTAGGCCCCTTTTCCCTCGTCGTGATGTTGACTGAAGCGAAACAGCTTGATCATTTCGCCTCCTTGGAAGTCTTCCACCCACGGATAGGTTTGATCTTGCAGTTTTTTCGCCAGATCAAGTAGGAATTCCTCGCCGGTAATGTTGTAAAGCCACAAGACGCTCATCACATTATCGCCGCCGCGGCGTTTGGCCCACCAGGAACCGCTTTGCTCATTCTCCGGATCATACAAAGGGCGGGAGTCGAGCTCCTTGAACTGGAACCGGAAATAGCGACTCATGCACTCGATCGCCCGTTGATCACCGGATGCCATGTAATATTGTTGAAGGATTTTGAGCATGACCATTCGCGGCCACCAGTCATCGGGCTGCTGGACTTGAGCCCCTCGAGGCGCCGGACGGGTGCGGTCTTCCTCCTTCAACGCGACAGGGCCGATCTGCCCGTCGGGCCGCTGATGTTCCAGCGTCCATTCAATCCAGCGCACTGCCTTTGCCTCGAGAGCCTTGTCATCGAGCAGTTTCGCCAGCGGATAAAGCCCGTCGATCCAATACGGACCCCGCTCCCACGTGTCACCGTCGCCACCGAGCCACGCGTTCCGATCGCCACACACCTGCGGATACAGTTCATCCAGGCGACCGGTCAGTCCGCCGGCCATCGTCTGCAGTTGCCGACGCAGCCATCCCTCGGGACGAATGGCTCCCAACGGCAATTCGTTGTACGGCTTTTCGTGCAGCGGGGCTCGATTGAAGGCGACGGGCTCATCGGCTTTGGAGATCATCGGACTCAACAAAACGAAAATGCCGACAAGGCAACATTTGGTAAACATAGGTTTAATCGTTACTTTTCAGGTAGACGGTGAAAACATCTCTTCGTGGTCGATCCCGATTCGATCTTGGGGCAATGGACGAGTCGCTAACTTCTGACTCGCCACTCGAGTATCCCTCCCGAAAAGCCGCTCTGCAATTCGGCCTCGATCTTGAGCCCGTCGGTTTCGATCTCGGGAAAACTCAGTTCGTTGAACTGGTCTTTGAGTACGCCATGCTCATGAGGCGTCTCGACGGTTTTCCAGGATGTGCCGTCGTGAAAATAAAGTCGCCAAGAGACGGGCGTGCGACATTGGCCGCTTCCGGTGTCGTCGAACCAATAGACGGCAACGTTGCTGACGACGCGTTTCTTTTTAAATCGAACCTGCAGCCACTCTCGCGTTCCCTTGCGTGGCCAAAACGTATGCTTGGGCTGAGCCTTGTCGCTGGAACCAAGCGGAACCACTCCGTCGAAAACTCCTCGAAGTGTATCGCGTTGATAACAATGGGACGCGGACAGCGTTTCCTGATTCGGCGTGGTCCAGTGGGCGGGCGTTTGGTCGCCTCGTTGTTCGGGGAACGGCGTCGCCCCGACTCGTTCGGCCCAGTCGGCCCACTTTTGTCTGAGAGTCGAGACGCGTTCGGGTTCCTCGCTCGCAAGGTTATCCGATTCGCTGCGATCGGAACGCAGATCGTAAAGTTCCCAATCGCTGTCCGAGCGATCGTTGCTGGTCACCAGTTTCCAATCGCCGTCGCGTACCGCTGAGTGACTCCCATGTTGCCAGAACACGGTGCGGGCCGCGGATGTCGCGTTGGGATCGCGAACGAACGGTAGAAGACTGGTTCCTTCCATCGGCGGAATCGAATGATCGCGTCGAGCCCGGGGATATTCGGCACCAGCAATCTCGCACAGCGTCGGCATGATGTCGATCAGATGGAAGAACTGGTTGGAACAGATCCCTCCCGGTTGCTTGACTCCGGCCGGCCAATGAACGATCAGCGGGCTGGCGATGCCTCCTTCATGCACAAATTTCTTGTACTTTCGCAGCGGCGTGTTGGAGTACGACGCCCAGCATTGCCCCTGCGAAATCGACCAGCCACTCTTGTTTCGCCACTCGCGATAGTTGTCCGATCGGTACTTGCCCCAATTCATCCCGAACAGTCCCAGCTCGCCGGAGCATCCGTTGTCCGACAGGAACAGGATGACGGTATTGTCTAATATTCCTTTTTCTTTGAGTTGCTTCACAATCCGACCGACGTTTTGGTCGAGATTGTCGATTTGTCCGGCGTACATCGCGCGGCGGAAATCGAGCTCCTGCTGGTCTTTCTTCGATAGTGAATCCCAAGGCGGTAACGGATCGGTGTCGACGCCCACGCTTGAAAAACCGGGAATGTTTTCGTTCTTGAAACCTCGATTGTCGGCAAGCTTTTGATCTGGCGGGACGACGCCGAGCCGCTTCATCCGCTGAAGCTTCTCTTCGCGGAGAACATCCCAACCCCTCAAATAACGACCGCGATATTTCTCGATCAGATCGTCGGGCGTCTCCAACGGAAAGTGCGGGACGTTGTAACAGAGATGCAACAGGAACGGCCTGTCGTCCGTCTCCTCGGCGGTCGCTTGATCAATGTAGTCGATCGCCACGTCGGTGAAAAAGTCGGTCGTGTAGAACTCCGCTTCGGGATGATAAGGATTTTGTGGCGATTCCTGGGCTTTGATCAAGACGTTTTGGTCGCGATAGATGTCGCAGCCCGGCAGGACCTTCCAGTAGCTGTCGACGTGCGAATAAATCCCGGTGAATTGATCGAAGCCGCGAACTTCCGGACGGGCCTTGGCGTCGGTGTGTCCGACGTGCCATTTGCCGGACATCATGGTTCGGTAGCCCGCCGTCTGCAGGACTTCGCCAAAGGTGGCGCATTGCTGATTCAAGTTCGCACGATAAGCGTGGCCGTAGTCACGATAGGTCATGAACCCGATACCGGCTTGGTGCTGGTACAACCCGGTGAGCAAACTGGCACGCGACGGACAGCAGCGACTCGTGTTGTAGAACTGCGTGAACCGGACTCCGCCCTCGGCCAAGGCGTCGATGTTGGGCGTTTCGATTTCCCCGCCGTAGCAGCCAAGATCCGAGTAGCCCATGTCATCGACGAGAATCGTGATGACGTTCGGTCTTTGGGGCGCTGTGTCCGCGTTGGCCGTCGAAGAGAACAGAGCGAGTAAAGTGAATAAGGAAAGTATGTATCGAGGCATCAAACAGAATTCCGGATGTTCATTTTGTAATCGAAAGTACGTGGAGGCGATTTTCAGCCGCCAAAGTCTGGAACGTCGGCTGAAACTCGACGCCACGTGGATACTGGGATGCTGAAAAAACTTGACGCACCGTGCCCCAGCCAAAGTGTTATTGTGTCGATGCTACCGAGCCTCCGATACACGCTGTTCCAAAATTCCGGCGGCGAATTCGGCTTGGCATCAAAAACGTGGTGCCACAGGCGGCCGTCGATCGACTTGGCGAAACACGGATACCCGACGGTGCGTGCCATTCTCCCTACCGAATACTCACTGTACCAACGCTTGCCGAAATGACATGGTTCACGAAACTGACTGGCATCGATGAACATTCACCGGATCAGGTTCGCAGGGAACTTTCGCTCGCTGGCGATTGTATCGTCTCTCCGATGGGTAAACGGATCGCGTTTGGCCGCTTTGAGACACCGAAATTGGCCGAGTTACGCCGAATCATGGCGGATTTGGATCTGGAGACCGAGTCCCAGCCGGCTAGCGTCCGAGAAGTCGTTGGCGACGTTCGCGAGCTGCATGCCGAACCGGCCAACGCCGGTGCGATGTTCCAAGTCGCTTCGCAATTCAACTTGCTCGAGATGACCACTCCGAGCATTTCGCCCGAGCGTGGTGTGGGCATCTACGAGAACGATCCGACGCAAGGCCCGGCGTGCGCGATCGCTTGCGGGGCCGGGACGATCTACCGCAACTATTTCGCTGATGTTGACGGCCAGATCGGACAAACGGCCGACAAGCAAATCGACTGCTCCGCCGATCTCGGAACAGAGCTCGGCAATGTGGATCAGCGGCTTTGGACGATGCAAAACGGATACCTCTTTCCGTGTGACGAGGGACTCACCGAAATCACACGAGCGATTCGATCGGCGAGCGAAGCCGAACGTAACGCGCTGCTCGGCCATTTACGGATCGGATTGCAACTCGATGCTGAAGTCACCCTCGACGGCGCCGGCCACCGAGTTTCACAAGCGTATTGCTCGGCGCTCCCCGTCGCCTACGGAAGACAACCGATCGACCAATGGACCGACTTCGCCAAGCTGATCCTCGACGCCGCTTACGAAGCGACACTGGCCGTCGCGGTTCTCAACGCATCCCGAAGCGGCAACCGAGTCGTCTTTCTCACGCTGCTCGGCGGAGGCGTCTTCGGCAACCGAGACCACTGGATCATCGACGCGATCGGTCGAGCGTTTCAGATTCATCGGGACCACGGTCTCGACCTCCGGATCGTCTCCTACGGCCGATCCAAACCCGCTGTCGCCGAACTGGTGTCACGCCTGTGCGGTAACCAATGACCTTCGCTACCGCTTGCGTGCTCGATCCCAAACACTGGCAATGTCGCTTGGTGCTTCGGCGGATGCATTCTTGCGTTTCCGCTCGCCGTAACGGATCGAGTTCAAGTACAGCCGTTCGACCTTGGCTCTGGCCCATTCCGTCTTGCGAAGGAACTTCAAGCTGCTGTTGATGCTCGGTTCGAATTTGAAACAATGAATGTTGATCCGCTGACCCAATCGCTCCCAGCCGTACTCGGCAACCAAGTATTCGAGGATCGCCTTGAGCGTCACGCCATGCAGCGGATTGTTCAGCTGGGGTTGATTCATCGTCGAACTCAGACGCGTTTCAAATCTACAAGGAACACTACCGGCTTGGCCATTCCCAGCCGTACTGACTCACCAGTTCGGCATCCTGGAGGACGGGTTCGCCACGTTCTTTTTGCAGCCGGATCGTGTCGCAAGTTTCGTCGACTTCCCATTCACTGACCGGGGTGGCGTTGTGGCTGATCACGATCACTTGGCAACGCTCGATGAATAACTGTCAGGTTTCTGGATTTGCAACGTAGTTCCACTTTGGCAGGAAGTCATCGTAGACGATTCTCAGGTTGCCTTTCATTTCCCTGGTTGCATTGCGTCCGATTTCAAACACGCGTTTGATAACGTTGACGGTGGTGCGAAGACCAGTTCTTGTTTTCGCCCGGCGTATCAATGACGTCACTGTGGTCAAACCGTCAAACAGCATCCCGCTGCAGGCTCGTCCAACGTGTGGGAACAGGCGACGCTCGATCGGATTGTACTTTGAGCAGTACGGCGGATAGTGGGCGATGCGAATCGGTAGGCCGATTGAGCTGCTCAGACGCTCAAGGTCGTACTTGAAGATGTATTTGTTCGCCGAGTTGCTGCCCCCACCATCGCAAGTCAACAGAACTGAAGACGCGTCGGGATACCGTTCGCATTCATGCCTGTTCCAAAACTGCTTGAATGACTCACAAGCGAACTCGCTGGTGTCGTGCAAAAGCCCCAAGTTGATGTGTCCCAGGTTTGCCTTGGGATCAAAGACTCCATGCGGAATGAGCACACCGTCGGCCCACGAGGGAGAGTCGGTCGGAGAGATCTTGCGGCGACCAATCGGTGTAGACGATGTCTTCTTCGTCCGGGTCTCCCGCCGTCCGAAACTCGATGCACTGAATCAAATTCTTTTCTTCCGGCATTTCGGAATCGATTTTTTTTCGACCCGCACCGGGTCGACGCACCCGTCCGGCAGCAGGATCGTCCTCCAGGTGATCGAGTTCTTCGATTCCTCGCTCGATCGTTCGCGTGGAAATCCCCAAGACCCCGGCAATGTAGGTGATCCCGCCATGCCCACGCTGGGTCGCCTCAATGGCCGCAAAACGCCGACGGTCTTTCTCAGACAGGGTTGCGGCGAAATCACGCAGACGCTTCTCGGTCTGTAAATTTCTGTCGATCGACGTCGTGGCCATCCGTGGCTCCAATTCATGCGGAAG
>CAYVRC010000055.1:0-31227 GCA_964453205.1 uncultured Pirellulaceae bacterium | reverse complement strand
CCCAACCCTCGTGGCCATCCGGCGTGGAGAGATACAAGGACGGCATCAGCCCCATGCCGGGCCATGATGAACGGCAACTTGTCACCGACTTTTCCCCGTTGAACTTCCCCGGCGCAAAAAGTTTCGCAGTTCCAACGCGATGAAAAATGCGTTTCGGTTGAACCATGACACGTTTTGTGTCACGCCTTGCCTTGCCAACGCCGACTCTGTTGGTTGCGGAAACCGGTGATCTGAATCGTGTCGTTCGAATCGATGTCGACCACCGAATAACCGTTGTTCGTGGGCCCGGAACCTTCCACCATCGCGACCAGCGTGCAGTAGTGAATGCCGCCGATCTCCTTCAGGTCGTTGCGATGACTGTGTCCCTGAAAAACGGCGAGCACATTGCCGGAAGATTCGAGAATGTTTCGAACGGCGACCTGGTTCTTCACCCCATGATTGTTGTCGACGTCCAGTCGCTGGTGAGCAAACACCACGACCGGGCTGTGGTTCGATTCGAGATCACTTTTCAGCCATTCCAATTCGCCGGCCGAAACGTTGGCGTCGGTCCAAGTGAAGTTCTTCCTGCCATACGGTTCGCCGTCGCCTCGGAAACACGAATCGAGCACGACGAAATGAATACCGCCACGGTCGAACGAGTAGTAGGATTTCTCTTGTCCGACACCGCCAAGGAATTCCTGTTTCGTGAGGGTATCGACGCAATGATTGCCCAAAACATAATGTTGTTCTTTGCCGATTCGAGAGTACCGTTGGTTGACCGTTTTCAAATAACGTCGTTCGGTTTCCACCGAATCGGCGGCGTCGATGAGATCGCCCAGTTCGACAATGAATGCCGGCTTGTCTTGCTCGAATCGATCGGCCGCTTCGTCCAGTTTTTTCAACGTTTCTCGATAGTGTCGCGTGCCCGCTGATAGTTTATCGGCGTAGTGCAAGTCGGTGATCAAGCCGATTCGCAACCGCGACTCCGCATCGTCCGCAACCAAATGACGCGGATTCTGAGTCGCAGCGGCCAAGACAAGGACTCCATTCCTGACGAAAGCTCGGCGACCGGGACGCGAAAGACAGGCGTTCGATTCCGTAGAGGAGATCATTGTTCATTTCCCTTGGTTTCTGTTGTCTTGATCGAAGAGGCTCATTCGTCGAGCCGCAGTCGATTCGGAACTATTTGTCCCGTTCGAATACGGCTAATTGCGGCAGATGGTCGCTCAAAGCAAACGAGTTCGTGTCATCGTTGTTCACGCGAAAGGCACCTTCGAAAAGCGGCCTCGATTCCACCACCTGATGTGCGATCGGGCCCGCAGCCATCACATAATCGATCCGTCTTGTGGGCGTGTCGGATTTGATCGAAAGTCCTGTTCCCTCGCCCGCTTTCGTAAAGGTGTCGATCCAGCCCGCCTCCCGCCAGGCCGAATACTCAGGGGGCATCGGTTCATGATTCAGGTCCCCCATCAGCAACATCGATCGATCCGCCTCGAGGTTCGCCTTCATCGAAGCCGACATGGCGTCGATCTCCCGAACGCGAACCTCCTGATCCGAGGGATGCAGATGCGCCGAGTGGACGATCAGATCATCGCCACCGGGAAGCTTAACGATGGCTCGGCCCCAATGCCTCGTGAATAAGTCTGGCGACCTTTTGCCACCGACGACCGGAACGTTCTGAGGTTCGACGATTTCGAATCGGCTGAGCAAAGAACCGGGCCACTTACCGCTACTCGGGAACCGAACCACGTTCATTCCCAAACGCTCGGCGATCTGATTGACAATCTTTTCGCTCGGCGATTCGGAGAAGTTGATGATGTCGGGCGCGTACAACGCCAATTCGTTTGCGAACCGCTCCGGCATCTGCTGCAAATCTGTCGCTCTTTTTCCGAGTGGACGATCCTTCGGCCATCCGGTGCACTCATAAACATTGTAGGCAATGACGCGCAACGGTTGTTCTTGTGAATTTTTAGCGAAGGCGTCGTTCGCGTGGGACGCGGCCATCAACGTGGCTCCGGTTTGAGCCAAAAAACGACGACGTGAAAGTGATAAAATTGCTTTGTTCATTGACTGCACTTTAGGGGAATCGTTGTAACTCGATCTCGAGTCATGTAGCCAATGCCAGCAGTTGCTCGAATCGTTTTCAGAATTTTGGCTCGTCGGTGCCGGTCGGTAGATCAGCCAAAAATACTTCATGCAGCATTCCAGTTCTACCATCGCGTCGAGCCGACCGCACAAGTGCCCACAGCCGATGCTGTCACCAAACACGTGACTGGTCGCAACAAATGTCTTGTAGCGGCCCTCCTTCATCACGCCCCGGCAGGCGTACGAAATCATGAACGTGTCGATGGACGTCGGCAAAAGCGTCCCGCCTTTCAACGTCGAAGAGGCAGGCCGGTGTCTATTCTACCGACTTGGCGGCCTTGAATTCGTCCCATTGACGCTGCAGGGGCGGCAGGTGGGGATCCAGGCGGACGGCTTTGGTTTGCCAACGGATCGCTTCGTCGATGTCGCCCAACGCGAAATGGCAGCGCGCCAGCGTGTCGATCAATCCGGCATCGTTGGGCCGCAGCTTGACCGATTGCTCACTGCTGATGAGCGCCTTTTCGTAATCGCCGGTCGTATTGCTGACCAACCAGGCGTAAAGGTTCAGCGACGTTACCAATTCGCTGACGTAGACGTTGTTGCTGCCCAACTGCCTGAACTTTCGCGTCGCGTCGTTGATGCCTTGTTCCAGCTGGCGGATTTCGATCGCCAAGAGCTGATTGACGTAACGTCGGTAATCCTCGCCGCCGTCGAGACGGTACATCGCGATCAGCGTATCGATGCGTTGGAGATGGTGATTTTTGGCGATTTCGAAAGCAGATTTGGCCGCTTCGCTGTCGTTTTGTTCGGCGCGGAGCAAGCCGCGATGATAAGCTTCCAACGCGACCATCCCGTCCAGGTCCAGGCGTCGACTGTCAAACTTTCTTTGCAGTTCCTCGTCGATCTTCAACCGCTCGATCAACGGATTCAGAACCGCAATGACCTTTTCGTGCTCGAACAAGTCGGAGTGCATCGAGGCGAGCCCTTGTCGGGCGGCGCCGGCTTCCAATGATTCGATTTCCGAGCGTGAGATGACGTAATCGTATTCACGTTCTGCCCAGCGGAAAAAGCCTCGCTCCCGTAGTTCCTCGGCGACGTCGTTGTGGCGATGGGCGCGTTGTCTCAGCTCTTGCTGGTTCATGGCCTGCTGCTGTTCGGCCGATTCCGGGATCGGATTGGTCTGCAGCGCCGCTTCGGCGAAATCTTCGGCCGCGGCGGCTTGATCGGTTTCCACGGCAGCCTGCGCCGCGCTATACAGCAGCAGCGGTTCCTTGTCGAACAGTCGCCCGTGACGGTCCTTCAAGTCAAAGATCAAGGGGTAAAATTCGTGCTGGAGCGCCCACGTCGCGGCGTTGGTCAAATCGTTGGGCGTCGGCGAAACCAAGTCCAAGTTTTCTCGGACCAGTTCGAGCGCCTGGGAGGAATAACCTTGACGCGAAGCCCGCACGGCCAGCACATTGACGAAGCGCCAGAGCAGATCCGCGTCGATCGCGGGATTCGTATTGCGATCCAGGCTTTGTCGTTGTCGACGCAGCATTTCTGACCAGGCCGAAAGCTGAAAACCGCCTTCACGCAAATCTTCCGCGTGGCGACGAAGCCATTGACAACTGATGCGATCCGCCCGGCCGACCGTTTCGAGAATCTGAGTCGCCTGGAGCGTTCGTTCGCGGGAATCTTCCGCAAGCGGCTGTTCCATCAGCGCGAGGGCGGCCGACAAGCCGAGCTTGGCGTCGGTTTCGAAGCGTGCCAGCCTGGCAAGCGGTGGGGTCGCCGCGGCGGGCGGCAACTCGGCCAGCCGATCGATGCGTCCTTGTCGTGCCGTGCCGGACAACGAACCGTAACCGGCCAGCGTTTGACGGACTTCTTCCGCGTCGGTCGGTTCGGACCAGTCGATCAGCCGGCTGGCGATCAATCGTCGGGCCGACATCGCGATCTCGTTGTCGGGGTGATAGCGTGCTTGCTGCAATTGATCCAACGCTTCGAGCCCCAGTTTCCGAAGGTCCGATTTGGCTCGTTCCCGACTGGCGTAACTGGGGTGGCCCAGCTTTTCGATCAACCGGGCGATGTCGTCGGCACCGGTGGCGAAGCCGAGCGGGCACGGCAGCGCCATGACGAGGGCCAAAGCCATCGGGACCGGTGCGAATCGGCGAAACGGGCAACGGCGGAAAAAACCGGCAAGCATGGCGAATCGGACATCGAGGCTGGGACCAGAACGGTGTCGGCGATGACGATCGCCGGACTGCATTCATCGTAACCGCGCGGGCGAATCTTGTGACGGACGAATCGTCAGATGGTAGGGCGGCGAAGCGACCTTCGGTTCGGCCGCGTTCGCACCGGGTCGGATGAGGACGATTTTTCACCGCCCGACGGCACCGGTCCGCCGATCACCGGTAAGATCAAGCCGAGCCGATCGATAAAGTCGGTCGAAATTCCTCTCCGCAGAACCGACAGCGGAAAACCCAAGGGCACGGCTCATCCGTCCGGAATCGCGGCGCGAGACAGCCGCATCGCCCGGCACCTCGGATCGAACGATCGACGATTGAATTCAACAAATCCTGACGAGACGCTCGACTTTCCTCGCCAAGGCCGAATCGCGGCGATCGATTTCGGCAGCGTCCGGATCGGCATCGCGATCTGCGACCCCGACTGGATCTTGGCCAGCCCGCTGGAGATTTTTCGAATCGACGGCCAACAGGATCACGGGAAGTACTTCGCGGATCTGGTCCGGCGTGAGGCGATCGCGGGTTTCGTCGTCGGGCTGCCGATCCACTGCGACGGCGGCGAGAGCCGAAAGAGTCTGGAATGCCGAGAGTTCGCCCGCGAATTGGCCGTGCAGACCGGCCGTCCGGTGCGACTGTTCGACGAACGCTTCACAACGGTCGCCGCCAAACAGCGACTTGCCGTCGGCAAGCTGAGTCGTCAGAAGAAAAAACAGCGTCTCGATGCCGTCGCGGCGCTGGTTCTGCTGGAATCCTTTTTGGAAGCCACGCGGTATCACGGCGAAATCGCGGGGCAACCGATCGACGCCCCGGCGACCGGGGATCAAAGCCTGGATGCAACCGACTAGACCGGCGCGATGCCGACCAGACGACGACACTCAGGCGTCCGGCAGGGCTCAGGCGCCCAACAGGTTCAGCAAGTCTTCGAATCGCCGATCCGCTTCCCGACGACGCTCGACGCGTTCCTGAGTCGACCAGCCCGATCGAATCCGCGAAACGCGACGAAAGATCTCTTGATCCGAAAGCTGCGTCTCATGATGCGACGCCTTCGGCAGTTGGAAAGTGGTTTGTTCGGGCGGGGTGCTAGTGGTCAGGGTCAACATCAATCAATCCTCCGATGACACGTTCAAGATGAGTGAGGCCGGCCGCGGCGGCCGGTCCAAACTGACCGCTTCGGCCAGTCGGGAACTTACCTCTGCATGTGTCGTGCCAAACCATACGATCCGCGGCACCCGTGCAGCCCGAATGATCCCTCTTGACCGCGGTTTCACGGGGAAAAGGCGATATTTCCGAGGGAAATTTTGATCGAAAGGTCGGTTTCACAGGGATCAGATGACGTCTCGATTTGGAAAGCCTGGTCGACCGGCGTCGACGTCAACGTCCGTGGCCGCCGAACCACGAGTCTTCAAAGCTTTGCAAATCTTGCAGCGGTCCGTCCGGCAGGACTTTGACGCTGGCCAGCGGCGCGTCGGCGTGCTGGTCGACCGATCCCCGCAGGAAACAGGCGATCAGATCGGCCCACACCGGGCCGTCGCATCGGCCCCGCAATTCGACGTACTGCAATTGTCCGTAGGCGTCGTACAACATCCCGAAGACCTTTCCGCCGGAGACCGGATCGGTAACGGCAAAGGAACCGTCGGGTTCGAAATAGGCGAGAGCGACGTCTTGGATCCGCTGGGCGGCTTCGTCGAAGCTGACCTGCAGCGGTCCGCCGTCGACGCCGTACAGATACAGATGAAAATCGCGATTCACGGGGTCGCGGTTCACGGGGTCGCGGCTTCCGGCGGCATCGTTCATCCCGGTGGCCAAGTCATTTTGCGACCGCCCATCAAATGAAAGTGCAAGTGCGGAACTTCTTGCCCGCCGTCGTCGCCGCAGTTGACCACCACGCGGTAACCCCCGTCCAAGCCTTCGTCTCGGGCGACGCGGTGGGCGACCATCACGCAGCGTCCCACGATCGCTTCGTCCTCGGGCGTCAAGTCCGCCAAGGAAACGATTTCCTTTTTCGGCACGACCAAGATGTGGGTCGGTGCCTTGGGGGCGATGTCGCGGAACGCCATCGTCAGGTCGTCTTCGAAAAGGATGTCCGCGGGAATCTCCCGCTCGATGATTTTGGTAAATAATGAAGCCATCGAAAACGCTTCCTGAAGTGAACAAACGAATGCCGATTCGCCGGGCCCGCCCTTGGCGTTGGGTTCAACAGGGGAAGTCTAACCCAAGCTGCCGCCGACGATCGAGTGGTCGATGATGGACGAATTGCGACGTGAAAAGCTGGAGGGCGTGTTGATGCCGCTGACATCGCGCGCCCGGTTCTCCCGCGGCGAGGTCGCCGCGGTCGTCCGCGATGCCGATGCCGGCTTCGTCACGCGGCTGCTGAACGACGCGGTGCGGGCCCGGATCTTGGAACGCTTTGAACTGGAAAGCGGTGAACAGTTCCGCTGGACGGTGGCCGATCCGGCGGACGAGGTTCGTTGCTGGATCGATCGTCAGATCAACGGGGACCAGGTCAAGCAGATGCCGGCCGAGGAGCGGCCTCGCGAACGCTTGCTGACCGACGGTCCGGCGTCGCTTTCCAACGCCGACCTGTTGGCGATTCTGATCCGCGTCGGCGTCCGCAACGAATCGGCAACGACCGGGGGGCGCAAGGTCGCCAACCGTTTCGCCGACGACTTGCCCGGCCTCCGCACGTCCAGCCAGGCGGAATTGAAGAAGATCAGCGCGGCGATCACCAAACCCGGCTACTGTCAAATCATGGCCGGCATCGAACTGGGCCGACGGATCGCGGCGGCCGAAACCAACCGGCAACCGGAGCTTTCCCGGATCACCAGCACGGCCGAAGCGGTGGAATTCTGCGGCCGACGTTTTTCCTACTTGGCCGGCGACGCGGTTCAAGAAGAATTTCACATCGTGACGCTGGACACGAAACACAAACCGTTGCGAACGCATCGCATCACCGTGGGGACGTTGGACGCGAGTTTGGTGCACCCCAGAGAGGTGTTTCGCCCGGCGATCCGTGATTCCGCCGCCGCGGTGTTGCTGGTCCACAACCACCCCAGCGGAGACCCGACGCCCAGCCCGGAGGACCGCGCGGTGACCGATCGGCTGACCGAAGCCGGCCGGCTGATCGGGATCACCGTGCTGGACCACATCGTCGTCGCCCGATCGCGGTGCGTCAGCCTGCGGGAGGAGTCGGGCTGACGCGACGGGTCCGGGTCGGCGAGGGGGGGGGATGGACCGGGGCGGGGGTAAGGGCGCGGCCTGCTTTTCGGCCTTGAGCCGCAGGAACGCGTCGAAGAAGCCTTGCAATTCGCTGCCGTCGATGACGCTGTTGAAACTGCCGACGTAGTGCCCCGTCCGCGCGTCCTTGACCCGCTGATCGGGGTGCAAGAAGTAATTGCGAATCTGGCTGCCGAAACCGGTCCGAGCTTGCGTCTCGTACTTTTTGGCGTCCTCGGCTTCGCGTTTTTCTTCTTCGATCCGGGCCATTTTCGCGCGGAGCATTTTCCACGCCGTGTCACGGTTTTGGTGTTGACTACGCTGGTTCTGGCACTGCACGACGGTGTTGGTCGGCACGTGGGTCAACCGGATCGCGCTGTCGGTCTTGTTGACGTGTTGGCCGCCGGCGCCGCTGGCACGGTAGGTGTCTTCGCGGACGTCTTTCTTTTCGATCTCGATTGCGATCGAATCGTCGATTTCCGGCGACACGCTGACCGCGGCGAAACTGGTTTGCCGTTTGCCTTCGCTGTTGAAGGGGCTGATGCGGACCAAGCGGTGCATGCCTTCTTCGCCTTTCAGGTAGCCGTACGCCATCGGGCCGCGAATCGCGATCGAAGCGTGGTTGATGCCGGCTTCTTCGTTTTCCTGGCGATCCAACAGTTCGATCTTGTAGTCGTGCGCGACCGCCCAAGCCGAATACATCCGCAGCAGGATGTCGGCCCAGTCGTTGGCATCGGTGCCACCGTCGCGGGCGTTGATCGACAAGATCGCTCCGGCCGAATCGTTGGGGCCGTTGAGCAGTGCCTTGAGTTCCAAGTCGTCCAGAACGGCTTCCAAGCGATCGATCTCTTCGGCGACTTCGCCCGCGATCGATTCGTCTTCTTCGGCCATTTCGAACAGCGCCGCCATGTCATCGACCGCCGTGATCAGTTGCTTCATCGGGCCGGCGATGGCCTTGAAACCTTTCAGTTCGGCGATCGTTTTTTGCGCCGCTTCGTTGTCGTCCCAGAAGTCGGGTTGGCTCATTCGGTCTTCGATGGCCTTGATTTCCGCCGTTTTGCCGGCATAGTCAAAGAGAGTCCTGTAGTTGTGTCAGTCGCCGAATGATCGCTTCGCTACGTTGAACTGTTTCAGCTTCCATGATGTCATTGACTCCGGGGCACGAGGTTTCAGGGACGAGAATTCACGAACTATACAACACCCAGACGAAAAATGGCACGCGTGGTTTTGGCGATGAGCGGGGGCGTCGACAGTAGCGTCGCGGCGCACCTGTTGAAGGACACCGGGCACGACGTCATCGGCGTGTTCATGCGGCACGGCGAGGAATCCGCCGGAGCCTGCAAGGTCTCCCCGCCGGCGGGCGGGTCGACCGGGGCGGGGTCGGCGGCCGGTTTGCCGGTCCTGGGCGGCTTGGCCGAAGGTCGCGCCGACCACAAACAGGGTTGCTGTGGCGCGACCGACGCCGCCGATGCTCGCCGCGTCGCCGCAGCCATGGGCATTCCTTTCTACGCGTTGGACCTGCAACAAGATTTCCGCCGCATCGTCGACTACTTCGTCGAGGATTACTTGAACGGCCGGACCCCCAATCCGTGCGTCAAGTGCAACCACTGGATCAAGTTCGGACGTTTGTTCGACTATGCCGCCGGGGTCGACGCGGATTTCGTGGCGACGGGCCATTACGCCCGCATGACGACGACCGACGGCGGCCCTGAACTGCACCGCGGTCGCGACGGACACAAAGATCAATCGTACGCGTTGTTCGGGATTCGGCCGGAACGACTCGGGCGGATGCTGTTGCCTGTCGGCGATTACACGAAACCTCAGATCCGCGACATCGCCGAGAGCTTGAACCTGGGCGTCGCGGCGAAAAAAGACAGTCAAGAGATTTGTTTCGTCACGCAAGGACACCACAGCGATTTCGTCAAAGCGCGTCGCCCGGAGATGGTGGGGGCGACCGCCGGCGAAATCGTCACCACCGACGGTGATGTCGTCGGGCACCACGACGGTTTCGAAGCGTTCACGGTCGGCCAGCGGAAAAAACTGGGCGTTGCCATGGGCGAACCTTACTTCGTCGTCCGCATCGAAACCCGGTCACGGCGGGTCGTGATCGGTAAGAAACAGTCGCTGGCCAGAGCAGACTTTACGGCCAAGGAAGCCAACTGGCTGATCGACCCGCAGACGTTGCCGCCCGACGTCGGCATCCAGATTCGCTACAACGGGTCACCGCACCCCGGACACGTCGAACTTGCCGGCGATGCCGCCGATCGCTTCAAGGTGACCTTCGACGATCCGCAAGACGCCGTCGCGCCGGGTCAAGCCGCGGTCGTTTACGACGGCACGCGGGTGCTCGGCGGCGGCTGGATCGAGTGAAGAGACCGGTCGGAAAAAAGTCCGATTAGACGGCCGACAGGGCGGCCGGAAGGACTTCTTTGCCGTAATCGGTCAGCCGCATGCCGCCGGTCGACGGGTGCCGCGCCAGCAGCAGTGGCAAAGACGGCGTCTGGGCCAGCGTCCACTGCGTGAACTGTTCGTAGCGGGTCGGCTGCATGGTTCCGGCGCGTTGATTCAGAAGGATCTGATTGGAAAGAGGACCGAACGGGCCGTAGGGAATCGCGGCCAGACGCTGGCGGCGACGGCGGAAATAGGCGTCCCGGGTCCAGCGTGACGCCGCGGGGTCGCCGGGTCCGCCGAAGTCACCGGTTCCGCCAAAATCACTGGGCCGGCCGAACTCGGGGTCCACCGAGGCGGCCAAATCAAAGTCGTCGAACTGTTCGTGCAAGTCGATCAACAAACCGCGGGCGAACAGGTTGTCAGGGTCCAGTTCCAAAGCGAACGTCGCGTCGTCGATCGCTCGCGGGCGACCGCCGCGGAACCATTCGGCCCGTGCGACGTCGGCGGCGATGCTTTGGACCATTCGCGCCAGCCGTGATGCCAAGCGGAGCTGTTCCAAAGCCAAGGAGTCCTCGGCCCTGGTCAACAACAGCAAGCCGTATTGGTGGTGCACCTGCCACGCGTTGGGCGATCGGTCCGCCAGGTTTTTTAGCGTCTCGGCGGCTTCGTCGTACTTCCGATCGACTTGCCATTTCAACATCGCGTCGGCCAGCGAACCGTTGACGTTGGTGGGGTCCAAGGCCAACGCCTTGGGCACATGCACGCGTGCTTTGTCGATCAACTCGACGCACAGGTCGGGCGGGGACAAGTTGGCCAGCGTCATCGCGAACAACGCCACCCCGGCGTGGGATTCGGCGAACTCCGCGTCCACGGTCAATGCGTGTTCGAAACAATCCAACGCGGCTTGCAACGCCTGGACGTTGTCGGGATCGTGGTTGACGTGGCCTTTGTTGATGCACGAAAAGACTTGGGGGTCGGACGGCAGGTCTTTGCCGTCGATCGTCGCGGTCAAGCCGCGTCCGATGGCCTTGGCCAGACTGCCGGCTAACATTTTTCGTTCCAGCAGGCTGTCGCCGGCGACGACGCGGATCGTGTCGCCCCACAATTGCTTGCCGGAATCGGCGGAGATGATTTGCAGGTCGACTTCGAGCGTGGCCTCGCGTTCGCCGGACCTTCCGACGCGTCGAAATTGTCCGTCGACGAGCGCGTCGACGTCCAATTTGTCCGCCACGCTGACGTACTGGTCGCTGTCGGACGCCGTCATCGGAAAGAACTTGGCGACCGTCAACCCGGAGACCTGGCTGAGTTCGTTGACCAACGCGACGGAAAGCTGTTCGCCCTCGCTCGGCGGCCGGCTTCCCAACGTTTCGTGGTCCGGCGGAGGCGTCGCCGCGGCGTCTTGCCGGGTGAACGTGAGCACGCCGATCGACTGAATTTGGCTCATCGCCGCGCTCAGTCGGTGTTGCCAGAATCCCCCGGCGATCAAGCCGGCGGCGCCTCCGGCGACCATTTCGATGAACCGCCGGCGGCCGAAGGTGCTGTGGTCGCCGGTCGATGCCGCGGCTTTGGGACGCAACGCCGCGGCGACGTCGGCGGCGGAGGCGGGACGACGGTCGATGCTTTTCTGTAGGCAGCGATCAATGATGTCGGCCAGTTCGGGGTCGTCGCGGCGACGCGACGGGTCGGCCAGCGGTTCTTGGTGCAGGGATGCGGTGAAGCGATCGGCCGACGTCGGGCCGTCGAAGGCGCGGCGGCCGTAGAAGGCTTCGAACAACACGCAGCCCAGGCTGAACAGGTCGGCCGCCGGCGTGACGGCTTCCCCCCGGGCCTGTTCGGGAGCCATGTAGCCGGGAGTCCCCAAAATCATGCCGGTGCGGGTTTCGTCGTTTTGCCCGTCCGACGTCGAGGCGTCCAGGGAGACCGACGGTTCGAGCAACGAGGCTTCCGCCGAAGCGATCTCGGCGACCATCTCGGGCGACACGTCACCGTGACGGGGGAACCGCGACAAGCCGAAATCGAACAGCTTGGTCGTCATCGAGGACGCGGCGGGGCGCAATGCCGGCGAACCACCGGGTTCCATCACCAACGTCGCGTCGTTCGCCGGATCGAAGAGCGTCGATGGGGGCGTCGCACCGCTTTCGCCGGCCGACCGGCGTGACATTAGCATCACGTTGTGCGGCTTCAAGTCTCGGTGGATCACCCCGGCGGCGTGCGACGTCGCCAAGGCGTCGGCGATCTGCGTTCCGATCTGGCGGACCTGTTCGGTCGACAAAGGGCCTTGCCGCAACCGCTGCATCAAGGTCTGACCTTCCAAAATTTCCATCACGGCGTACGGCAGCCCGCGGCTTTGCCCGACGTCGAACAGCTCGACGATGTTGGGATGGCTGATTTTCGCGACCGCTTTGGCTTCCCGCTGGAATCGCTCGACCAGTTCGGCGTGGTGGACGCCCCCGACCGACAACATCTTGATGGCCACCATCCGATCCAGTCGCGTATCGATGGCCCGATAGACGATGCCCATGCCGCCCCGGCCGAGTTCGCCTTCGATCCGATACGGCCCGATCGAATCCCCGGGACGGGGAAGCTCGCCTTCGAGCGAAGCTTGCGAATCGCCCGTCGCGGAAGTCGCCGCGGGGGTCTCGGCCGCGTGAATCTCGGCCGCGTGAATCTCGGCCGCTGGGACCTCGATCTCGCCGTTCTCGTCACGAGGGCTTTGGGGGACCCGAGGGCTCGGGGACGGCGGCTGACGGTCCACGGGCGGGGGCGAGGACTCCGGCGGTTCGGAGCCGCCGACCTCGTCGGCCACGGCTTCCAATTCGCGTCGCAGCAATTCTTGATGCTCGCCGCCCAAATCGCGGACGATTCGCTCGATACTTCGGTGATCGACCGCCTTGGCCCCGGTTCGGCGAAGATCGTTCTCGAAATCCAAGCAAATGGCGTCCAGCCGAGCCAATTCGGCGGCGGACAGGTCTGTCAGTTCTGTCACTTCTTTCGCCATGGCCGCAAAAGTCCGTTTGGAATGTTCAATGAATGACCCTCGGCATCGATTACCCGACATCACCGTCGCGGTTTTCCGCGGCTTCGTCCCGCGCCGCTTCGCTCCACGTGCGACGGATCAACTGCAGCCTTCGTTCGACCGCGCGTTTGCTCAGTTTTAGCGTTTCGGCGATTTCGTCCACCAAAAAGCCGTCCATCCGCATCACGGCGATCTGACGCAATTGTTCGTCGGGCAACTGGGATAGCAAACTCTCGCAGGCTTCGGCCAGTTCGACTTTCAAATCGGGACCGTTGTCGTCTTGGGAAACGCCGCCGATCCCGGGCGAGCGGTTGTGTCCGCTCGGGTCGATGAACACCGATTCGCCGCGGACGCTTCCGCCGCCACGTTTCTGCCGCGTGTGGTGCCGCAGATGGGCGTGGACTTTCCGCGTCGTCAGGGTGATCAACAGTCCCCACAAATTATCCGGACCGCTCAAGTCCGGAAACTGGTCGCGTCGGATGCCGGCGATGAAGCTGTTGAAAGCGGAAAGCGCGATGTCCTCTTCGTCGCCGGTCCGCCGCAGACTGGTCGGCAGTCGACCGGCCGCCAAGCGGACCAGGGGGGCGAAATACTGGTTCCACAACACCGTCGTCGCGGCGTCGTCACCCGCTCGGACCTTTTCCAACTGCTCCAAAAAGTCTTCGGACGAACCCGGCGGGGGTGGCGGAGAACTCATCGCGCTCTGATCACCTCGCCGAACAGGTCGCCGGCCGAATTTTCGTCTCCCGGGCCGGCCGCGCGGCTGCCGAGATCGAAGTGGGAGCGGCGGGCGAATCCGAGCGCGATCGCGGTCGGAGCGAAAGACAATCCGGCCAGGCGATCGGCCAGGATCCGCTGACCGGTCGCATCGGCAAAGCTTTCCGCGGACGCCACGCTCGTCAGCCGCGCGACTTTTTTGCCGTCGGCGATCAAGGTGTCCCCGTCGCCCGGGACCGTGCTGCCCTCGCCGCCCGACGACCCGATCGCCCAGGTGACCAGCTTTCGCTGGACTTGCCCGAGCGCGTCCAAGCGGGCCACGGTTTCTTGGCCCAAGTAACAGCCCTTGCCGAAGTCGATGGCGGCCGCGTCCCGGTCGGCTTCTTGTGGCAAATTGCCGTCGTCCAGATCGACGCCGTACCAAGGAAATCCGGTCAGCACGCGTCGGGCGTGAAAGCACGCTTCGTCGCGGACGTCTTCGGTCGCATCGATCGTCGCTTCACGCCCGATCAACCCGACCCGGGTTCCGGCGCCCAGCCAGTCGGTTTCGATCCAGTCAACGGCCGACGAGTCCCCGGCCGACAGGTCGCCGGGGTGGAGGGGCCCGGAAACCGAGAACGGATCGGCGACCCCGATCACAAAATCCGCGTCACGAATCACCGGCGACGCGTCTTCGCGGATCGTGTAGCGATCACAATGCTCGGCCAGTCGCTGGGAGAACGATTTCACGGCCGCCTCGCCGTCGGCTTGCTTGACCCGGGCGACGCCGTGGGGGCCGATCAGGCGATAACCGTCGGCGGTGCGGCACGCCATGACATGATGCAACGTCTTGCCGCGAATGTCCGTGACGAAGGTCTCGCGGGCTTGGCCGACCTCGAGCTTGCGGATCTCGTTGGTCGTCAAGTTGTGCAAGATCTGGCCGGCGTCTCTGCCGACCAAGTCCACCACCGAGACGCGTTCGATTCGATATAGGGTTGGCTCGTTCACGTTCGTCAGGATACCCGCGGCCGGACGTTTTCAACAGTCGCGCGGACCGAGCGCGGCCGCGTCGACGCCTTGGCACCTCAAAATGCCTCGGCAGACCAGATCGCGGCAAACCAGATGCTCGGCGGTCAAGTGCGGGCTGATCGCCGCGGCGTCGCCGCCGGTCAGCCACACCGTCGGTTCGGTCGACGTGTCGCCGGCGTATTGATCACGCAATTTTTCGATCGCCGCGATGACCGCCGTCATGATGCCCAGCCGGATCGCCGCGACGGTGTCCTTTCCCGGCGACGGCAAGTCCGCCGCACCGATCCACTCGATCTGCGGCAACAAGTCGGTGCCGCTTGCCAACGACGACGCTTGCAGATTCAGTCCCGGCAGAATCGCACCGCCTTGAAAAACTCCGGCCGCATCGATCCAGTCGATCGTGATCGCCGATCCCGCATCGACCAAGACCGCCGGCAAACCGGGTTCGGCCGGGCGGGTGATTCCGGCGATCGCAAACGCACCGAGCAAGCGATCGATTCCGACCGCTTCGGGGCGTGGAACGTTGACGGCGATCGGCACGTCGTGATGCGTCAGGCAAATCGTTTCGGCCGAGGACGACGCGGCGATCGCGGCTTTCAGCTTGGCCAACGCTTGACGGTTCACGCTGGCCAGACGCCACTGGCGAACCTGACGGACGTTGGCCGCGGCCCACGCGACGATCCGCTGCGGCCAGTCGTCTTGCGACAAAGCAAAGGTCTGCACCGGAGACCGGAAGCTCGGGACACGGTGATCGGCCAAAAAATCCGAAGCTAATGATTTGGCGGCGGTGTTGCCCAAGTCCACGGCCATGACCCCCGGCGTCGCTACGACGTCGCTGGTCATTTCGTCGCCTCGTCGCCGCCGTGATTCGCCGGCTTGCTCGATCGGTCCGTCGGGTCGCCGGTCGTGTCGGAAAAATCCTTCGCTTGCACCGTGTCGCTCAGCTGCGACGTGGCGCCGGTCAAGTGCGGGGGCGTTCGCCGGCGGTTGTTTTGCGGGTCGGATTTCTTGCTGTTGACTTCGTCGCCCGGTCGCAGCATGACGACGTCTTCGCCGGCCGCGATGCGTTCGCCGCGTCGTCGCCGGACTCGGTCCATGATTTCACCGAGCAGATCGTCGATCCCGTCGCCGGTCAGGGCGCTGATCAGACGGACGTCGCGCCCCGTTTTCATCGCCAGGGCGCGACGGAGTTCCTCGGCGCCCTCGATTTCGCCTTTGCTGACGACCAACAGTTCTTCGCGTTGTCCCAGGGCGTCGCTGTATTCACTTAACTCGTCGCGGATCGCTTGATGGTTCGCCAGCGGATCGGTGCCGTCGGCCGGTGCGGGTTCGACCAGATGGACCAGCAGGCCGGCTCGTTCGATGTGTTTCAGGAACTCGTGTCCCAGGCCGACGCCTTCGCTGGCCCCTTCGATCAGGCCCGGGATGTCCGCCAACACGAACGAACGTTCGGCGTCCAGTTCGACGATGCCCAAATTGGGATGCTTGGTCGTGAAAGGGTAGTCGGCGATTTCCGGCCGCGCACTGCTGACTCGTGACAACAGGGTGCTTTTGCCCGCGTTGGGCATGCCGACCAGACCGACGTCGGCGATGGATTTCAGTTCCAAGATCACCATCCGGCTTTCCGGTTCTTCGCCCAGGGTCCGTTCCCGCGGCGCCCGGTTCGTGCTGGTTTTGAACCGCGCGTTGCCGTGGCCGCCTTTGCCGCCTCGGGCGACGACGAACTTGTCTCCGGGAACTTTCAAGTCCTTGATCACGAAACCGTGCTGCGCGTCGATCACGGTGGTGCCCGGCGGGACGTACAAGATTTCGTCGCGACCGTTGCGGCCGTGACGCATCGAACCCTGGCCGGGCTGCCCCTTTTCGGCACGATACAACCGCCGGTTGGCGAAGGCGGCCAAACTGTTGACGCCCAATTTGGCTTCCAGAATCAAACTGGCCCCGTTGCCACCGTCACCGCCGTCGGGTCCGCCCCGGGGCACGAATTTCTCTCGACGGAAACTCATGCAGCCGTCGCCGCCGCGGCCGGCTTGAAGTTCGATTCGGACGCGGTCGACAAACAAGGGGGGAAACTTCGATCGGGGAAACGGGCGGACGGAAGACGGGCGGACGGGAGAGGGCCGACCGGAAACAGGGGCGGGCCCGGGATCGGAAAGGCAGCGCCCGTCGACTCGACACCTCCCCGACTCGACCACGAAAAACGGCTGACCCGAGTCTATCGGGTCAGCCGCGATCGTGGAAACGGTTGGTGCGGCGCGGGGCCACCGACGGCAGCGTTACACGGAGGCCTCGGCCAGATCCACATTGACTCGCTTGCCTTTTTGATCGAAGCGGACGTGTCCGTCGACCAGCGAGAACAAGGTGTAATCATTGCCCATGCCGACGTTTCGGCCCGGTTTGAACTTGGTACCGACTTGGCGGACCAAGATGCTGCCGGGGGTGACGACTTGACCACCGAATCGCTTCACGCCGCGGCGTTGGGCGTTGCTGTCGCGGCCGTTCCGGCTGCTGCCCTGTCCTTTTTTGTGTGCCATTACTCTAGTCGATGTGGTTCAGATGACGGGAACGCCCGGATCGGTTGCCCGTTGCGGCCCTGGTGAGTGTTTGATTCGCCACGCAAAGCTACCGAAAGATCCAGCGATAATCAAGCCGTTCGTCCAAACCGTATCGATCCAAAATCGCTTGCTGTTCCGCCGAGTTGCTGTAGGGCGGCACGCCGAAGCGGATGCGGTCCTCGGTCGGGTCGACCGCGTCGCCGGGACGAAAGAAGTTCAGCGACAGAGCCTTGCGGCGATACGGCGCGTCCGGGGATAGCCCGTCGTGCTGGAACGCGTTGGTCAGCCCGTACACTTCGACCGACAAAAAGTCGACGTCCGCGTCGACGTCGGTCCAGGTGGCGACGCCCCAAACGCCCGGGGCGTCGGGATCGCCGGAGTACGGAATCTTTTCGCCGGAGATTTCCACGGTGTTGAACAGCGGGACCCTGATCTGTTCACGGGCCGCGATCCGGGCCTTCACCGCGGGCAAAATCTTGTCGGTGAATCGATTGCCGTTCTCGTGGTTGACGATCTGCAAGATCGGAAACGCCCGCTTGGACGGATAACTGACCGCTTCGATCCGCCCGAACAAGTCCGCGTCGCCGACCGATTCGGCCGCCGGTCGCAAATCGTTGCCTCGATAACGCACACGGAACACCATGTAGGTGACCAGTTTCCTTTGCAGTTCGCCGCCGGCGGTGGGCAAATCGGCATAGATCTGACGGAGCGGCTTGAAACTGAATTCCAAACAGTAAACTTCCCGCCGGAACGTCACCTGTTTGGCTTGTTCGGCCAGCGTGCGACTGCGGGCTTCGAAATGCGGATCGCCCTCGGGGTGGTTCTCGCTGGTCCAATCGATGTTCGGGAACTTGGCTCTCAGCTCTCTCAGCTCGAACGGCCCCGAAAACGTTTCCTCGGGCTCGGGAGCCGGCGGGATCTCGATCAGGACCCCGGCGGCGAACGGCGTTTGGACCCGCTGGAATTCGTCTTCGTCCGCACCGGCGTCCTGCGCGGCCACTGTGCCGCAGACCAACAGCCCGGCGACCAGCAGTCCGGCCGAGAACGCGGCCGCGGTGCCGAATCGCCGTATAGCGAGGGACTGGAAAGCCAGAGTCCGACGCGACGACCGGATCGCCCCGGTGTCGGTGGATGAAATCGACTGCATTTCGGTCATACCGAAGACCCGTCACGAACGTGGAGGGAGGGAGAACGTCAGAAAAGAATAGCGGACCGGGTCCGGCGTAGGGAGTTTCACCACGCAGTCTAATCGGGGCTCTCGCGGTTTCCACCATCGGCCGACTCGAACCGTCCGCCCATCGCCGGGCCACGCGGGCGGCCGGATCGGTCGGTGCGGTCGTGCGGGTTAACGCAGGTCCGGGTTAACGCAGGTCGCTTGCCGATTTGACGCTGCGCGGGGCGGTCTTGTTCGCCGGGGCGGGCCGATTCGCCACGCGGGTCGCTGCGTCGCCACGGCCGGACGTGCCGGTCATGTCGTTCTCGCCGGCGGCTTCGGCGGGCCGGGGCGGGGCGGCTTCGGTCGGAGTCGCTTGCTTCAGAAATTCCAGGGTCTCGGCGAACTGCACTTCGCTGCCGGCGATCTCGGAAAAGTTTTCGGCCTCGGTGGTGAAGGTGGCCAGCACACGTCGGCCCGATTTGTGGGCCAAATGCTGGACGATCCAACGCACGTCGACGCCTTCGACGTTCCCGGCGGCGGTCAGTTGCATCGTTCTCACGCCGCCGGGGCTGACGTGCGAGTCGCTGCGGATCATCCGGGTCAGCTGCTTGCCCAGCGATTTCTTGACGTCTTGTTCGAACTGCGACATCGTCCAAGCTTTGCCCTCGGGCAGCCGAACCAGCGGCTTGATGTTGCACTGACCGAGACTGACTTCGTGATCGATCATTCGCATCATCGCGTTGCCCGGTCGATCGGTGATCATCCACCAGCGGCGATCCATCAAGGTGGCGACTTGAACGGACCCGCTTTTCAGTTCGATCAGCAGGCGAGCCGGGTCGACCGGCCGGGTCAAGTCCATGGCGACCGAGGCGGCGGGCAGACCGACCGGCTGGGCCATCGGTTGGCGGATCATCCGGATCGTCGCCGACACGTCGAAGCCGGGGACGGCTTTGCCGATTTCGCGAGTCTCGTGAACGGCCAATGCCAACCAGGTGCACGCGTTCTGTCGGCGATCGAAGGTCAGTTTGCCGATCAGCCGGATCAACGTCGGGACGCCTTCGACGGAGCCGTCGATCTTGCCTTTCAGACTGATCTTGGCGACGTCGTCGTCGATCGATTCGATTCGACAGCTCACTTCGCCGCCGTCGGCCGTCGACAGATTCAACAGCGAACGGATCGCGGTTCGATCGACTTGGTACTCGTCGCCCACCGCGGCCGCGGCGGCGGGCAGCAAATCGCCCAAGCCGACGCTGCAAACCGGAGCCCTTAGCAGCCCCAGTTCCTCATGGCTGAAATAGGCGTCGGGGCTATAGATGACCTCGGGCAGCGTGTCACGGCGCACCAAAGTGTGACACATTTCCGGACGGAGTGCGAAGGATTGAGCCGTTTTGTTCAGCGTGCCTTCGCTGGCCGCTTCGTGAAAAAAACGTTCGACGCCGGTGACCGGCGATTCCAGGTCGGCACCGGACGGCCGGTGATAGCGTTCTTCGTAGTCGAACACCGCGTCGCTGGTGATCGGCAACTTGGCATGGCTTTTTCGCGACGCCAACGGATCGATCGGCACGTCGACGTTGCCTTTGACTTCGATCGCTAACCGGACACGGTACAAATCGAGTGATCGGTTTTCGGCCAGGACGACCGGCCCGGTGACCGGCGATGCCGATTCGGCCGCCGCGGTCTCGTCGTCGCCCGAAGCGGCCCGGTTCACCACGAGCGTCCCGGCGGCGACGCCGGCGACGGCCGCGGCAAATCGGCGACGAGAAATCCCGGGCGGGCCCGCGTCCGGGCCCGAAAATCGCTGCGCCGGGGAAAGCTCGGTGAAGGAGACGACTGGGACAGGGGCGGCGGAGTTGGACTGGCGGCGCGACATGATCGATCCGAAACGCGGAAAAGCAGAAAAACGGTCGGGGTCGGGTCGAGCGATCCCCTGGTTCAGATCGACCGAGGCCCGAGTCGCGGTTGAATCGTTTTTTCGGGTCGGAGCGATTTCGCGGGTCCGCTCGCGTCGTGCGACGGGCCGTCGAAGCATTTTGGGGCAAGTCGTCTCATTGCGAGACGAGCAGAATTTTCAAAATCCGTCCCTTTTGTTCAAGACAGCTTGGCGGGGCTTGGGCCCCCGCCGGTGAACCTCGGGGTCGCGATTCGCGTCTTTTTCGTGACGATTCGTCGGTCCGACGCGTGCAAATGTGGATTCAATTTCGAAAATCCGATCGCTTTGGCCCCGAATTTTCTACACAAGGTTTCGGTCTGTTTCTCGGACTCTTTGGCAGTCTTCGGCCTGCCCCGTGCGTCTCGACGCTCGCCCGCCCTCGTGACCAGACTTGTCACGAGGCCGACGGATAAGGAGAGACAGACCACACCGACGCTTGACGCGTAGGGTTTAATAGAGGCGGCGACAAGGAGTCGCTACCGCCCGTGCTGTCCAAAGGACGCGGACAGCCCCCGGGACAAATTTTGTGGTTGGAAACGGGCGACCCGCCGGGGTCGCAAGGATATCCGGATACCGACCGCAGCACTGGGAGGAATACAGCGATGCACACCCAATATCGCAATGTGAAAGTCAAGGAACTTCGTGACCAACTGATCCGCTTCGCCCCGAAGGCGAAGAAAATCAAACACGCCGATCTGGCCGAGACCTTGCACGGCGAGGTCACCGAAGGGCGGCAGTACGCCTTTGACTACGTTTATTACCGATTGACGAACTTTCGTCCCGAGAATCCCTCCCGCGAAACGATCGCGACGGTCGATTTGCAGCACGACCTGCGGCTGTTGATCGAAGACCTGACCGACGCGGCGGAGATCCCGATCGAACAGGTCGCCGAACCGGTTTTCACGCTGGACGAACTGGCGCGGATGTTTCATGTCTCGACCAAAACGATCAGTCGCTGGCGGACCGCCGGTTTGATCAGCCGCAAGTACTTGTTCGACGGCCGCAAACGCGTCGGATTCCTGCACAGCAGCATCGATCATTTCAGCCAAAACAACGGCGAAAAGGTCCGCCGCGGCCAGCGTTTCAGTCAACTGAACGACGACGAGAAAAGCGAGATCATCGAACGCGCGAGGCAACTGGTCGAAGGCGGCGCGACGTTCGCGGAAGTCACCCGGCAGGTCGCCGATCAGATGGGACGCAGCCCGGAGACGGTTCGCTACACGCTGAAGAATTTCGACAGCGATCACAAGGCACTGGCGATCTTCCCCGGACATCGCGAAACGTTGACCGACGACGACAAACGCTCGCTGTATCGCCTGCACAGCGAAGGCATGTCGATCGCCCAGCTCGGCAAACGGTTCAACCGCACGCGTGCCAGCATCACCCGTCTGCTGTTGGACGTGCGGATTCAGCACGCCTTCGAGTTACCGCTGGATTACATCTACAACGAAGATTTCGAGGACGAATCCCGCGAGGAAGAGTTCTTGGGCAAGACCCCCGAGCCGGCCAAGGCCCCGCGAAAGGTCCGACCGCCCAGTGATTTGCCCAGCTATCTGGCCGCCCTTTACGACGTGCCGCTTCTGACCCGCGAACAAGAGTATCACTTGTTTCGCAAGATGAATTACTTGAAACACAAGGCCAGCCGGCTCCGTGAACGCCTGTCGGAAAACCGCTGGTCCGATCCCGGTTTTGCCGACGACCGGAAAAACGGGAAGACGGAATTGACCGGCCGAATCAATTCGCTGTACGAGGAAGCCGTTCGCGTCAAGAACTTGATCGTGCAAAGCAACTTGCGGTTGGTCGTTTCGATCGCCAAGCGTCACGGGGGGAAAGTCGATGATCTGTTCACCTTGATCAGCGACGGCAACATGTCGTTGATCCGCGCGGCCGAAAAATTCGACTACTCCCGAGGCAACAAGTTCAGCACGTACGCTTCGTGGGCGATCATGAAGAACTTCGCACGCACGATCCCGACCGAATTCAAGCATCGCGACCGGTTCCGCACGACCACGGAGGAACTGTTCCTGATGTGCCAAGACGATCGGATGAATCCGTACGCCGAAGAATCCGCCGACCTGAAGCGGAAACGCGAGCTTTCGAAAATCTTGAACCGCCTGGACGAGCGCGAGCAACAGATCATCTCGGCGCGATTCGGACTCGGACGCGGCAACGAACCCCAGACCTTGAAAGAGGTCGGCCGGCAGATGGGCGTCACCAGGGAACGCATTCGCCAATTGGAAGCCCGAGCGTTGACGAAGCTTCGGGAAGCCGCCGACGAAGAACACCTGGACGTCGAGATCGACATCGCCTGAGCGTCCGGCCGAGCTCCGGCCGACAGGGTCCAACCCCGGCCGGGGCCGTCGGAAATCTGTCGGGGCCGTCGGAAATCTGTCGGGGCCGTCGGAAACCTGCCGGGTCTGCGAAACCCGCCGCGGTCATGGTACAAGTTGCCCCCAGTGATCGTCCGATCGATTGACTCGACACGTCAACCGATCGGGCTTTTTTTTCCATGGGTACTTGTTGCGACTTTGATTCACGGACCGCCCCTTTCGATGTACGAACCCGCCCCGACTTACGCCGTTACGATCCGTTTGCGTTACCCCGACGACCCCGGCTTGATGGGCGTGATCACGACGACGATTGGTGAAGCCGGGGGTGCGATCGGCGGCGTCGACATCGTGAACATCACCGATCACCTGATCGCCCGCGACTTCACCGTCAGCGCGCAGGACGTCCAGCACGGTCAACAGATCGTCGACGCGTTGAGCAAGGTGGAGGGCGTTTCGGTCGTCAACGTGTCCGACCGTGTCTTTCTGATGCACTTGGGCGGCAAGATCGAAGTCGTCAGCAAAAAGCCGGTCAAGACGCGGGACGACTTGTCGATGGCGTACACGCCCGGCGTCGCCCGGGTTTGCCGGTCGATCGCCGAAGACCCCGACGCGTCGTTCTCGCTGACGATTCGGCAAAACACGGTCGCCGTGATCAGCGACGGTTCGGCGGTGTTGGGACTGGGCAACATCGGGCCTCGCGCCGCGATGCCCGTGATGGAAGGCAAGGCGATGCTGTTCAAGGAGTTCGCCGGTGTCGACGCGTTTCCGATTTGCCTGGACACGCAAGACACCGAACAGATCATCGAAACGATCCGCAACTTGGCACCCACGTTCGGCGGCGTGAACTTGGAAGACATCAGCGCGCCCCGGTGCATCGAGATCGAAGAACGCTTGGACGCGGAATTGGAGATTCCCGTTTTTCACGACGACCAACACGGCACTGCGATCGTGGTCTTGGCCGGCCTGCGGAACTCGCTCAAGCGGATCGGCAAGTCGATGTCCGACGTCCGCATCGTGGTCAACGGCGCGGGTGCCGCCGGCACCGCGATCGTCAAGCTGCTGTGCATCAGCGACGCCAAAGACATCATCGTCTGTGACCGCGAAGGCGCGATCAGCGAAGCCCAGCCGCACGAACCGGCCAAACAATGGCTGGTCGACAACACCAACCGAGCCAAAGTGACCGGCCCGCTCAGCCGATGCATCGCCGGTGCCGACGTCTTCATCGGCGTCTCGGCCGCCGACGTGTTGACCGCGGACGACGTCGCGTCGATGGCGACCGACCCGATCGTGTTCGCTTTGGCCAACCCGGATCCCGAAATCAATCCGCGTGTTGCGGCCCCGCACGTGCGCATCATGGCGACCGGACGCAGTGACTTTCCCAACCAGATCAACAACGTGTTGTGTTTCCCCGGCCTGTTCCGCGGCGTGCTGAACGTGCGGGCTTCGACGGTCAACAACGAAATGAAATTGGCGGCCGCCGAAGCCATCGCCGGCGTGATTCCGGCGTCGAACCTGCTGGACGACTACATCATCCCCAGCGTGTTCGATCGGCGCGTGGCCACCGTCGTCGCCGACGCAGTGTCTCGCGCGGCGGTCGAAACCGGCGTGGCACGTCGTCGCACCAAACAGGCTTATGCGATCAAATAACCCGTCTCCGGGCTCGGACGGGACGATCGTGAGTCCGTAAATCTCTTGACGGGAAACCACACCGGCGGCCAGTCATCGTTAGAATGGTGTCGGAACGGCCCTAGGGGCTGACCATCCTGATCCATTCATCGGAACGAGAGTCCTGCTATGTCGTCGAAGACTGATCCGAAAGTTGCTCCGGCCGCTTCGCGTCGGCGCTTTCTCAAGGCCGCGGCGACCGCCGTTGCCGCGCCCCATTTTGTCCCCTCGACCGTGCTGGGCCTGAACGGATCGGTGCCGCCGAGCGACCGCATCACCGTCGGCGGGATCGGCATCGGCCGTCGCGGCACTTACGATCTGGGGTGCTTTTTCGAACAGCCCGACGTTCAATTCTTGGCCGTTTGCGACATCAAATCGGAGCGTCGCGCCGCGGTCAAAGCGATGACCGACGAGCATCACGGCAACGACGACTGCGACACGTATCGTGATTTCCGTGACTTGTTGCAACGGGATGACATCGACGCGGTCTTGATCGCCACCGGACCGAACTGGCACGGCACGATGGCGGCCCAGGTGGCACGCGCGGGCAAAGACATGTACTGCGAAAAACCGTGCACCAAGAACATCGTGGAAAGCTTGGCCTTGGCGGACATCATGCGTCGCACCGGTCGTGTTTTCCAAGCCGGCACGCAGCGTCGCAATTTGCCGCACTTCGCGTTCGCGTGTGAATTGGCATCGACGGGCCGTCTGGGCAAATTGACGAAAGTCTACGCGCATCCGATGGGAATGACCGCCAAGATGAGTGGCTGGATGCCGCCGGAGGACGCCCCGCCGATCGAAGAAGTCGACTGGGACATGTACCTGGGGCCGGCCGCGTATCGTCCCTTCAACGAAAAGCTGCTCGACGGATTCAACTTTGAAAAAGGCGGCGGCCTGGTCGGCGGCGGCATCCTGGAATGGGGTTCCCACTGCGTCGATCTTTGCCAATTGGCCGCGAGGAAAGACAGCACCGCGCCGGTCAAGTATTCACCGCCGCAAGACGGCCAGCTCGTGTGCACCTACGACGACGGCCTGGAATTGATCATGCGAGAAAAAGACTGGTTGCCCCTCGGGTCGTGTCCGGTTCGCTTTGAAGGCGAAGACGGCTGGATCGAAACCGGTGACAGCGGCAAGTTCGTCATCAGTTCGCCTGAACTGTTGGCCGGGCGAAAGGTCGAAGAGATCGGCGGCTATCCGGCGACCTTCCATGTCCGCGATTTTCTGGATTGCGTGAAAACGCGTAGCCAGCCCAAGGCGAACGCCGAAGCGGCTTGTTACACCCACATCGCCTGCCACGCCGCAAACATCGCCCTGTACTTGGATCGCGAAGTCGATTTCGATCCGACGAAGAACGAGTTCATCGACGACGAGCAAGCCAATCGGCTGCGCAGCGAAGCGACCCGATCGCCCTGGCGGATGTAGTCGCCCACCGGCCACGCATGCGTCCTTTCCACCATCCCGTCATCATCCTTTGCGATGTTTCACCTTTCCCCAAACGTCACGATGCGATCCCTTCCATTCATCACCGCCTTGGCCGTCACGTTGTCGCTGGTCCCACCCCGGGCGACGCCTTTGCCGGCCGAATCACCGGATGCGGTCAAGCCGGCCGACCAAACCGAACAACCCCTGATCGATATTTTGACTTCTGACGCGCCCAAGCCGGACAAGGCGATCGCGTGCAAGAAGTTGGCGATCTTCGGTTCCGCCGATGCCGTCGAGGCTTTGGCACCTTTGCTACGCGACCCCGAACTGGTTTCCTGGGCCCGCATCGCGCTCGAAGCGATTCCGGGCGACGAAGCCGACCGGGTCTTGATCGATTCGATGGCCGACATCCAAGGCCGCTCCCTGGTCGGCGTGATCAACACGTTGGGAATTCGAAGGTGCGAACGAGCCACCGATGTGCTGTTGAAATCGCTGGACAGCGATGACGAAGCCGTCGTCGAAGCCGCGGCCGTCGCCCTGGGGACGATCGGCGGAGGTGACGCCGTCAAAGCGCTGCGGGACAACTTGGCCTCGGCGACCTCCCCACGTGCCCGCTCGGCCGCCGCCCAGGGTTTGGTCTTGTCCGCCGAAGCGGCGATGTCCGCCGGTGAGAACGAATCCGCGGCGGAGATGTACGACGCGATCGCTCAGGCCGACGTGCCGCAGCCACGGATCATCGAATCGATCCGCGGTTCGATCCTCGCCCGAGAGGCCGCCGGTGTCCCGTTGTTGATCGAGCATTTGCAGTCCGACGACCCGGCGGTTCGCGGGATCGTCTTGATGACCGCTCGCGAAATCCCCGGCAGCGAAGCGACCGAAGGGTTGGTGGCGTCGCTGGGTCAGGTCGACACGCCGCGACGAGCTTTGTTGCTCACCGCCCTGGCCGAACGCGGCGACAAAACGGCCACCGCGGCGATGTTGGACAAAGCCACGTCGGACCAGAAAGCCGTCCGGCTTGCCGCGATCGCCGGTTTGCAACGACTGGGCGACGTCGACTCGCTGGAGGTCCTGCTGACCGCCGCGGCCGATCCGGACGCCGAGATCGTCGACGCGGCGCTAGCGACGTTGGCCGAAATGGATAACGACGAACTCGACGCGGCCGTTCGCGACGCCTTGCCCGGTGCCCGGGGATCGGAATTGCGAACGCTGTTGAGCGTGGTCGCCGCGCGACGGATCAGCACCGCGACCGATCAAGTCTTGAAGGCGACCGAAAGCGATGACGCCGCGACGCGGACCGCCGCGATGCAAGCCTTGGGTGAGATCGCGACGATGGACGACTTGCCGATCCTGATCGAGCGTGCCGTGGACGCCGACAATCCCGATGCCGACGCCGCCTTGGATGCGTTGCGATCGGCTTGTATCCGCATGCCCGATCGCGACGCGTGTGCCGAAAAACTGATCGCCGCATCGGAGAACGCCTCGTTCGACGCGAAGCAGACGATGCTGGAAGTCATGACCGCGATGGGCGGCGAAAAGGCGTTGTCGGCGTTGGCCGAAGCCGCCAACGCCAAGGACCCGGCGATGCAGGACGCCGCGACGCGTTTGCTGGGCACGTGGATGACCGCCGATGCCGCTCCGGTCTTGATCGATTTGGCGAGCCAAGCGGATCATCCTTACCGGATCCGCGCTTTGCGAGGGCATCTGCGGATCGCCAGACAGTTCCTGATGCCCAGACCCCAGCGTCTGAAGATGGCAAAGGAAGCGTTGGCCGTTGCCGATCGCGACGAAGAAAAACTTCTCGTCCTGGATGTCGTCAAGCGGAATCCTCAGCCCGCGATGCTTGCCTTGGCCGTGCAAGTCGGCCAGTCGCCGTCGATGAAAGCCGCCGCTTCGGACATCGCTTTGGGCGTCGTCTCGGCGATCGGCACCTCGCCCCAGGTCATGCAGATGCTGGGGAAATTGTGGGAGAAACCGATCCAAGTCCAGATCCTGTCGGCCAGTTACGGCGCCGGCGAGGATCGCAAGGACGTCACCGAGATCCTGCAACAGCATGTCACGGGGTTGCCCGTGATCACGATGCCGTCGAAGAATTACAACTCGGAGTTTCAAGGCGACCCGGCCCCGGGGCGTCCCAAGTCGCTGCGAGTTCGTTACCGTGTCGACGGTGCCGAAGGCGAAAGCGAATTCATCGAGAACGCGCCGATTGTGCTACGAACGTCGGCCTGATCAAGCGCCGGCCCTGATGGAGCGCTGCCGGCTTCATCGGCGGGCTTCATCGGCCGGCGTCAGGGTCGGGGTCGGATGCGTTTCAAGACACCGGTGAGGTCGTCGTCGACTTCGTCACCGGTGATCGGAGTCAACTCGCTGAGCGAACGGAACCAAGTCTCTTGCCGACGTGCCATCTGACGGGTATGCGCCGCGACCTGCTGCTTGAGTTCGGCCAAGCCGGCTGCGTCCCTTTCGTCGCCGCCGCCGGCCAGAAACTCGAGCGTCTCGCGATAACCCACCGCGGTAGCGGCCGTTCTTGACAGTCCGCCATGGATGTCCAGCAGGCGACGAACCTCGTCGACGAATCCGGCGGCGAACATTCGTTCGACGCGATCGTTGATCCGCTGATGCAGTCGATCGCGTTCTCGTCGGATCACAAAGGCTCGACAATCCTTGGCGTCACGGATCGCTCGGAATTGCAATTGACGATGACTGATCGGTTGGCCGGTCAGCTTCGCGACTTCCAAGGCGCGGATCATCCGCCGGGAATCGTTCGCATCGATTTTCGACGCGGCCAAAGGATCGACTTGCCACAGCCGCTGATGAAGTGCGGCGATGCCGTGTCGGTTCAGATCGGCTTCGACCTGTCGGCGAAAGTCCCAGTCGGCCGGCGGCCCGGGGTCAAAGCCACGCAGGACGCCTTTCAAAAACATCGGCGTTCCGCCCACGAAAATCGGGATTCGCCCCCGCTCGCGAATCTCCGTCACCGCCGCATGGGCATGTTGCAAATACATCGCCACGCTGAATTCGTCCGTCGGCGACGCGATGTCGATCAGATGGTGCGGCACCCTCGCCCGATCATCGACGCCGGGTTTGGCCGTGCCGATGTCCATCCCTTGATAGACGGCGATGGAATCGAGGGACAGGATTTCGCCGCCGAGCGCTCGGGCGATCGCCAACGCCAGCCGGCTTTTCCCCGTCGCCGTGGCGCCTGTAATGAAGACGGCTTCGTCGATCAGCGACGGCCAGGCAACCATTTCCGGCTGGTCAGGTTCGTTCAAATCAGTCGTTTTCACCGGCATATCCCGCACGCCTTTTCCCAGCATCGTCGCTCGACGGCGTCGGAAAAGAGATCGAGCGACTCGGACGCGGGGTGTTGGATCAGAGAAGTGCGGTCAAGGAATTTTCGATGAAGTGTAAAACCTCGACCCAACCCCGAGAAGGCGGGCATTCGAGCGTCATTACCCGTTGCCGGCCACCTCGGCCGTTCGAGCGTGGTAGAGTTGATCAGGTGGGGATCATCGGCCGGCAAAATCCTCCACGATTTCGGAAATTGTTTGGCTGCTGCGGAAAACCTGAGCGATGGGCATGACTTATTTCCGGCGATTTCGCATGGAGTTCGATCTGCGGGACGGATTACCCGAAATGCCGCCGCTGCCCTACGGTTACGAATTGGCGGCGTATTCGGAGTCGTTGCTTCGCGAACACGCGACGGCCAAGTTCCAGAGTTTTCGCAGCGAGCTGGACGCGGACGTGTTTCCGTGTCTGTCCCGCCAGGACGGCTGCTTGCGGTTGATGCGTGAGATCACGCGGCGGGGGGAGTTCGTGCCCCAAGCGACCTGGCTTCTTCGTTGTCGTGATTCGGCGACCGGCCGACGGTTGCCCGTGGGGACCATCCAAGGCTTGGCCATCGACGGCTGGGGGGCGATCCAAAACTTGGGCGTGACGGGCGATCATCGCGGCAAGGGTTTGGGCAGTCTGTTGTTGCTCAAAGCCGCCGAAGGCTTTCGGCGCAGCGGTTTGCCGCGGATGCACCTCGAGGTCACCACCGAGAACGCCGGAGCAGTTCGGCTGTACGAACGGATGGGCTTTCGGAAAGCCAAAGTCGTCTACAAAGCGGCCGACGTTGCCGGGGCTTAGTCAGACGCATACGATTGGATTACGTTACGTCGTTTTCGCAACGACCGCTTCGGCGACGTTCGCCGCGGATTGTATTCCCCCGCCTTCCTCTGTTCACCGCCACGCGGTTTGTCATCATGGCCGTTTCCAGCCAGCCGGTCGCCGGTTCCCTTCTCGCTGCCGTTTCGCCCGCTCCGCCGGATGCCATTTTGGGTCTGACCGAAGCTTTCAACGGCGACGATCGACGCGACAAGATGAACCTGAGCGTCGGCGTTTACAAAGACGCCGACGGGATCACGCCGGTGATGCGTTGTGTCAAGGACGCCGAACAGATTTTGGTGGAAACCGAAAAAACCAAAGGCTACCTGTCGATCGACGGCTTGCCCGATTATCGCGACCAAGTCCGTCGATTGGTGTTCGGCCGAGACGTCACGGCCGATCAGGTTGCCATCGTCCAAGCCCCCGGCGGCACGGGGGCCTTGCGGATCGCTGCTGACTTCATCGGCTCGCAGTTCGGCAGCCCGCGCGTCTGGCTGCCTTCGCCGACCTGGGCCAATCACAACGCGATCCTGTCGGCGGCCCGATTGCCGGCGGAGACCTATCGTTACCTTTCCGGTGACCGCACCTCGTTGGATCTGACCGGGATGCTGGAAGATTTGACCGACAAGGCCAAACCCGGCGAGATCGTCCTCTTGCACGCCTGCTGCCACAATCCGTCCGGCGTGGACCCCGATGCGGATCAGTGGAAGCAGATCGCCGAAGCGATCGCGGCGGCAAAGCTTTTTCCGATCATCGATTATGCCTACCAAGGTTTCGGCGACGGACTGGATCAAGACAGCGTGGGCCTGAAAGCTTTGTTGTCGGTGATCCCCGAAGCGATCGTGTGTTCGTCGTATTCCAAAAATTTCGGTTTGTACAGCGAACGCGTCGGCGCGGTCGGACTCGTCGCGGCCGATGCGACCACGGTGGCGGCGTCGCTCAGCCAACTGAAGACGATCGTCCGCAGCAACTACAGCAACCCGCCACGCCACGGTGCCGCGATCGTGGCCACGGTGCTCGGCGACGAAGCGTTGACGCGATCGTGGAAAAAAGAGCTGATGGAGATGCGATTGCGTATCCATCGACTGCGGGAATTGTTCGTCGAAGGCATGAAAGCGACCACCGCGGACCGCGACTACTCGTTCTTGCTGTCTCAGAAAGGCATGTTCAGTTTCAGCGGCCTGACGCCCATGCAAGTCGACCAGTTGCGAACCGAGCACGGCATTTATATCGTCGGCAGCGGACGCATCAACGTCGCCGGCATGAATGAAAACCGCATGGATTGGCTGTGTGAGAAAATCGCCGCGGTGTTGTAGGCCGTGACGAATCGCGAAGACGCTTGACCGGCGAACGACGACGCATTCGTCCGTGTCGGGATCACGGCGGCGGGTG
>CAYVRC010000054.1:0-31489 GCA_964453205.1 uncultured Pirellulaceae bacterium | reverse complement strand
CGCCGACGCATCCGAGCTTCTTCGAGTTTACGGTCTCGTTCGGAGTGAATTTCCGATTGCTCCGAAAGGTGCCACCCACTTTCTCGGGCTCTTGGCTGACCCTGGACTTGCCGCGTGGGTTTCATCGCATTGCCATCGTTCATCGATCCGGTGGCGACAATCTTCACGACGCCGATGCGGTGCCGGCGCCGGTACGGCAAGCTCGACTGTTCCAATTGCCACGCGTCGAGGCCCGCGGCGGCACCGAGAACGAAAGGAGACGCGGCGAGACGTCCGCGGCGATGCGTGAGTTCGCTCGGCGGCACCTCGATCAAGATCTCGCAACATTCTCGGCCGCTTACGAAGACTTGTTCGTTCGTCTCGCGGGAGACGCCTTCTCTGATCGTCTGCGTGCGACGCGACGGATTTTAACCGGATCGAACCCGCCGCCCGGATCCGACCAATGGCTGTTGCATGATGACGACTTCGACGCCCCGCAAGCGATCCGGCGGTTCACCCGGCGGGCGTGGCGGCGACCGATCGGCGAAGCGGAACACGAACGGCTGATGGCGTTGTTTCGGCGTGGCATCGATCGCGGCGAGTCTCCGCGTCAAGCGGTCAAGTTGCCGTTGAAAGCCGTACTGGTTTCGCCCCACTTTTTGTTCATCAGCGAACAGGCACCCGCGCACCCCGGCATCGTGTCGATCACCGACTTGGAACTGGCTTCGCGTTTGTCGTTCTTTCTGTGGCATTCGATTCCCGATGAAACGCTGTTGTCGTTGGCCGAAGCCGGCCGTTTGTCGGACCCGGAGGTCTTGAAGGCTCAAGTCGACCGGATGATCGCGCACGCTTCGAGCAAGCGATTCGCCAAGGCTTTTGCGGGTCAATGGCTGGGCACCGCCGCGGTGGGCAACACAAAAATCCCCGACGTGAATTTCTTTCGGCCCGCATACAATCCCGCCGTGGTGAACTCGCTGCGGGAGCAAGCCGGCGCGATGATGCATCATTTGCTGACCGAGAATCGTCCGCTGACCGATTGGTTGCAATCTGATTATGTCATCGTCAACGAAACGCTGGCTTATCACTACGCCCTCGGGGGTGACCAAGACGGCGGAGACGCCGAAAAGGTCTACGATCGCTGGCGCGGCAGCGAACACGCCGTGGAGATCGACCCGTTTTTCAAAGTGGGCGTGCCGCCGGAGTCACCCGACCGCCATCGCGTCGGCGTGCTGGGAATGGGCGGCGTTCATCTCCTGACCAGTTACTCGCGACGGACGAGCCCGGTGTTGCGAGGCGGCTGGGTCTTGGAAACCCTGCTGGGCGTTCGCGTTCCCCAGCCGCCACCGGACGCGGGGCAGCTGCCCGGCGGCGAGAAGGAGCAAAAAGGCAAGACCGTCCGTGAGCGGTTGCAAGCTCATCGCGACAACCCGACCTGCGCGGCTTGCCACGATTTGATCGACCCGATCGGTTTCGCTTTGGAATCCTTCGACGTGCTCGGCCGCTATCGCCGCACCGAGGCTGACAGCGACGAGCCGATCGACACGCGTGGACGTTTACCTGGCGGCGAGACGTTCGACGACGTCGATGATCTTCGCGGAGTCCTACTGGGTCGCCGAGACGATTTTGTGGCGGAGCACGTGCGGCGGATGTTAGGCTACGCCATGGCACGGAGCCTGGAGGAGGCCGACAGCTGCACGCTCGATGCCTTGATCAAGACCATCCGGTCCGGCCGCAACGGCACCGCCGACCTGGTCCACGCCATCATTTCGAGCGTCCCTTTTCGAAACCGACAAGCCCGATCCTTGCCCTAAGATCCAGGCCTCGCCTTTTTCAATTGCCTGCCACCCCGAGCGACTGACCATGTCCCCCAAACCACTTTCGCGACGTCACCTTCTTCGCGGTACCGGCGTATCGATCGGTCTGCCTTGGCTCGGCGCGATGACCGGTTCGGCTTCCGCCGCGACCCGCGGAGCTGATTCGGCCGCGCCGCTGGATCGTCCGCCCGTCCGGTCCGCGTTCCTGTTCATGCCCAACGGAGTCAATCCGGCGAACTGGACTCCGGCGACGATCGAAGGCAGCGACCGATTCGAACTGACGCCGATGTTGCGGCCCCTGGCCGGCGTCCGCGATGAAGTCGTGCTGTTGGAGAATTTTCATCATCCGAATCTGGGTCAAGGCAACGGGCATTGGCCCAAAGTTCCGGCGTTTCTGTCGGGCGGTCACGTGTTGCGGACCTCCGGACGTGACCTGGACACCGGCAACACGTCGGTCCCCAACGAAATCGTGCCGCAGTTGGCTTTCGATCGATTGTTCCGCGGCGTGTCGGCCCCGCCCGTGTCGGGCATCGACGGTGATTCCGCTTTGGATCACTGCATGGTGATGTTCGGCAGCACCCTGCGCGACGGCAACAAACACGACACCGAAAACCTGCCGTTGTTGTTCTTCGGCGGCGGTGGCGGAGACATCCGTCGTGGCAGACGACTGACCGCACCGGAGCCCACGCCGCTGTGTAACTTGTACCTGGCGATGATGCACCGCATGGGCGTCCGAGACGACAGCTTCAGCACCAGCACCGGTCCCCTGGACCTCACGTGATGGCCAAGAAACAAGTCGCCGCGTCACCAATCTCGAACGAACTGTTTCGGTTTCTGGAAGAGTTGTCGGCGAACAACGATCGCGACTGGTTCGCCGGAAACAAACAGCGATACGAAAGCGACGTCCGGGAACCGGCGTTGGAATTGATCGATCAATGGTCAAGCCCGATGAGTCGGGTCGCACCGATGCTGCGTGTCGTGGCCAAAAAATCCGGCGGATCTTTGATGCGGATCTATCGCGACACCCGCTTCGGCAAAGACAAAACGCCTTACAAAACCAACGTCGGCATCTCGCTTCGGCACGAAGCCCAAAGTGACATTCACGCCCCCGGCATTTATCTGCATTTGGCGGCCGACGAGTGCTTCCTGGGTGCGGGTTGCTGGCGTCCAGAGCGAAACACGTTGGCGGCCATTCGCGCGGCGATCGACCGGTCGCCGAAAGAGTGGACGAAAGCTCGCGACCAGAAGATTTTTCGTCGGCATTTCGAATTGGCCGGCGAAAGTTTAAAAACGTCACCGCGGGACTACGACAAAACGCATCCGATGATCGAAGACCTGCGCCGCATCGATTTCATCGCCGTCTGCACGCTCACCCGCGGACAACTCACTTCCCCCGGCGCGATCGAGTTGTTGACCGATCGCGTCAAAGCCACCAGGCCGCTGATGCGTTTTTTGTGCGACGCCGTCGAGATACCGTACTGACGCACGCCTGCCGGCCCGCTTTCCTTCCATTTCTCGTTTCGGATCTTTCTCATGTCGAGTCGCCCTGCCCGCCTGACGAATCTCTTTCTGCCGATCGGTCTGGTCCTTTTTTCGTTTGCCGACTTTGCAACGCGATCGGGATCGGCTGCCGATCCGACGCAACCGCATCCGTCCGCCGAGAAACCCAACGTGGTGATCGTGCTTGCCGACGACATGGGTTGGGGCGATCCGAGTTGCTACAACGAGAATTCGAAGTGTTCGACGCCGCACATCGACCAGCTGGCCGCTGCCGGGATGCGGTTCACCGACGCCCACGCCGCCGGCGCTTGGTGCACGCCGTCGCGTTACGGGTTGATCACCGGGCGTTACGCTTTTCGCACGTCACTAGCGTGGCAGAAGCAACCGGTGATCGCCGAGGACGTCACGACCGTGGCGGAAACGCTCCGCCGCGCCGGTTACGCGACGGCGATGGTCGGCAAGTGGCACTTGGGTTTCGTGGACGGCCAACAGGCGGACCTTTCGCAGCCGCTACTCGGCGGGCCTTGTGATCGCGGTTTCGATTCGTTCTTCGGTTTGCCGGCGTCACTGGACATCCCAGACTATTTTTGGATTCACGATCGGAACGTGCCGAAGCCGCCCACGGTGCCGATCGAGGACGGGAATGCGGACACTTCGCGGTGGAGCCCCGTGCAGGGAAAATTCTGGCGCGGCGGACTCCGCGGCGAAGACTTTGTCCTGGAGGACGTCTTGGACCGGATCGGAGCCGAAGCGACGGCGCGAATCGAAAGTTTGGCCGAATCGGACCAGCCGTTTTTCTTGTACGTCCCCCTGACATCGCCGCACACGCCTTGGTTTCCGGGCGAAGAATTTGCCGCCGCCGACGGGGCGGGTCTGTACAGCCAGTTCGTCGCCCACACCGATGCGATTCTCGGACGCATCGTCGCGCAACTGGAAACTTCGGGAGAACTCGACAACACCGTCGTCGTGTTCGCCAGTGACAACGGACCGGTGTGGTACGACGTCGATGTCCAGCGGTTCGGTCACAATTCGACCGGTGGGCTACGCGGAATGAAGGGTGACGTGTGGGAAGCCGGCCACCGCGTCCCCTTCATCGTGCGATGGTCCGCAAGGATTCCCGCCGGCTCCGTCAGTGATCAGTTGATCGGCTTCGTCGATCTGCATGCGACGTTGGCCCAGTGGGCGGGAACCGAAACACCGGAGTCTGCCGTCGACAGCTTGAGTTTTGCCGGCGTATGCCTTGGCGATCCCGATGCGGTCGTGCGAAAGCATTTGATCACCTATCAAGATCCTGTCGCGATCCGCGAGGGCCGATGGAAACTGGTGACCAAGCCGGGATCATTAGGATTTCTATCACACCGGTACGAAGACCGATCGGCGTTCCTGCAATCCGACGAACTGAACCCGAGCGGATCGGCTGACACGGAAAACCTGTCCGGTCAACTGTACGATTTGCAAAGCGATCTCGGCGAAACCGACAACCTGTACGGCGAGATGCCCGAACTGGTCAAACGTTTGAGTGAACGACTGGAGACAGCCAAGAAGTGATGACGGGATCGACGTCGACACGACGAGTCATTTTTTCAGACTCCGCAAGTGTTCGTACATGTTGAACCTTTCGGGAAACGCGACGCCGGTTTGCGTCGCCCAGGTTTCCCACAGCTCGATCAGTTCGTCACGCTTTTGTGGGTGGGAAGCGGCCAAATCATTCAGCTCGGTGCGGTCGGCGGCCATGTCATAAAGCTCCCACGGTTGGCCGTACTCGCGGACCAGTTTCCAGTCGCCCGCACGGACCGCCGCGTTGCCTTCGTGTTCCCAGAACATCGGCCGGTCGTGAATCGGTTGCTCGGAACCCGACAACAGCGGCACGATGGATCGTCCTTGCAAGGGTGGCAACGCCTCGGGATAGCCGCCGCCGGAAAGCTCCAACACCGTCGGCATGACGTCCTGCAAGTACGCGACTTGTCGAACCAGCGTTCCGCGATCGGGCGGTGCGATTCCGGCCGGCCAATGCGCGATCATCGGCGTGCAGGCGCCTCCTTCGTGAACGAAGTGCTTGTACTTGCGATAGGGGGTGTTGCACGCGCCGGCCCAGTGCAAGCCGAGCCGCACACCGGCGGTCGTTTCCAGCGGCGGGTTCTTGACCATCGCCTCGTCGCCTTTGCCGAAATCGCCGCCTTCTTGACACGCCCCGTTGTCGGACAGAAATAGGATCAACGTGTCGTCGAGTTCGTTTTTGTCTTTCAAATGTCCGACGAGCTTGCCGATGTTTTGATCGATCGAATCGACGCACCCGGCGTAAGCCGCCATGATCGCGTCCAACCGATCGCGTTGATCTGGTGTCAGCGAATCCCAATCCGGTCCCGGATACGGGGCCGGATTGGTTTCGGCGTCCAAGATGCCCAGTTCACGTTGGCGTGCGTTGCGGGCGGCCATCATGGCTTCCCAACCGTCGCGGTATTTGCCGCGATACTTCAAAAAATCTTCCCACTTTGCATTCAGCGGCCAGTGGGGCGCGTTGTAAGCCAAGTACAAAAAGAAGGGCTCGTCGCCGGAAGCCGTCGCTTCGTCGATGTACTCGATCGCTTTGTCGGTGAACGTATCGGTGGCGTAGAAACCTTGCGGAGCGTCGACGGCTTGATTGCCTTGGGTCAAACCGCGATCTCCGCCGGGCTTGAAATAATTGAAGGCACCGCTGATGCCGCCGAAGTATTTCTCGAAGCCGCGTTGCAGGGGCCAGCATTCCCGGCGATCACTGCCGAGATGCCATTTGCCGGTCATCAAGGTCTCGTAACCGGCGCCGCGAAGCACTTCGGCCAACGTCGTGCATTGATCGTTCAGGTAACCTTGATACGGGCCCGCGATCCCCAGCGGTTGATTCGGCGGCGCGGTCATGTGGCCGATGCCGACTTCGTGCGGTTGCAGCCCCGTCAACAAACTGGCTCGCGTCGGACAGCAACGGCCTTGGTTGTAGAATTGAGTGAATCGCAGCCCCCCCGTCGCCAAAGCGTCGATGTTGGGGGTCTCGATTTCGCCGCCATAGCACCCCAGGTCCGAGTAGCCCATGTCGTCGACCAAAACGACAATGATGTTGGGGCGATCGGCGGCATCGGCAACGCCGTGATTCAGACAGATCGCCAGGACCAAACCGAACAGCAAACAAATTTTCGACACGACGCAGGACTCGGGGAACGAGGGAAAGGGCGGGGATACGAGGCGAGGGCTCAGAAAACGGCAGGTTTCCAAGGCTCTGTTATAACGGTCCGCGGCTCCGTCTGCCCCGAGTCACTTTTTGCCGCGGCCACGCGATTTCGCGGAGTCCCCGATTTTATTGCGAAGTCTGAAACACGCGACGGGCTCCTAAAATCATCGCCCGAAACTCCACCGGCCCCGAGACATTTTCCGATGCGTTCCGCTCCGTTCGAAGATCCCCGCCGACCGCCTCACCCCCGTCACGTTGTGCCCCGATTGGCAGTGTGCTTGATCGTCGTCGGTCTTGCCGCTGGTTCATCCGTCGCCCAGGAAACCGAAGTGACATCACCCGACTCCGAATCGTCGAATCCGGAACCCGCCTCCGCTTTCTGGAACGTGCCGATCAAGACCGCCGGCGGCGCGCAGCTCTGGACGGACCATCTGATTCGCGACGGCTTTCGGCTACAGCAGAACGCTTTGACCGGTCACTGGCGGACGCTGGATTCGGCGGACGTGCGTCGGGCGTGGGGCAAACGAGACACCTGCACCGCCGCGCTGGACCGGTTGCAGCCGAGAATCGAAAACCAAGCCGACGCACCGGAGTCTCGGCCCAAACCTGTGGTCGTCCTGTTGCATGGTCTGATGCGGACGTCCAAATCGATGTCGGGTTTGGCGACGGATCTGCAAGACGACGGACGTTTCGACGCGATCAATTTCGGTTACGCCAGCACGCGTGGTTCGATCGGTGATCATGCCACGGCGTTGCGTGAGGTCTTGGAGGATCAGCCGCAGGATTGCGAGTTCGGCTTCGTCGGTCACAGCATGGGCAACATCGTCGTGCGTCACTTGATCGGTGACTTGAACAAAGACGGCGATCGGGCCGACTTGCTGCCCAGAATGAAAGCGATGATCATGCTGGGACCGCCCAATCAAGGCGCTGCGATCGCGCGGCGACTGGCACCGACCGGGCTGTTCGGAGCGATCGCGGGTCGCGGGGGCCTGGAACTGGGACCGGAGTTCGAAGCATTACAGGAAAACTTGGCCACCCCGGAGTTTCCCTTTGCCATCATCGCGGGCGACCTTTCCAGTCAAGCGGTACAAAACCCGTTGACCGAAGGTGCGGGAGATTTCGTGGTCGGCCTGGACGAAGCCCGCCTCCCGGGTGCCGAGGTGATCAAAACGGTACCGCGATTACATTCATTCCTGATGAATGACCCTGACGCCCAAGCTTTCACGAAAGATTTCCTGGATCGCCATCTGGGACGTTGAACCGAGACCGTCGATCGACTTGATTTGCCGGTAGCGTATATTTCATGCGTACAAACCTTCAGGAGCCGACATGATTCGCCCGACGCCTTTTTCAGTTTCCCGGACTTTCGCCCGTTGTCTTTGTTTTCTGGTCATGGGAAGCGTGGTCGCGACCGCGGCCGAACCGGAGCTTTGGAACCAGTGGCGCGGTCCGTCCCGCGATGGCCGTTTGGACAGCGCGAATTGGCCCGATCAACTGGAGGGCCGACTGGAACTGGTTTGGGAGAAATCTCACGCCCCCAGCTACAGCGGTCCGGTCCTGTCGGGCGACGTGGTCTTCACGACCGAGACGGTGGGTCGCAGATCGGAACAGGTGACGGCTTATCGGGCGGCGAGCGGCGAACAAGTATGGCAGGTCGATTGGGAAGGCTACATGGCGGTGCCGTTCTTCGCGGTGGCCAACGGTGACTGGATTCGCTCGACGCCTGTTTGCGTTCCGGGGCATTTGATCGTTCTGGGAATGCGAGACGTTTTGGTGTCCTTGGATCCGGCGACCGGCGACACGAACTGGCGAATCGATTTTCCCAAAGCAAAAGGCTCTCCGCTGCAACCTTTCGGTGCCGTCTGCTCGCCGGTCGTCGACGACGACGCGGTCTACGTGCAAAGCGGCGGCGGACTGACCAAAGTGGCGTTGCAGACCGGAAAGGTCATCTGGCAATCGCTCGGCGGCGGCGGGGACATGATGAGCGACGGAGCCTTTTCCAGCCCCATCATCGCCACGATCGCCGGCGTGCGGCAACTGGTGGTGCAGACGCGCGAAAAGCTATGCGGGGTCGATATGGCCGACGGCCAGACGCTGTGGTCGGAACCCATCGAAGCGTTCCGTGGCATGAACATCTTGACGCCCTTGGTCGTCGGCGATGCGGTTTTTACGGCAGCCCATAGTGGTCGCAGTCAACTGTTCGATATCAGTCGCAACGGCGATTCGTGGTCGGTCGTCGAACGATGGAATCAGAAAACGCAAGGTTACATGTCGTCTCCGGTCTTGATCGGTGATCAGATCTACTTGCATTTGAAAAACGAGCGTTTCTGTTGCCTATCGGTCGCCGACGGATCGATCGGCTGGACCTCCGAACCGGTCGGCAAGTACTGGAGCATGGTGCACGATGGACGGCGAATTCTGTCGCTGGCCGACGACGGTGTCCTGCGTTTGATCGACGCCAACGCGGAAATCTTTCGGGTCGTCGATACCGCCCGAGTCGCCAAAAACAGTTGGGCGCACTTGGCCATCCAAGACGACCTCTTGTTGGTCCGTGATTTGGATTCGTTGCGAGTGTTTCGCTGGACCCGTTAGGGCGGCTTGGCCGGTCGTCCCATGCGCCGGGTTCCCGTCGACGCGCGACCGTTACCGACGCGTCGGCTTGAAAGGCACGGTCGCGACGTTCGCTTTCGCGGTCGACGGCTTCGTGGCATCGCCCCGCGGCGTCCAACGCGCCGTCCTCACGGCCGACTTCATCCGTACCAAACCTTGACAGGTCATGCGGTCGTCACCGGCTTGCAGACGCACGTGCACGATGATTTCATCCGATTCCGGGACGGCCGTGTCCCAGACCACCGGAACGTGCAGACCGCTGACCGGCGCATCTTGAACCAGTGTGGAGACTTCGTCCGGAGTGAAATCCCATCGCGCGATTCGGGCCTCGTCGCCGGGCTTGGACGGGTCCAGGGCGACGATGCTCAGTGTCGCGTCGATGTCCATGTCGGACAGCTTCATCATCCGACCCCGTCGATCGTGGACGTTGATGACCAACATCATGCCGTCGGCGATCTGATCGGCCGGCTTTTGTTCGTTGCCGAAGTGTTGCGGGCCTGAAAAGCCGGAATGCAAGGACAACGAATCGGGCAGGTTCGGATCGGTTTTCCCGTGACCGAGTTCGCGAAGTGTCTCGGGCAGCGGCACACGGCCGGGCGGATCTTCCACCGGAGCATCGTTGGCCGGAGGTGGCAGAATCTGACCAGGGTCGATGGGTGGAATCTCCAAGTCACGGCGGCCCGGTGGTTCGGGTTCGCCCGGCGGGGCCGGCAGGTCTTGCGGCAGACGGTAGGGTGGATCGTCGTCGGTGAACGGATCGGTGGGCACCTCGGCCGGCGGTGTCGTCAGTTCACCTTCGTCGATCAAATCACCCGGATCGACCAAGTTGTCGGGGTCCATCAAGTCGTCCGGGTCCACGTCTAAGTCTTCGTCCGGTCCGGCCCCCGTGTCCCGGGTGTCGGAGGACACATCGTCCGGATCGACAAGCGGTTCGTCCCGTGGAGCGACCGACGAATGGGGAATCGGATCGGGCACCGGCATGGCGGCGGCGGGGGGCGAGATGATCGGGGCTTCGATGTCTGCCGAGGGAGCCGTGGGACGCTTGGCCGCGGTGCCGCGCTGTCTGTTTTGTCGTTGCAGTTTTTCCGCCAGGATGCGGTTCTCGTAGTCGGCCTGATACAACTGATCTTCCAGCAGTCGCAGTTCGGAAGTCAGCTTTTCGACGTACAGGTCTTGTTTGGCGCGACTGCGGCAACCCATCGTCCAAGCGAAACTCGCCACGCAGCAAGCCACCGCGACGCGACCGGCCAGCGAAAACGCGGCACGGGATTCGACGCAAGCAGAATTTCGTTTCGGCGAAATCGAAGCCGACAAAGTGCCTTCCTTGGCAAAACGGGGTGCAAAAAACCTTTTTCGCTCAAGTCGGGACTACCACGCGACCGACGCCGCGGTCAATGTCGGATGTTCAACAACTCGGTCGCACGCCACTTGGCGGATTGCCGGGCCGAATCGCTGGCGAACCCCAAGCTCTCGGGTTGATAAACCCAGATCGGATCGGATCGCAGAAACTGAAACCCGACCGCCCGAGGGTCAATCCCCGCGTGGCGAAGCCGCATCGCCAACGCGACATCGGCGACGCGTGTTTCCAGTTTCACGACACGATCTCCCGCGAACAGCCCTCGATAAAACCATCGCTGGTCGTCCTCGCATCCGAGCGATCCGTCCCCGGAAAGGTCGGCCAGTGCCGCCGTGTCAGCGGCACGCTGCAAACCCAGCCGATGCCAACACACGATCGCCATCGCTCTGGCTTGCGGATTTGTTCGAGGGTCACCGATCAAACGCCGCGACAGCGCGGCGACCTGTCGATTCTCGCCACATCGCATCCAAAGCGAAAGACGGTCGCCGTCACTCAGCCAGTCCGACCGCTGATGAATCCAATGGCGCGTCAGTCGACGAAGGGCGTAAGATTCCGGATCCGAGCCGTCCAAATGAGGCACGGTCGCGACGTGAAGCAGATCACCGCGAATTCGCTGGGTCAAACCGAATCCGGATCCACTAATCGTTTCGAGTTCGTCGACGTCGTCTCGGGTCGTAAGGTCGCGACTGTGCCGCAGTGCAGCCAAATCCAGCACGAGCAACGTCGACCAACCGGACAAGTCGTGACGATCCGGGCCTGACCAGTCCAGACGGTTGTTGAACTCGTCGATTCCGCCGTCACGCCCCAGCGAACCGAAGCCTTGCTTCAAGACAGACCGGTTGGTTCGCTGCATCGTCGCAAAAGCTCGACGTGAATCGTCGCAGTCACCCACCGCCTGTCGGTAAACGTCCCAGAAAGGCAGCCGGATTTCATCGCCGGCGGCGGTCGTGCTTGCCAGCTTTCGCAATTCGACCTGGAACTCGTGTTCTTCGACTTCACGCAACAACCGCAAACAGGTCAGTCGAACCTCGGCGTCCGCGTGTTCCAATCCACGCAAGATCGCGCGTCGCAAGGCCTGTCGCTGGGCCACGGGTTTCGTCGTGTCGATCATGTCCCGCAAGATCTTCGCCGCGACCCGCCGACGATGCGAAAACGACTTCGCCGCAAGACCTTCGACTGTCCTTCGCGCGTGGTGGTCGCTGGTGATCGTTTCGACGAACAACGAAGGCGTGCTCTGACACCAACCCGAATCGCCCGCCCCGACGCCGAGCAAGGTCACGACCAGGACACAGAGACGCGTCCGCGGCACTTTTCGTCGCCAGGAACCGTTCGGTTCCTGAGTTCCGAAGCGGAGATTCGGACGTGAGGATTCTTGAAACCGGCAAGGCAAACACGGCGACGGCAAACGAGCAGATCCCTGAATCGATGGCGGGTTTCCGAATCCAATCAAGGCTAGTTCGCGCATCGTGAGGTCCACTCAGGCGATCACCACCGAGGGGGCAATGACGCCGGCGACGGATGGTTTAAACTGCCCGACCGGCAAAACCCGAACACTGGGTTCCCCATCGACGCCCCCTTTCGATTCCGTCAGCATGCAAATCATCTGTTTCGAAGACACGCACGTGGACCGCTTGTCACCGATCGTGCATGCCCGCCCGGCCTACGCGATCACCTGCGCCAGTCACCGGCTGATCGATTGGCTCGGCCGCCTGGTGTCGGGCGGCGAGGCGGATTCGATTTCCGCGATCGTTCGCGACTACTTGATCACGTTGCAGCAACTGGACTTTGAAATCACGCCTCCCGGGGAAGAAGACTTGTTCGCCAAACCGGGCTCCGGAATCTTGCTGGTGAACGCCCGTCTGGTTCCCACCGTGGCGGCTTTCGAAGCCATGAAAAAGTTAGCCGCTCGCACCACATCGGCCGTGATCGCGAACGCCGAGGATGGTGATTTGTTGGCCGCGCGGATCACCGCCGCCGATTTGGCTGATCTGCAAACCCGTCCGCCGACGGAGCCTTTGTTGAACGCCCTGTGCAGTTGCGGCCTGCGACAACCGGCGGTCGATGACGCCGCGATCAGCGGAGCTCTGAAGCTGTTTCGTTGGCCCCACGACGTCGTGTGGAATCACATGGCCGAAATGTCCGCGGCGATGCAGTGGCGGATCGAACACGGCGACTACGAACAAAGGGAAGACGGCGTGTTCGTCAAACCCGGTGTCAAAATCGGCAAGTACGAATCGATTCACACCGGCGACGGTCCGATTTTGCTGGAAGACGACGTGTCGATCGGGCCGTTCTGTTTCTTGGAAGGCCCGCTGCATGTGGGCCGTGGCACCCGACTGCTGGAACATTCGTCGATCAAGGACGGGGTCTCGCTGGGCCACACGGTCAAGATAGGCGGCGAAGTCGAAGCGTCGGTGATCGAACCTTTCACCAACAAACAGCATCACGGTTTTCTGGGACACAGTTATTTGGGTAGTTGGATCAACCTGGGTGCGGGAACCTGCAACAGCGATTTGAAAAACACCTACGGAAAAATCAACATCGAATACGGTGACCAAAAGATCGCGACCGAAATGCAGTTCCTCGGCTGCATCATGGGTGACTATTCCAAAAGCGCGATCAACACCGGGATCTTTACCGGTAAAGTCATCGGCGTTTGCAGCATGCTGTACGGTTTCGTCACCGCGAACGTTCCCAGCTACGTCAATTACGCGAGGCTGTTCGGACAAACGTCTTTGCTGCCCGCCGACGTCATGATTAGCACGCAACAGCGAATGTTCGCGCGGCGGAAAGTCGCCCAGCGTGACTGTGACAAACAGTTGATCCGCGACATGTACCAGCGCACCGAATACGAACGCGACGGCGAACCGTTAGGCTTTTGATGAACATTTCCGCAGCAAAACTCGATGGCATGATCCGCGTCGGCTTGGTCGGCGCGACCGGCTACACGGCATTGGAAGTCGCCCGAATCTTGATCGGGCACGATCGAGCCGAATTGACCGCCGCGACCAGTCGTAGTGACGACGGCAAACCACTGAGCGAAATTCATCCGTCCTTGGCCGGTCGCTGTGACGTTTCGATCGAACCGTTCGACGCGGCGACGTTAAAAACCAAATGCGACGTCGTGATGTGTTGTTTGCCGCACGGCGCGAGTGCCGAAACGGTCCGCCGGTTGGTCGACGTCGGATTAAGGGTCATCGATTTCAGCGCCGACTTTCGGTTGTCCGACTTGGCCACTTACGAAAAGTGGTACGACGTCAAGCATCCTTGGCCGCAGCGGGTCGGCAAGACGGTTTACGGGATGCCCGAGTTCTTCGCCGACGAGATCGCCACGGCCGACGTCGTCGCCAACCCGGGCTGCTATCCGACGTCGGCGATTCTGCCGTTGGTGCCGCTGGTCGAAGCCGATTTGATCGAAACCGATGACATCATCGTCGACAGCAAGTCCGGCGTCAGCGGTGCGGGGCGTTCGCCCAAACTGGGCACCCTGTACTGCGAAGTCAACGAGTCGATCGCCGCTTACGCGGTGGGATCGCACCGTCATCAACCGGAGATCGTCGACTTGGTCGGCCGCATCGCCGGTCGTCCGATCGAAGTCCTGTTCACGCCTCACTTGACCCCGATGGACCGCGGAATCCTGTCCACGATTTACGTCAAGCCGAAATCCGCGACGGTCGACCAGATCACCGACTGCATGAAAGCTCGCTTCACCAAGTCGGCCTTCGTCCACGTCGTCGACCACCTGCCCGCGACCAAACACGTCGCGGGGACCAATCATGTGCAGATGACCGCCCGCGCTGCCGGCAACCGCATCGTCTTGGTTTGTGTGATCGACAACTTATCCAAAGGGGCCAGCGGCGCGGCGATTCAAAACATGAACGTCATGTTCGGCTTGGATCCGACGACGGGATTGCGATAGCGAGGGATTCTTGCCGCATCAAGCAGAGGTCCGGCGGTTCTCATCGTCGCCGATCGTGAGAACCCCGAACGCGGAAAAGCTTGCCCCGGGGCGGGCAGCCGCATGAACTAGAAAGGTCCGAGTGGATCAACTCTGGGGGGAGCAAGACAGTGAACAGATCGATCGCCGTCCGCCGTCCCGATGGAGGCTGTTGGCCGTCAGCCCGTTGAGTCTGGCGGCGCTCGGTTGCCCGTTCGCCTCGGGGCCGATCACCGCATTGGTCCTGACGGTAACGTCCGACCGGCTGATCCCCCTGGGCGAAATTCCACCACGGGCTGCCGTCCAGAGCTACGTAGGATTGGGATCCCGGGATGCATCCGTCGTAGCTCATTCACACACCATCGACCTGAGTGTCGTTTTCCCTGAGCAAGTGCATGTGTGCCACGTGCCGACTCAGTTGGTCATCGCTGAGAGCCCGCTGCCGCAGTGGTCGATGCGGTCAAGTGACGACTGTGTACGGCCGAGTCTCGTGATTTTTACGGCTCATCCGACGGAAGGATGCGTGACATCCAGCACCGAAGTTTTTTAGGCATGACTCCGGTGTCCAATGGTTGAAAGACAGAGTCCCCAGCGAACAAGGGTCCGCCGGGGACCGGTGACACCATTGGCGCACCGTCGACTGGGATATCCCTCGGCGAGTTGCACCTCTGCACCGCTCGCTTCCGTTTCTCCCAGCATTTGCAGCCTATCGGACGCAATCAAAACAATCCACTGACCATTGGACAACGGAGCCATGCCTTGAAAACCTTCCGCGCGCTTCAGTCGGATGAGCCATTTTTACCGATCCGTTCCAACTGAACTTCCTGATGAATCGATGCGGTGTAGCAGAGGTTCACGAGGCGAGTCCCACACCCGATTCCAGCATGGATCCATCATGAGTCAATCGGACGAGGCAAGGCGTGAATCGACGACGGGAAGGAGTATCGGTTTCATCGTCGGATCAATTGTGGCAACAGTGGCGTTCGGGTTACAAAAAAACCCGACTCTATAGCTCCACTCGAACACCAAGAACTGGAGTTCGAATTCTTGACACGAGGTTCGGTACTTAGCTTGCCACAGCGAGTCGATGTCTTCTTAGACGGACCGCGTGGCGTCGAGTCCTTTCAATTAGACTTCGAATCCGGCGAAGAGCCAGATCTCATCAAAACTTCGGTTCGGCCATCGAATGGTCAACGTGTCGAGCACGAATAGGTGTCCCTCCCTAGACAGTCAATCGTATTGTTTGTTCCGATTTTTCAAGGAGTTGTCAAATGAATCGTGCTTCCATTCGCGCCTCCCAACGGGGCCTATTGCCCTTCGGTAAAGCATTCCTTATGGCAAGCCTGATCGCCATCTGCCTTCAATTGTCCGGTGCCATGCTGGCGACAGCGTTCGGCTACACGGATCCGCCTTGTACTTCTTGTTCAAGGGTCGATGATTGCGAGGGCGATACCTACCCCTTCTGTAGCGAGCCTTGTGCGTCGGTTGGGGATGGAAGCTGTTTTTCTTGTTGGTGCGAGAAGGACAGGGATGCCCAAATGTGCGGCTGCAAATACACCGGGCCCAATTGATGGATTCGATGAACGACCAGAGACGCCGCAGCACGAACTGGCTTGCGATCATCTTACTCGCGACATCTCCGAGTGCGTCCGGTGCGGACAACAATGCCGCGTTCGATGTGATCTCGACCGACTATCAGCCCTATCTCGATCACATGGAGTCGTATCGATGTGAAATAGTGATTAGCGGGACTGGCGACGGCAAGCCGTTTGAGCCGCTACGCAGCGCTGTCGAACAACACGGTGGTTCCGCCTTGTACTATAGCTACGAGGGGGCGACAAAGCCGCTTATGGTGAACGGGCGAAACTCAAATTATTTTTTTGTACTCGCAAGGGATCAACCCGACGCCCCATGGCAAATCGCAAATCTGTTCACGAAGGATGCGGAACAGGCGACGACGAAACCCCACCGTGTCGTTCGACTTACCTCACAGAATGTCTTGCCGAAGTGGGCCGGAATGCTTGCGTATCAACGAAATTTGTTCTTAGCGCTTTCCGAGGGTCAAGCCGAGATCGTTTCCGCCGATCGCCCGGATGCCAATGAGGCAGGCGATGAGGAAATCATGAGCGTATTGATTCGCCGACGCGAGGGTGCCGATCCGGATTGGAGATTTTCCAAGGGCACTTTTCAATTGAATAAACGATACCATTGGCAGATCGTTTCGGCAGAGTTGGAGGTAGAGGTTGACAAAGATGCAAGCCAAATGAAATGCCTCATTGACAACAGCTACGAATACCAGAATGAGCTTGACGCCTGGACGATCTCAAAGAATTCTTGCGAATACATGCTGTCTTCCGCCAACGGAGAGACGCAGTCCACCATTGAGATTCGAGAGTATTCCTTTGAGCCTCTGGAGCCAGACGAAAACCATTTCCGATTGACCTATTTCGGACTCTCCGAACCGATCGGAATGAAACAATCTGGCGGTTCATCGCTACTCTGGTGGGCGACTGCACTGGCGATCGTCGCGGTCCTGGCAATCGGAGTTTTCGCGCGGCGACGTCTGAAGGGATAGGCAGGACCGGTGGTGACGTTCACACGAGCTGATTCGATGACGTTGCATCGCCGACACGGAGCGGCCGTCACATTCGGGTCGGCTTTGGTGGGACTCGCACCCTGATCGTGTTATTGGCAACGCCGTCCTTGGCGGGTCAGCATCTGAGATGGTTTTCTTCGGACATGACCAGCCACAACGGTGCCGAGTATCACAGCATCGCTCGATCGCTGTTTTTTAATCAGGCGTTTGCTGATCCGTTTTTGCGCGGCACCGGCCCCACCTCGTGGATGCCACCGGTGATTCCGTACGTCATGGGGGTGGTCTTGACGTTGGGAGGTGGTGATTCCGCCGACTTACGCCTGATGTGGAATGTCCTGCGATTCGTCGCGGTGTTGGGTGTTCTGGTCCCCGTTTTTGTGACGGCGACCCGTGCCTCCCCACAAAGACATCGACGAGCGTTGATCGTCGCGTTGCTGGTGGCAATCGCGTCGCTGCTTTGCAATACCTTTCACGTTTTCCAGTTGACTCATGATCATCTGTTCGGGATTCCCCTGGTGGCTTTTTGGTGGATGGTCGTAACGGTGCCCGCGGCAAGCGCGGACGACACCCACCCGGGAAGCCGATTCGCACGAGCAACTTTTTTGGGCATCGCTTCGGGACTCACCATGTTGACGTTGCCAGCGATCGGGCTGCTCGCCTGTGTCTCGTTGATCCTCTCGCAACGTCGTGTTGCCTGGACTTGCGTGATCAGCGTCACGTGGGTTGTGATGGTCGTGGGAAGCTGGACGGCACGAACGCACCGAGCACTGGGCATCTGGGCTCCTGTCAAGTCGAATGCGTCAGCTCGGCACGGGGGTGCATGTTTTCGAAAACACCCACAAGATCCTGCCGGCAAACGGAGGCCCAGTAGCGGGGAGCGGCTTCTTGACGGGAAAGGACGAGATCCGGGCGCCGAGTACACGCGACTTTTCGCTCGGTATGACATTCCGCTGGGGGTTGCGTGAACCGAATGCGGTGCCGACATCGCAGCCGGGTTCTTGGGCATATTCGATCTTGGCCCAACTGAAAGTTGAATCGTTACCGACTCCCGGACAGTATGTCGCCGAATGCGCATCGTACAGGTGTCCGTCTCGGGATCGCGGTGGGCCCGCACAGATACCGAGACCGGACGCCTATGGAGTCTACTTTTCCAACGGACTGGCCATGGCCAAAACCGACTACTGCGGGAACGACCAAGTGCTGCAAAACCTACCTCATGTCAGCCGGGTCCGACGAATCACGTCGGGGCTGAGTCACACCGTGTTGTTTGGTGAAAAGGCGTTTGATCCCTTGGTTCAGCTACCCACCAGTTGGTATTGGGACGAACCGATTTACGTCGGCGGTTCGAAAGGGACCGCTAGAAGCGGAACCGAGATATTCGGCGATGGTGTCGGGATCGCCTTCAAGGAAAACTGGGGGTCGCCGCACCCACAACTTTGCGGCTTCGTCTTCGCCGATGGCCACGCCGTCAACCTGTCACAGCAGATCGACCGATCCGTGCTTCGCGACATGATGTCTCCGACCTCGCAATGATCATGTCGTGGGCCTCCGGCGACAGGGTCGTCCGTCCGAATCACTCCGTTTCTTTGTCCTCGGTAGCATCGTCGGCGTCCGTTTCCGACTGCGACTGCATCGATTCCAACTGGGTTTGCAGTCGCTTTTTCTGCGAACCTTCGGCTTTCTCGACCGCCTTTTCTTGGGCGGCGATCGCTTTGTCGAGATCTTCCTTGGCGATGTACATCTGGGCGATGATCTGGTGCGCCTGGATCTGTCCGGAGACGCTCATCTTCTCGGTCGAGTTCTCGAACGCGTCGATCACTTTTTGATCGAATCCTTTCAAGTCTGAATCACGTCGCAGCGCGTTCAGAGTCGACATGGCCAGTTGGCCCAAGGCGTTCGGATCATCCGCCGCATCGCTTAATCGCTTGCGATAAAACGCAAAGACTTCGTCGTCCAAGCGGTCCGATTCGTAGCGGATCTCGTATCGCAGATTGATCAACAATTCCTTGAATGGTTCATATTCGGCCACTTCGATCTCGTCGGTCAGCAACTGAAGCGCTTCGTCGATGCGGCCCGCGCTGTACAGACGACTCAGCGCGGCGCCGATTTCTTGGCCACGTTGCTCGGCGTCGAATTGTTGCTTAAAGGCTTGTCGGTCCCACGAGTCTTCGACGACGGCTTCGAGCGGTTCGTCCATCAGCATCGGGTGACCCATCCATTCGACCTTGCCTTTCTTGCCGACGATGAATGACATGGGGATTCCGTTTTGCTTCGAGGCGACCATGTAATCGACGTAAGTCGATTCGTCGGGATCGCTGGTCAGGCTGTACGCGGAGGTGACTTCCGCAAACGTCTTATCGACTTGCGGGTGTTGCCGTTCCATGAACGGCTCGATCGTGCTGAGCGGTTCGGTGCTGATGCTGATGATCTGAACGTCGCGACCGCGATATTTTTGTTGCAGTTCGGCCAAATGCGGCATGCTGGCGACGCACGGCGGACACCACGTCGCCCAGAACTCGACGACGTAGACCTTGCCGTCCTCGAAATCTTCGACCGGTTCGAAAAAACCGTTGCCGTCTTGGATCCAGTGCTCGACCGAAAGGGACGGCGCCTCGCTGCCGATCGACAGTGGCTCCGTTTCGACCGCCTCGGCGGAAAAGGAACCAAGGATGATCGCCGAACACGCGACCAGGGGAATGAAATAACGAAGGGTCTTCGGAAACCGGTGCATGCTGGTCTGTTACAGAGGAAAAAGGAAAAAATAAAGACGGCTGATTGATTAATGTCCGTCACCCGCGATCGATCCGCCAGTCCCATTTCGGCCAGGCCGTGATCGTTCGCGGGAAGGCCCGATCAGCTAAAAACTTGGTCGACGACCCGTCCGTGAACGTCGGTCAGGCGGAAATCGCGGCCGGCATAGCGATAGGTGAGCTTTTCGTGGTCGTAGCCCATCAGCCGCAGGATGGTGGCGTGCAAATCGTGGACGTGGACGCGGTTTTCGACCGCCTGGAAACCGATCTCATCGGTCGCGCCGATCGCTTGACCGCCTTTCACGCCGCCGCCGGCCATCCAGACGGTGAAGCCCCAATGGTTGTGATCACGTCCGTTCATCTTGCCCTGGTTGGATCCCTTTTTGGGCATCTCCACGACCGGTGTTCGGCCGAATTCGCCGCCCCAAATCACCAGCGTCTCGTCGAACAAACCCATGCGTTTCAGATCGCCCAGCAACGCCGCGATCGGACCATCGACTTGCCCCGCCAGATCCCGGTGTCGAGGTTCCAAGTCGTCGTGATTGTCCCAAGGTTGACCGGCACCGGTGTAAAGCTGAACGAATCGCACGCCCCGCTCGACCAAACGACGCGCGATCAAGGTTTGCCGAGCGAAGTCGCTTTTGCCGTACATGTCGCGGGTCGCCTGAGATTCCCGGGACACGTCAAAGGCTTCGGCGGCTTCGCTTTGCATTCGATAAGCCAACTCGAACGACTCGATCCGCGATTCCAGTCGTGGATCGTGATCCCGCGCGTCGGCATGGGCACGATTTAATCGGTTCAGCAAGTCCAACTGATCCCGTTGGTCTTTGCCGGACACCGCCGTCGCCCGAATGTTCTCGATCAGCCGGTCGACGCGACGATGACTGCTGTCGACGTAGGTCCCTTGATACTTGCCCGGCAGAAAACCGTTCTGCCAATTCTGTGACTCTTTGATCGGGTACCCGCCCGGGCACATCGCGATGAACGACGGCAAGTTCTCGTTGTCACTGCCCAAACCGTAGGTCAACCAGGATCCCATGCTGGGGCGCACCAACCTGGACTCGCCGGTGTTCATCAACATCAGTGACGGTTCGTGGTTGGGCACATCGGCGTGCATCGAACGGATCACGCAGATGTCGTCGATGTGCCCGGCCGTTTTTTCGAACAGCTCGCTGACTTGCAGTCCGCTTTCGCCGTAGGGCTTGAACTTGTAAGGCGAACGCATCACGTGCCCCGTCGGCCGTTCGGTTTTCAGGTTGCCCGTCGGCGCGGTCTTGCCGTGAAACTTTTCCAAGTCCGGCTTGGGGTCGAACGTGTCGACGTGACTGGGACCGCCGTTCATGAACAAGTGAATGACGCGTTTCGCTTTGGGAGCGAATTGAACCGCGACTTCACCGGCCGTCGATTCTTCTCTACCGAGCAGATCCGCCAACGCGACCGCGCCGAAGCCGACGCCACACTGTTTCAACAACTGACGACGATGGAGCGGAAAAGGCATGGCGGGAGCATCGGGGGGGGAGGCAAAATCGAGGCGGGAACCGGTGTCTCGGTCCCCTCCATCGTATCTGCTATGGTTGGCGACGACAAACTCGGACCGGACGTCGTTCGGCCGATCCGGCCGCGTCCCCGTTGCCCTGTCGATCCCGCCCTCGCCTGATGTTTTGAAAGCCATGACGCATTTCGCCGATGCCATCCGCACCGTCCGCGGGGGCCAAGATTTGACCGCCGAGCAAACCGGCGAACTGATCGACACGATGCTGCGGGGCGAGGCCGACGACGACGAAATCGGGTCGTTCCTGCTGGCTTTGCGTGAAAAGGGCGAAGCGGTCAGCGAATTGGTCGGCGCGGCTCGAGCGATGCGTCGGCACATGACACCGATCCGCCACGATCACGCCATCTTGCTGGACACTTGCGGGACCGGCGGCAGCGGTAGCGGGACGTTCAACATCAGCACGGCGGTCGCGATCCTGGCGGCAGCCTGCGGCGTCGCGGTCGCCAAGCACGGCAACCGAAAAGCCACCAGTCACAGCGGTTCCGCGGACGTCTTGGAAGTACTCGGCGTGCGAATCGAAAGCGATGCCGAAGCCGTGTCGCGAAGTCTCGACGAGATCGGCATCTGCTTTTGCTTTGCGGCCAAGTTGCATCCGGCGATGAAACACGTCGTCGCCATCCGTCGCCGATTGGGCGTGCCGACCTTGTTCAATTTGTTGGGACCGCTTTGCAATCCGGCCGCCGCGACGCATCAGTTGTTGGGAACGTCCGACCGCTCGGCACAACAAAAAATCGCCTCGGCGATCGCCCGACTCGGAACGACTCGCTCGTTCGTCATCCACGCCGACGACGGTCAAGACGAAGTCTCACTCGGCGGCGTGACGACCGTTTCGGATGTCACCGGCGACCGGCAATCGTCGTTTGAGCTGACGCCCGCGTCCTTCGGCGTGCCGCCTTGCGGACACGAGGCGCTCGAGGCAAAGGATCCGAGTGAAAGCGCCGCGATCATCCGCCATCTGTTCGAGGGCCAACCCGGACCCTGCCGCGATACCGTGGTCGCGGGCGCCGCGACGGCGCTTCATCTGATCGGCAAAGTCGACGACGTGCTGGAAGGTGCCCGTGTCGCCGCCGCCGCGATCGACAGCGGCGACGGGCTGCGAAAACTCGACGAACTTCGTTCCTTCGCGGGTTAGTCGATTCGGATCGGCGATCGACTTGATCTACAAGGCGTACCGCACGATCAAGCCCGCGGCGACCACGCTGACCATGCTCATCAGTTTGATCAAGATGTTCAAGCTCGGGCCGCTGGTGTCCTTGAACGGGTCGCCGACCGTGTCACCGACGACGGCGGCCTTGTGCGGTTCCTTGCCCTTGCCGCCGTGATGACCGGCCTCGATGTACTTCTTGGCGTTATCCCAACTGCCGCCGCTGTTGGCCATGAAGATGGCCAAGCAAAAGCCGCTGGTCAAACATCCGGCCAACAATCCCAACACGCCCGCCACGTCCAGCAACAAGCCGACCGCGACCGGCAACAACAGCCCCAGCAAACTGGGCAAGACCATTTCTCGCTGCGCCGCTTTCGTGCTGATCTGAATCGGCGTCTGGTAATCAGGCTTCACGCTGCCGTCCAGGATGCCGGGATTCTCGATGAACTGGCGTCGAACTTCCAACATCATTTGCTGTGCCGCACGACCGACGGACTTCATCGTCATCGCACAAAACAGGAACGTGCTCATCGCCCCCAAGAAGATCCCCATCAGGACTCGCGGATTGATGATGTTGCCATCGAAGAACGTCAGAAAGTCACGGAGCGTCGCCGAATTCGCCGCTACCAAGGGTGTCGACGATCCGGCCAAGGCGAAGCGTGGTTCGGCCCCCGCCTCGTCGGCCCCGCCGTCCTCACTCGGCCCGACTTCGCCGCTTAAAAGTTGTCCGCTCGGCAATCCGGGCCAATCCGCCGAGGGCTGCGAATCCGTGTCGGGCATCACCAAAAAAGTCGTCGACCGGTCGCCGGACTTTTGCATGATCAGCTTGTCCGACAATTTGTAAAAGCCGTCGGTACTGACGCGGGCGGCCACGTCGTCGCCCCAACGCTGCATCCCGTCGCGAACGCTCTCGACCGAGGCGGCGAATAAAGCCAGCGCCGTCAGCGCCGCCGACCCGATCGCAAAACCTTTCCCCGTCGCCGCCGTCGTGTTCCCCAGACTGTCCAGCGCGTCGGTGCGGTCGCGAACGAACGATTCCAGGCCGGCCATCTCCGCGTTTCCGCCGGCGTTATCGGCGATCGGTCCGTAGGCGTCGGTCGCCAAAGTGATCCCGAGCGTACTGAGCATCCCGACCGCGGCGATGCCGACGCCGTACAGGCCCAAGGGAAACGTCGTCACGTCGTCGAACTGAAAACCGTTGGCAAAGCCGAACGCCGCGAACATCGCCAAGCAAATCACGACGACCGGAAACCAGACGCTCAACATGCCGTCGGCGACGCCGCTGATGATGATCGTGGCCGGACCGGTTTCGGCTTGGCCGGCCAACCGCTGCGTCGGCCCGTACTCGTCGCTCGTCGAATACTCGGTCCACTTTCCGATCAACCATCCGGCCGACAAACCGACGATGATGCTGAACGAGACGCCGGGCATGAAACCGAACCAGATGCTTCCCGTGCTGGCGGGAATCATCACGTAAGACAACACCAACGCGGCGACGACGATCAGCAATGTCGAGCGATTGATGCCGCGATCCAACGCTTTGAGCAACGATTTCTGCGAGACTTCGTCGCCGGTCTTGACGGCGTAGATCCCGACGATCGACAGCAGGATTCCGACGGCCGCCAAGGCGATCGGCAACATCATCGCCCGCAGCTGTGCCGATTCGGCGGTCATGCCTTCGGGCACCGCCGCGCCACCGGCATAGGCGGCGACGCCGAGTGCCGACGCGGCCAGAATCGAACCGCAATACGATTCGTAAAGGTCCGCGCCCATGCCCGCCACATCCCCGACGTTGTCGCCCACGTTGTCAGCGATCGTGGCGGGGTTCCGGGGCGAATCCTCTTGCATGCTTTGTTCGACTTTTCCGACCAAATCCGCGCCCACGTCGGCCGCTTTGGTAAAAATTCCGCCGCCCACGCGTGCGAACAACGCCTGCGCGCTCGCCCCCATTCCGAACGAAAGCATCGTGACGGACAACTGCGACAAACTGAATGCCGCGTCGGCGCCGGCGAACCAGGGGACGCCCCAAAACAAAACCGCGAACCACAAGCAAATGTAAAGCAGCCCCATGCCGACGACGATCAAACCCATCACCGCGCCGCTGCGAAACGCGACCTGCAGGGCCTCGTTGAGCGAACGCTGGGCCGCGGCGGCCGTCCGGCTGCTAGCCTGCGTCGCCGTCTTCATCCCGAACCAGCCACACAACCCGCTGAACAAACCGCCGGTCAAAAACGCGATCGGGATGAATTCGCTCTGCACACTCAGCCCGAACGCAAAGACCGCAAGCAAGCCGGTGACGACTAAAAACACGATCGCGACCACTTTGTTCTGCTGATTCAGATACGCCGACGCACCCTGCCGAACACTCTCGGCGATCGATCGCATCAGATCCGTGCCTTCGTCCGCCGTCATCATCTCGCGATAAAAACGCCAAGCCCAAATCAACGCGACCAGCGACGCGGCCACGGCAAACAACCAAACCGTCAAAACAAGCATGATGAACCCCTCCGAGACAGACTTCCGTTCAATCCACGACCATCGGGAATGAGTGTAACGTGGTGCCCACGGCGATGTTGACTGCTAAATTGATGCCACAACACTTTTGCCTCTCGTCCCTCCGCTCAGGTCGTCGCCTTGTCAGCCGATCCGTCCGTCACCGACGTCATCCGCGATGCCGACGGCTGTGATCGTTGCTGGTGGTGCGGTACGCACGACGATTACGTCACCTATCACGACCAGCAGTGGGGCTGGCCGGTCGACGATGACCGCATGCTGTTCGAAAAGATTTGCCTGGAAGGATTTCAGTCGGGTCTCTCCTGGCTGACGATCCTTCGCAAGCGAGAGAACTTTCGAAAAGCGTTCGGCCGATTCGATTTCGAAAAGGTGGCTCGCTTCAACGACGCCACCGTCGAACGACTGCGAAAAGATGCCGGCATCGTGCGACATCGCGGCAAAATCGTCTCGGTGATCAACAACGCGCGACAAGCCATCCGGCTGAAGGAGAAGCACGGTTCCTTGGCGAATTTCTTTTGGCAATTCGAACCCGACAGCGACGCCGTGGTTCATCACAGGGACGACGTCGCCGCCTCGACCGAACAGTCCACCGCGATGGCCGAATCGCTCAAGAAAGCGGGTTGGACTTTCGTCGGGCCGACGACCTGCTACGCCTTCATGCAGTCCATGGGGATCGTCAACGATCACCTGCGAGCCTGCCACGTCTGGGAACCGGTCGATCAAGCGAGACGGCGGTTCGTCCGCCCCACGGGTTGACCGGAATCAGCCCGGTGGTGATCGCTTGCCTGCGGGGTCGGTGTACGGCGGATGTTCCCATTTCGGATCGTCGGTGACGCGATCGTCGCCGGTCGTCCGGAGTTCATCCATCAACCGCTGATGCAAACTTTGGCGAATCTCGGCGACCGCGTCATCTTGGGCCAGGTTGTTCATGCAGTGCGGATCCGCCGCCACGTCGTACATCTCGATCCGCGGACGCAGACCGACCGCCGCATCAAAGGCTTCGGGGTAGCGGTCACGCTGGGTCACCACGAAAGCCTTCGTCGGACTGGCGTCCATGTCCGGGTAAGCGGCAAACGTGTTCTCACGCAGCGCCTCGTATTCCGGAACCTCCATCGTCGAACCGGCCACGAAAGGCCCGTCGCCCATCGGCGTTCGATCGGGCGCGAAATTGAGGATGTACAAGTATTGGTCGGTACGCAGTGCCCGCTGCGGATAAGGCAAGTATCCGTCCCGCGCCGCCGCGACGTGTCGTTCCCGTCCGGTGAACACGGCGTCACGTGATTCGTCGACACGTCCGGCCCGATCGCTCGTCAAGATCGGCATCAAGGATTTCGCGGTCATGTTGTCGGTCGGTTTCGTGCCGCCCGCTTCCAGAAAAGTGACGGCCAAATCCGGCAAACTGACAAAATCCGTCACGACACGACCGGGATGCTCGATCCCCGCCGGCCAACGAATCGCCAGCGGCACTTGCGTGCCGAGGTCATACAAGTTGCATTTGCCTCGCGTGACGCCGGGAATCCCGTGATCACCGCTGATCACCATCATCGTGTTGTCCTCGATCCCGACGCGATCGAGTTCTTCGCGAATCACGGCCAACGAAGCATCGAACGCCATCGCTTCGCCCAAGTAGTCCGCGAAATCCTCACGCACCACCGGAACGTCGGGCAAGTAGGGCGGCAGCTTTCCCTTCAAGTCATCCGGGTCGATTCCCCACAGGACCTTGCCACTGCCGGCGATCCATTTGCGGTGCGTGTTGGTCGGACCGAACCAGTAGCAGACCGGCCCGTCGCCGTCCAACTTGCCGTCGTCGTCGGCATCCAGGAAAGATCGAATGTTGCCGCGGACTTCCTCCAACAGGGCCGCTTTGCCGGCCTCTCGGTCCTCGGCCTTCATCGCGTTTTGTGAAAAGCCGTTGAACTTTCGGCCGGCCGAATTGAAACTGGTCCGATCGCCGCCGTGCGGAGCGTCCCTCGGCGTGCCGGGCGACCAGACTTTGTAAGTGTGCCCGATCCGATAGCCCTGCTGTTCCAACAACAGCGGATAACTGGGAATGGAACCGTCCCACACGGCACCCAGCAGGATCGACGCTCGATCGCACCGCCAAAAATGTTGTCCCGAAAGCAAGGAACTGCGACAAGGCGTACAAGACGGTGCGCTGACGAACGCGTTGGTCATCAGGACGCCTTGCCGGGCGATCGCGTCGAAGTTAGGCGTCGAGATGACATCGCTCGGACCGCCCGGTTTCAACTTTCCGTAAACGCCGGCATACGCTCCCCAGTCGTCGGCGAAACACATCACGATGTGCGGACGCGAGTCGGTGGCGGCCGCCTCGGTACCGTCGTCCGCCCGAAGAGACTTGTCCGCTTGAACGAAAACGGACGCGTGGATCAACACCCACGCCGCCACGGCAACTGCTTGCTTCTTCATGTTTCTTCCCGTCAATTTTCCAATGGTTCGCCGAATCGGTGCGTCGGTTGCGTTATCTTAACAGGATCTCCCATCCCCTTTGGCGGCAAAGATGACCGAGCAATCCGAAGAAACAAAATCCGTCCCCAAACTGTCCGCCGAAGCGCGGCGGGTGCTGGGCGTCTTGATCGAGAAAGCGAAAACGACGCCCGACAACTACCCGATGACCTTGGCGGCGATCGTCACCGGCTGCAACCAAAAGTCGAACCGTTCGCCGCAAATGTCGCTGGACGAAACCGACGTCCTGCTGGCCCTCGATCAGCTCCGCGAAGTCGGCGGGGCTCGCGAGATTCAGGGCAGCGGACGGACCAACAAATACCGCCACGCGGCTTACGAGTGGCTGGACTTGGACAATCCGACTTCGGCGATCCTGACGGAACTGCTGTTGCGTGGTCCGCAAACCGTGGGCGAACTGCGGACGCGGGCCTCACGCATGTACTCGCTGGACGACTTGAACGCGGCTCAAACGGCCGTCGACTTGCTGGTCGCCAAGGGCTTGGTCGAATCGCTGACGCCCCCCGGTCGCGGCCAGACGTTCGCCCACACGCTTTATCCTCCGGAGGAACGTCGGTACTTGGAAGCCAAGCTGGAGAAACGCGCCGCTTCGTCCGTGGCGGATTCCTCCGGTCCGGTGGCGCCGGCGGCGTCCACGACGGCGATCGACAAAATCATGTCACGCCTGGACGCGTTCGAAGAAAAACTGGACGCCATCGAACGGCGTTTGGCGACGATCGAAGAACAACGATAGCCCCCTAAATCCGATCGGCACCGCGGCCCGACGAGACGGATTCGACCTCAAGCCAAAAACCCGAGCGGTCCGCTCGTCGATCCGCCGGCATAAAAGTTTCGAATGTTGGGCAGAATGTCTTCCAGCGATTGGTTGTTGGCGATGCCGAACCACATCGCCAGTTCCGCGTTGTATTCGTCGACCGACGTGGTCGGCAACAATCGGCCACGCCCCAAATCCAAGCTGTTGTTCAAGGCCAAGGATTCCGGGTAATCGCCGTAGACCTTGCCGCCACGGACGCCGCCGCCGATGACGAAATGGTTGCCGCCCCAACCGTGATCGCTGCCGTTTCCGTTGGACGAGAGCGTGCGAGCAAAATCCGAGGCCGTGAACGTGGTGACGCTGTCGGCGACGCCCAACTCGACGGTCGCTTGGTAAAAGGCGTTCAGGGCTTGGCTGAGCTCGGGCAACATCGTCGCTTGCTTGTCGACCACGCCGTCGTGGTGATCCCAACCGCCGGCGGTGACAAAGAAAATCTGTCGCTTCTGTCCCAAAAGATCGCGACCGGCGATCGCTTTGGCGACCATTCGCAGTTTAGCGGCCAAGCTGTTTTCCTCGGGGAACTGCGTCACCAACGACGTCGACGTGGCGTCGTTGAATTGCTGGGCCGCATCGATGCTGATCCGCTTGGTCTTGGCCAAAGTTCGTTGCAACAAATCGCTGTACATCTGGCCGAGTTCACTGTCCGCGGTCGACGGATACATGTGATCGATCACCCGACGGTAGATTCGATCGCGGGTGTTGTTGTTGCCGTATCCGAACAGCACCGTCGCCCCGTTGTCGTTCACCACGTAGGGAACCACTTCGCTGCCGGTTTGAAAAACGTTCAGGGAGTTCAGGGCGATGTTCATCGAAATGTTCGGGTTGCCGCCCGTCGATGACGACAGTAAGTCCGCCATTCGGCCGCCCCATCCGGTGACCTGTGAACGCGATTGAGGGACGGAGGTCTGCCAGTGTTTGACCAAGTCGCTGTGGGAGAACAGTCCCAACGGGAGTTGAACGTTTTTGTCGCGGTACTGTTGCCGCGTGGTCGGGAACACCAAGCTGCCGACGTTCGCAATCACCGCGGCGTTGCCGGCGGTGTACAACTGTTGCATCTCCGGCATGCCGGGGTGGATGCCCAAGGTGCGACCGCCGCCGCTACTGGCCGTGTCGACGCTGATGGGCAGAAAATCCGCGCGTGGCAACGCCAAATTCGTGCGAACCGAAGCGTAGTCGTCGTATTCGGCTTGCACATGAGGCGCGATCATGTTGTGGCTGTCGATGCCGCCGAGCAAGAACACGCACACCAACGCTTTGTAATCCGACACGTCCGCGTCATTGGCCGTCGCCGCTTGAGTCAACTGGAGGTTCAGCAGTTGCGACAGAATGGCCGTCGAAGAAAGCGACGCGCAGCCGCCAGAAAACTTCATGAAATTCCGACGTGACAACGGATCGACTTCGATCGCCGAAGGCCCCGGTTTTCGGTCATGGAGAATCGTTCGCGACATGATGGATGGCTCGAAAAGAAAAGGGGAGAGGCGAGTAGGCGAGTTTGAGAAAACGGAAAATCCGGAACGTCCGCCCGACGAATCATTCCACAATCATGCTGGCCGGTGACATCAGCACCGACAGGATGGCGCCGCGGGCACGTTGCACGGGGTCGGTGCCCTCTTCTTCGACCGCCAGCGTCAAGGCCTCGCGGAATTCGTTGGACATCGTGCCGGCACAAAGCGTCATGTCCAAATGCCGGGTCAAGGCCGCCGGGTCGGACCCCAAGGCTTCCTCGTGTGAAAAGTCCAGCAACAAATCGACATCGTCACGGCCCGCTTTTTGATTGTTGATGACCGTGTAGTCGGCCTTGGCGTCGGCGATGTCGCCGCGGAAACGGTTGGCCATGCGGTTGGTCATGACGCTGCTGTACAGCTCGAACTCGGGCGCGTACAAATCGCCGTTGGGAATCTGCGAGGACGGCTGATAGCTGCTGATGGGGCCGGCCGGTTGGAAATTCGGCAGATAGAAATTAAAGACGCTCGGTGAACGATAAGGTGCTTGAGTGAAGTTGTAATTGTTCGCCGGAATCTTGTACCAACCATCATCCGCGTCGGGCGATGCGTAGCGACGCAAGAACGAAGTGTACGTCAGCACCGGTTCGTTCAAACGATTGTTTTCGGTCCCGGTCGGGCGAATCACGATCTGAACGGGTCGACGCCGGGTTCGCACCACGCGAATGGAATTCCAACATTCACGATCCAGCAAAATCGCCTTGATCACCGCTTTCATGTCACCTTTGACGCCTTGTCCGTTGTCGTTGAAGACGGCCGAGACGCGTCCCAAATAGTTGCGGGATGGATTCGATCGCACCAAACGCTGAATCAACAACCGCGAGATGAACGGGGCGACGTTGGGGTGATCGTAAAGATGATCCAGTCCCGCGTTGATGTCGGCCACACCGTTGCTGTTGGCCGGCAGCGTGAATCCGTTCAGCAAAACCTTTTCGTCCGAATCGTGTTCCGCGTTGATCATGATCATCGGCGAATGCAATTCGGCACGTCCGCGATCGATTCGTGTGTTGCCCCGATAGGTCAGTCCCGTGAACAAGCGGGCAAACGACTTGATGGTTTCGTTGTCGTAGGTCGGGATCAGTTCGCCGGCGGCGTCGGTTTTGAAGGTCCCATCGGGGTTCAATTCGTTCAGACCGATCGAAAACAACTGCATGATTTCGCGGGCGTAGTTCTCGTCCGGGAAACGGCCTCGGGCGGGGTCGGCTTTTCGGTTCCGCAAGTGACTGAGGTAGACGCCCATGATCGGGCTGAACGTGACATCGCCCAAGACTTCGCGGTACGTGCCGTCGCTGTTTTCCAACAACATGTCGTAGTAGTTCGAAATACCCAGCCAATAGGGCTGTTGGTAATTGTCTTCGGCTCGGTTGTTGAAGTTGCTCCCGTCCCGGCTGATCACGACGATTTGCATCAACGCCCAAGCGACGCGTTGCTTCAACTGATCCGGCGCGGTGATCACGTTGTGCCACCACGCGTGATCGCGATAACGCCCGATGTTGACTCCGTCCTCGTCGTCCTGCCAACCGTCGGACGAGAGCATCGCCCTGGCGGTCGCCACGTGGGAGGTCGGTTCCAAGGCGAACTGATCGTCGATCCACTGGGACGCCGCTTCGGTCACCCCCAGCCTTCGCATCTCCAAGGTCAACGCGTCGACCTCCGCCTCCGTCGGCCCGAACGTGGCACGCTGCAAGAACTGAGTCGCCCGGATGCGAACCATGGTGTCGATCATGTCATTCCGCG
>CAYVRC010000053.1:0-31605 GCA_964453205.1 uncultured Pirellulaceae bacterium | reverse complement strand
GACCACACTCGGGTCATGCCGTGCTCGACCGTCCGATTTCGCCCCCGCCCCTTCGTCGCCGTTTCGCTGGCTTGGCTTGCCATCGCGACGTCGGGCTGCCCGACGACAAGCGATCCGGTCCCGCCGGAATCGGACCGAGACGTCGTCGCGATCGGAACCGACGCCCCTGAGCAGCGGATCGCCGAACTGGACGCCGTTTTGGAACGAGAGTTTCGCGAACGACGGCTTTCGATCCCGCCCCACGGTGCCTGGCAAGTGCTGCACGGCGTCCTGGCGTACGGCACAGATTTTCGAATCATCGTCGACGGAAAACCCGTCGCCGCGGTCGACCACCTGCTGCTCGGCGGTCGCCTGCAGGGATTCGATCCCGGCCTGGGCGACCCGTTGGGCGATCCGCCACGCAACGGATTGCGGATGCGGTTGGAACCGACCAGCAAAATCGGGCAAGGCCACCGCGATCAATGGTTGGCGATTCTCGCGCAAGCCGGCCTGCCTTTCGAACAAGAACTGATCGCCGATTCGCGTGTCTATCGAATCAGTGACTGGGTACGACAGGTCGAGTACGACATTCCGTTGAACTTTGAAACCGAATTCAGTTGGACGTTGATCGCCCTGACGGCCTACCGTGATACCGAACACTCATGGATCGCCCGGGACGGGAATCGCTACAGCATCGAATCCTTGTTGCGAAGCGAGCTCGGTGAAAGCATCGAAGACAGCGTTTGCGGCGGCACGCATCGTTTGATCGGCATCGCGATGGCACTCGACAAGCGACGCGGCGAGGGCAAACCGATCGAAGGCGTTTGGGCCGAAGCCGACGCGCTGCTCGCCGCGGCGATCGAACTGGCCGCCGAAACCCAAAACGGCGACGGGTCTTATTCTGCGTCCTACCTGCATCGCACCGGCAAGACCTTTGACGTTGCCGAAGGCTTGGGCACGACGGGTCACGTCTTGGAATTCTTGGCCATCGCCGCGCCCGACGAGGTGCTGCGACGACCCTGGGTCACCCGCTGCGCCGACCATTTGATCGAAACGTTGACGCTGTGCCGGGACATCGATTTGGAATGCGGTGTCCTGTACCACGCGCTGCACGGGCTGCAAGAATTGCGACGGCGATTGCGCGGGACCTGACCGCCGACGGTGTTCGGCCGACGTTCGGTCAGCGTTCGGTTCGTTCCCCGACGTCTTCACCGAATTTCTAAATGTAAAACATCACGCCGCTGTCTTCTTTGCAGCGATCGACCAAATCGGCCAGCGTGGTTCGGGAAAGAACCGCCCGGGCGCTTTCGGATGCCGTCTCCCAGATCGCTTGCAACGATTCGCCCGCCGGGGTGGGGTTCGTTTCGCGACGATCCTGCGTCTCTTGACAGCCCACTTCGTCGGCGATGTCCAACAACGTGATCGTCGCGGGATCGACGATCAACCGGTAACCGCCCTGGCTGCCGCGACTGCTTTGCACCCACCCGGCGGCACGAAGCGTGCGGAGAATTTGATTCAAGAACGGACCGGGGATTCCATGACGCTCGCTGATGTCGCCGGCCGCCACGGGCGTGTTTTCGTCTTGCCGCGCGGCCAGTTCCGACATCGCCAAACACGAATAATGAACGCGTGCGGAAATGATCATGAAGGGAACCCCTGTTGGCGAACTAGCTGCTGTGCAAGCCGCATTCGGTTTTCTGAAAACCCGACCAACGCCCCGCCCGCTCGTCTTCACCGATGCCGACGGCACGGGTGCAAGGTTGGCAACCGATGCTGGGATAGCCGCGGTCGTGCAGCGGGTTGTAGGGAATGTCGTTGTCCGAGATCATCGCCCAGACGTCTTTCTTGGTCCAATTCGCCAGCGGGCTGACTTTTACCAGCTGAAACTTGTTGTCCCAGCCGACGATCGGCGCCTTGGCACGATCGGGACTTTGGTCGCGACGGATCGCGCTGGCCCAGGCGTGCCAGCCTTGCGCGGCCCGGTGCAAGACTTTCAACTTTCGCTCGAAGCAGCAACGATTCGGATCGGTCTTGTAGACCGGGCCGCCGTTGGCCGCCTCGAATTCCTGGACGCTCGTCTCGGGATACTTGTATTCGACTTCGATGCCGTAACGCTCTTTCACCTTGTCACGAAGCTGGTGCGTTTCGGCGAATTGATAACCGGTTTCCAGATTGAACACGGGCGTCTCCGGAGCGATCTCGGCCAGCATGTGAATGATCGTCATGCCCTCGGGCCCGAAGGCGGTCGCCATCGTGAATTTGGGCGCGAACCGATCGACGGCCCAACGTAGGATTTCCGCCGGCGACGCCGACTCCAAACGCTCGCCCTGCGCCGCCAATTCGGCCAGAAACTCAGGGGTCGGCGACAACGGCGGGTCCGCCGCCAACGCCCCCGGCGGTCCGTTCAAGCCGAACTCAGACGACACCGACTCGGCCGACACCCGCCCGGACCGCTCCGATGCCGGCTGGGCCGTGTCGTCGGCAGAGGGCTGAAAGATCGGCAGGCGGCGATCGGCGGCGATCTCGGTCATCGGGATCCGAATCCGTGGTAAAAAAACAGGAAAATCGGGCGTTCTTGCCACTCGGCAGCCCAAATCTTACTAATCCGACCATGTTAGTCAAGTATGGGCGAATTGCTGGTTGTATCGGACAGAGCGGCGTCGGGAGTTGAGCGTTTCCGGAGATCCGAGAAAATGATCCGACCGGTCGCCGAGGTTCGGGTAGATTGAACAGAACTGCTTCCCATGCTCCATGGCCCCCTTTTCCTCAGGGCCGCCCGACCTTCTCTCGGCAGCCCGACGCGACCAACCCATGCCCTCGACGTCTCTCCTGCCGATCCTGATCACGGTTCTCCTTGTCGGGCCCGCGATCGCACAGCGTGTCGACATTTATGGCGGCGGTGCGGCCGTGGGACAAGCGAAGGTTTCCGAGCAGGGCGGGACGCAACAAGTCTGGGTCAAGCTGGACGACCAAGTCGTGCTGTCGATCCCCAAGGCCCGCGTGCGAACGATCGAACCGGTCGACAAGCTGGCCCGTTATTTTAAGTTCGCCGGTCTGACCGGCGACGATCCGGAACGCCATTTCAAACTTTCCCGATGGTGCAAAGGCGAATCGTTACCGCACCAAGCCCGCTATCATCTGCAACGCGTCATCGCGCTGGACCCTGACCACACCGAAGCCCGCGCGATCCTTCGCTACACGCGGGTGGCCGGCGAGTGGATCAAATGGTCGACGCTGCAACGTCAGCGTGGTCTGGTGCACGTCGGCGGGAACAAGTGGGAAGCCCCCGAGTTGATCGCGCGAGAAAAAGCCCGCAAGGCCGACGAGGTCGCCGCGAAAAAGTGGACGCGGACGCTTCGACAAATGCTTTCGGCGGTCGCGCGGGGCGAAGAAGATGCCTTGCAAAATCTTGCCGCGATCGAGGACCCGCTGGCGGCCGACGCGGTAGCGGATCAACTGATGCGTTCGCGTGACGGATCCCAAACGCGTCAACTGCGTCGGCTGTGGGTGCGGTTGTTGGGCAAATTCAAGAATGCCAGTTCCGTCAAAACGCTCGTCCAGACCGGGATCGACGAACCGGATTTCAAAATTCGCGAGGCGGCCCTGGAGCAACTGGAGCAGCACGGGCGTCGCAGCGCAGTGTCTTCCTACGCCAACGTCCTGGTCGAAGCGGCCGCGGGCAAACACGCCAACGACAGCTTGGTCCGCCGCGCGGCCGTCGCGCTGCAATCTTTTCCCGATCCCGAAATGGCGTTCACTTACGTCGATGCCTTGGTGACCGAGCACGTGCGAACCGCGGCTCCTGCGCCGGGCATGTCGTTCGGGTTCGGTGACAACGGCGTCGGCGGGATCCAAGCCGGCGGTGCGCCGCAGGCGGAGGTCCTTCGCTCGGAGAACTTGGAGGTCCTGAATCTGCTCCGCATGATCGCGCCGGACGTGAACTACGGATTCAACGAAGACGCGTGGCGGCAATATTTCGCCGCCCGGCGGTCGCGTTTCGACGGCGACCTACGTCGCGATCCTTGAACCGGGCCGGACACCCGGCCCCGCAGCGAAAACCCACGGCGAAAACCTTTCGTGAATCGTCGCCGAGCGCTGGACTCAAGCATCGACGGGCCGTTCGGTGGGCGATGACGGGCTGGTCCGCTCGAGACGTGAAATTTTGCGCAGCATCGCCCACCTAGGGATACCGGTTGATTAGAACAGTGGCGATCTCGACCATCCCGGCGGAAGGGGGGATTACGATTTTGGAACCATCGAGTTGTCGACGCCATGACGAAACCACGCGAATTGAACTTTCGATTTCCCGCCGACGCCATGGCGGAAGCCGAACGTTTGGCCAAGACGCCGACGCGGACGCTCGGCCGATTCACCCACGGCCAGATTTTGGAGCACTTGGCCAGAACGTTTGACGTGGCCAGTGGTCATGCGGCCGGACCGGCGGTCCCGTGGTTCATGCGGGCGATGGGCCGGTTGATCCGCGGTTCGCTCATCAGCAAACCGATGAAACCGGGATTCAAGCTGCCCGGCAAAGCCCAATCCTATTTCTGGCCCGATCACGACGTTCCGGTCGACCAGGCGATGCAGCATTTGCGTGACGCGTACGAGCGTTACCAGAGCACGGACCCCATTCCGCCGCATCCTTTCTTCGGCCGGATGGACCGAGCCCAATTGGATCAATTGACGTGCCGTCACATGGCCCTTCACTTGGGCTTCATCGATACGGTCGCCTGATCCGTTTGCCAAGCGGCCTCGGCCAGGCGGACGACTTCGATGACGGTCCGGTTTTGGGACTGGGCGACGCGGGCGGCGGCGTCGTGTTCGACGGTGAAACGTTCTTCACCACCTGGCAGCGTGATGACTTTGCCACGGACCGGGCCCAGGCCGGTCTCGACCGTCTCGAAACGCCGCCGAAGTTTGCTGCGTGACGCCGCGTACTTGCGGACCCCGATGGCGGTCGTGTGTTGAAAGATGATCCGCTCCAACGTCGCCGTGCGGGACGCCGGGCTGATGACCGACAAGACGATTCCCGCCCGTCCTTTCTTCATCGTGCAAGGCGATTGAAACACGTCCAGGGCGCCGCCGTCGAATAACCGCTCGCAACAATCGGCAAGCTGTTGGGCCGTGCAGTCGTCCAGGTTGCTTTCGATGATCGTGACCTGGTCGAACTCGATGGCCGCGTCGGAGGCGACGACGGCTTCGTCCATGTCGCCGAGATAAACACGCAGCACGTTGGCTTGGCCGGCCAAGTCCATCGCGCCCGCGCCGTAACCGACTTTTTCGATCCGCATCGACGGCAGCGGACCGAAGGACTTGCAAGTCGCTTTTAAAATTGCCGCGCCCGTCGGCGTCGTCAGCTCGGCCGGGATGTCGCAACCGGCCAGCGGAACGCCGCACAGGATCTCGGCGGTCGCCGGGGCGGGGACGCTGACGCGGCCGTGGGCGATCGTGACTTCGCCTGTGCCGGTGGGGACGGGCGATGCCAGGACGGTTTCGATGCCCAGGGCGGTCAAGCCGACGGCGGTGCCGACGATGTCGGCGATCGAATCGATCGCGCCGACTTCGTGGAAGTGAACTTTCTGGATGTCGGTGCCGTGGACCTTCGCTTCGGCCGCCGCGACGACGCCGAAGATCTGTTTGGCCAGCGTCTTCGCGGGCGTCGAGATTTCATCGCCGCGATCGATCATTTGTTCGATCGTGTGCAGGTGGCGGTGGGCGTGTTCGGGCGGATGGCGGATGTCGACCTTGGTGGCGCGGAAGCCTTTCTTTTTGACTTCGGCGGCGGTGATTTGAACGTCGGGCAGGTCCATCGAGCGGACGGCCGACTGGATTTCGGCCACCGGGACGCCCAAGTCGACCAGCGCACCGAGGGTCATATCGCCGCTGATGCCGCTGAGACAATCGAAGTAGAGGATGCGAGTCATGCGCGAAGGTTCTTTCGAGGAATCGAAGCGAATCTTCGCAGCATTGTCACTGGACCGGTCGTTGACTAGCCCTTGCGGTAGTGCCACATGCAACGCAGGGCGCTGGCGGCGTCACGCCAGCCGATTTTTTTGCCTTCGTCGTACCCGCGGGCTTCGTAGCGGGTGGGGACTTCCAAGACTTTCGCGTCGCGGGCGGCGATCTTGGCCGTGATTTCAGGCTCGAATCCGAATCGAGATTCCTTCAGCGGAATCGACCGCAGGAAGTCGCCGCGGAACGCTTTGTGACACGTTTCCATGTCCGTCAGTTTCAGTCCGGTCAAGCGGTTGCTGATCATCGTCAACACGCCGTTTCCGATCCGATGCAGGTGGCCGTCTTGGTTTTCACCGCTCAGGTATCGTGATCCGTAAACCGCGTCGGCGCGACCTTCCAAAACCGGCCAAACGACGCGGAGCAGGTTCGCCGGATCGTATTCCAGGTCCGCGTCTTGGATCGCCACGACGCGACCGCGACTGTGGCGGATGGCCAGACGAACGGCGGACCCCTTGCCGTGATTGCGGCGCCGATACAGCACGCGAACGTTGTCTTGCGGCGGCAGGCTGCGGAGCCAGTCGGTCGTGCCGTCATCGCTGGCGTCGTCGACCAACAAGACCTCGGTGGCGACCGGCATCACTTCTTTGATCCGCCGGAGGACCTGCGGCAACGACTCGATTTCGTTGTACACCGGCACGATCAGGCTGATGTCGTAATTATCGACAGCGCAGGCGCCGCAGGCGACCACGTTGGCTTGGGCGATCAGTTCCAGAGTTTCGTCCAGACGCTCCAGCATTTGCTCGGGGGTCGAAATCGTGTCGTTGATTCCTTCCAGGACGGCAGGATCATCGGCGGCAAGTGTTTCGAGTGAAGTGAACATCCGGCAAGGCCTTTCGCGCTTCGTTTGGCATCAGGTTCGTTTGGCAACTCGGGCGAACTCACCGGTATCGTTCCGGCGATCCCCGGGTGAAACATGCGAGGGGATCGACGGCCCGGAAAGATTTTTCTGTCCGGGGGAGGGTGGAGGCCCGTTAAAGGCTGCCGACCGGGTCGATTGTGCCGAAGATGACGCGTGACAGCCCCCGACCTTTGCCATCGCCTCAGGGACTGGTCGAATCGTAGCCGGCCAACGACAATTCGACTCTGGATCACCCGTTTCACTTCGCCCGTTCGGCGGCTCATGGATTTATTGTTCTATCTGGCGCTCGTTCCCTCCCTGGGGATCGCTGCGCAGTGGTTGGCGGCCCAAACCAATCTGCCCAGCATTCTGCTGTTGCTGTTGTTCGGCCTCGCGCTGGGGCTGTTCGTCAACCCCGACGATTTCTTGGCCGAACTGACCGGCGGAGACGTCTCGGCGGGCCCCCGTCTGCTGTTCCCGTTGGTCGCCTTGTCCGTCGGCGTGATCATGTTCGAGGGCGGTCTGTCGCTGCGGCTGAGCGAGTTGCGTGAATCCGGGTCCGCGGCGCTGCGTTTGGTCACCATCGGTGCGTTGGTGACGCTGGCCGGCGTCAGCTTGGCGGCGCACGAAATCTTGCAGTTTTCCTGGCGGATGAGTCTGCTGTTGGGGGCGATCTTGGTCGTCACCGGTCCGACGGTGATCGGACCTTTGCTGCGTCAGGTCCGTCCGAGCCGTCGTGTGGCGTCGGCGTTGAAGTGGGAAGGCATCGTCATCGATCCGATCGGCGCGGTGTTGGCGGTGTTGGTGTTCGAGCAGGCTTATTCACATCAAGGCGACGTTTCGTTTGTCGCCGCGGCCATGATGTTGATTTGGACGTCCGCGGTCGGCGTGGGCTTGGGGACCATCGGCGGCTGGTTATTGACGCTGGTGTTTCGCAAGTTTTGGTTGCCCGATGCCCTGCACGGTCCCGCGGCGCTGTCCTTCGCGCTGCTGCTGTTCGCCGCCAGTGATCAGTTGGCTCACGAATCGGGACTGATCACCGTGACGGTGATGGGCATTTGGTTGATCAATCAGAAATGGGCCGACGTCGAACACGTCGTGGAGCTAAAAGAAAATCTCCGCGTTCTGCTGATCGGCTGCTTGTTCATCTTGCTGGGGTCTCGTGTCGACGTCCAAGACATCGTCAGCATCGGATTGCCCGGACTGCTCTTTTTGGCGGTACTGATCCTGTTGATCCGGCCGTTGTCGGTCTTCATCGCGTTGGCCGGAAGTCCGCTTTCGTGGCGCGAGCAGACCTTCATCGCCGGCTTGGCACCGCGGGGGATCGTGGCCGCGGCCGTCAGCAGCATCTTTGCTTTGGAACTGCAACGAAACGCGGTCGGCGGCGAAGCCGAGGGGGCCGATCAACTGGTCACCGTGACTTTCTTGGTCATCGTCGGAACCGTCGCCGTTTATGGGATCGCCTCGTCACCGCTGGCAAAGTTTCTGAAGTTGGCCGACGAAAAGAATCATGGCGTGTTGATTGCCGGTGCCGACGAATGGGTTCGCGCGTTCGCGTCCGAGCTGCATGCCGCGGCGGTACCCGTGACGCTGGTCGACACCAACTACAACAAGATCTCGCAATCCAGGATGAACGGTGTGAATGCCGTGTGCATCAATATTTTGAACGAGCACGCGCGCGAAGAATTGAACTTGGCCGGCATCGGGCGACTCATGGCGATGACGCCCAACGATGAGGTCAACACGCTGGCGCTGCGTGAATGCCGTGCCCTGTTCGATCGATCACGGATGTACCAGTTGACGTTTAACCTGAAAAGCACCAGCAGTGGTCGCGGATTGACCAAGAATCTGATGGGACGGGAACTGTTCGATGAAGGCATGACTTTTTCGAAGATTCGCGACATGTACGAAGCCGGCGCGAAGTTCAAATCCACCAAGATTTCGGAATCTTTCACCTACCAGGACTTTTTGGAACGCTACGGTGACGAAACTTTGGTCCTTTGTTCGCTGAAGGACGATGGCAGTTTATCGATCAACACGGTCGACGATCCGCTCAAACCTGTGGCCGGTCAAACCGTTTTGGCGTTGGTGACATCGGTTCCGATTCCCGGCAACCACGCGGTGATGAAGTCATGAGCCTGCCGGACCCGTTTTCGCTGTGCGTCGCGCTGTTACCGCTGATCGTTTACTTGCTGGTCTTCGGCGGCTTTCGGATTCTAGGACGGCCGTTGGTGATGACCGGCAGCCGCGAAATCGCTGCGCTCGGCGGGGCGATCGCGGGCTTCATGGCCGTGGGACCGGCCCAGCTTTTTTTTCCCGCCGCCGCGGGAGCTTTGTTCGGCTGGAAAGTTTGGTTGATGCTGGCCGCGTTTTACGTCCTGTGCGTCGCCTTGATCGCCTTGACGACGCGTGCCCGAATTTGCGTCTACGGGATGATGGCCGACGAAGTCTTTCCCCACGTCACCAACGCGCTGCGTGTCTTGGACGACGACGTGGAAGTCGACCGAGTCAAACAGCAGTTTTTCTTTCCCAAACACGGATTGCGTTTGCGTCTGGAATCTCATGCCGGCATCGACCACGTCGCCTTGGTGGCGTTCGAACCCAACGTGTCGGCGGCGTTCTGGCTGCGTTTGCGGGCGGCGCTTCGCCAGGAACTGCGGCCTGTTCGTACCGCGGTCGGCACCCGGGGGATCGGGATGATTGTGACGGTGATTTTACTGTCCGGATTCCTGTTGTCCCAAGCCGTCCCGAATCAGCCGCTCTTGGTCGAAGGATTTCGACAATGGCTGTACCGGGAATAGCGGACGGAAAACGACTCGGTTTTCCGGCGAATTTCCGGAATCGGTGGCGTGATCTCGACTCGATTGCCGAAAGTTGCTCTTGATGACTTGCCCCGCAAGTCTAAGATGTTCATGCGGGTTGAAAAAACCCGCGCGACTTTGGCCGTTTCATTCGGCAGAGGGATCATTTTTAGGGTTCGCCCTTGTCACCAAAGGCTTGTGCAGTAGCACGCTGAGACAAGCGCGTTTCTCCCAGCGGCTCCATTTTGCCGCCGACCGGTCAAAGTCATTTGCCGATGAGAAGGGTTCATCCCCGACTCGTCGGTTTTTTTGTGCCCTGACGTCGGCGGGACGCCGGATCACGAGCGAGTTACAATCGGCCGGCCTCCCTCAAGAACCTCGTTTGGTCCTGCTGACATGACCGATCGTTCAAGCCCGCCGGCGGTGGTATCCGAACGTGCCTCGGAACTTCGCCGGCAACTTCGTCGTCACGACCGTTTATACTACGTCGAGTCGGCACCGGAAATCTCCGACTTGCAATACGACAAGTTGCTGCGCGAACTGCAGGATCTGGAGGACGCGCACCCGGAACTGCGGGAACCGAATTCGCCGACCCGCCGAATCGGCGACGCGCCGGTGTCGCACTTGGTCCAGGTCCCCCACGCGGTGCCGATGTTGTCGATCGACAACACTTACAGCCGCGATGAACTGAAAAGTTATTTCCAGCGGACGGAAAAACAACTCGACGACCAAAACGTCGTTTGGGTCATGGAATACAAGATCGACGGGGTCGCCGCCTCGGTCCGATACGAGGACGGCGTCATGACACTGGCGTTGACGCGTGGCAACGGTCAGCTCGGCGACGACATCACGCACAACATCCGTACGATTCGTGACTTGCCGCTGACCTTGACCGCCGACGGGGACGATCCGCCCAAGCTTTTGGAAGTCCGCGGGGAGGTCTACATGACCAACGCGGATCTGGCGGACCTGAACCTGAGACAAACCGAACGGGGCGAGGAACCGTACAAGAACACCCGCAACGTGACCGCCGGAACGATACGCTTGCTGGATCCCGCCGTCGCGGCCGAGCGGAATTTGCGTTTCTTCGCGCACGGTGTCGGCGAAGTCGACGGTCTGAGAGCCGACAACCACATCGACTTTTTGAAAGAGATCGGGCGATTCGGCATCCCGCCGACGCCGCATGTTGAACGCTTCACGACTTGGCAGGCGGCGATTCAAGCCGTGGCCGAGTTGGAAAAAGAGATGCCCGACTTGCCGTTCGAAGTCGACGGGATCGTGTTCAAGGTGAACGACTTTGCACAACGCGAAAAACTGGGCATCCGCAGCAAGAGCCCGCGATGGCTGGTCGCGTACAAATTCGAACGCTACGAAGCCGTCACGAAGCTGCACAACATCACCGTGCAGGTCGGCAAGACAGGAACGGTGACTCCGGTCGCCCATTTGGAACCGGTCGACATCGCCGAGACGACGGTGTCACGAGCTTCGCTGCACAACGCCGACGAGATCGAGCGATTGGATGTGCGCGAAGGCGATACCGTGGTGGTCGAAAAAGCCGGCAAGATCATTCCCAAAATCGTTCGTGTCGAAAAGCACCTGCGTCGTGGCGAATTGCCCGAGTTTCGATTCCCCGAGCGCTGTCCGGAATGTCAAACGAAGCTGGTCCGTGACGAAGGCGGTGTTTACATCCGCTGCCCCAACCCGACGTGTCCCGCACAGATTCGACAGAAACTGATTTATTTCGGCAGCCGGCCCGGCATGGACATCGACGGCCTGGGGGAAGAAATGGTGGATGTATTGATCGGCCGAGGCTTGGTCCACACTTACGCGGACTTGTATCGCTTGAGCGTCGATCATGTCGCCGGGCTGACTTGGATGCGACAAAGAAAGGGTGCCGGCGGCGAAAAGATCGACGTCCAAGTCGGCGCCAAGAACGCCGAAAACTTGATCGCGGGCATCGACAAAAGTCGCGAACGTGGGCTCGCCCGCGTCCTGGCCTCGTTATCGATCCGTCACGTCGGCCCCAGCGTCGCACGGGTCATCACCGCAAAATATTGGACATTGGAAAAACTGCGCGAAGCGAACGTCGAAGACTTGGCCGACGTGCATGAGATCGGTCAGCGGATCGCGCAAAGTTTGCATGATTTTTTGCACAGCGATTTCGGCATCAAGACGCTGGACGATCTCGACGCCGCGGGTGTCAAACTGACCGAGCCCGAACCGTCGCCCGAAGACGACGCGAACCGCCCTTTGGCCGGAAAGACCTTGGTGGTGACCGGAACGCTACAACATTTCAAACGCGACGAGATCAAAAAGCTGATCCTCCAAGCCGGCGGCCGAGCGTCCGGAAGCGTGAGCAAGAATACCGACTACCTGGTCGCCGGCGAAAAGGCGGGCAGCAAGTTGGACCGCGCCAAGGAACTGGGGGTCCCGATTCTGAGCGAAGAAAAATTTCGCCGGATCGTCCGTCCCAACGGCCAAGGCGAATTGTTTTAGAATCCCCAATCGTGCGGGCATCACGCCCCTGTTGTCCCTTTCTCCGCCCGGCGAATCGATCATGAGTTCTTTGAACAAATCCACCGACATCGACTTCGAAGAGGTCGAAGGCGGCGTCGAGCACGCCTCGGCGGAAAGCTATGCGGGTCATTTGTTGGAATGGGCCGTCGAGCGGCACGCCAGTGATGTGTTTGTTTCCGACGCCGAATCGTCTGTCGTCGTCACGGTCCGTCGCATGGGGCGAATCGAACAGGTCCGCCGGTTGGCGAAAGGATACGGTCGTAAGCTGCAAGGTTTCCTGCGCGTCGCGGCCAACTGCGACGCGGGCGATTCGCTCCGCCCCAGCGAAGGTCGTGGTGTGGTCGACACCCCCAACGGCAGACGGATCGATCTGCGGTTGAGCACGATGCCGACGCTGTACGGCTTAGACGTCGCGATCCGGTTATTCGATCCGGAAAACGGATGTCGATCTTTGGAGCAGTTGGGCATGGACGATTTGGAAGTCGGCATGCTGCGGGAAATGTTGTCCCATGGTTCCGGATTGATCTTGGTTTCCGGCCCGGTGGCCAGTGGAAAAAGCAGCACCATGTACGCGGCGGTCGAACACCTGAACAACGGCGAGCGAAAGATTCACACGTTGGAGGATCCGATCGAGCATGGCGTCGAAGGCGTCATGCAAACCCAAATCAATCCGCGAGCCGGGCTGGACTTCGCCGACCTGTTATCGGTCGTGCTCCGCCACAGTCCCGACGTCATCATGATCGGCGAGATTCGCGATCCGCTCACCGCCGCCACGGCGGTCCGCGCCGGTGCCAGCGGACAGCTCGTCCTGGCCACCATTCACGCCAAGAGCGCGGCCGACGCGATCGATTCGCTGCTGCAATACGACGTGCCGCCCAAATTCGTCGCCAGTGCCTTGATGGGCGTCGTCTGTCAACGACTGGTTCGCAAGCTGTGTCCGAAATGCCGTGTCGAGATGATCATCGATGAACCGTTGCCGATCAGCGAGGCGGTCCAGCAGCGTTTGGGCGACGTCAAGCCGACGTTGTGGCTTCCCGAAGGCTGTGACGCCTGTTTCGGCGGCGGATACGAATCGCTGACCTGTTTGCCGGAGATCATGAAGATCGGCGACGAGCTGACGGCGAACATCGAACGCCGGGACTCCGCGTCGGAAATTCATCAAGCCGCCAGAGCCGCCGGCATGCTCAGCTTTGCCGAAACCGCGGCTCTGCGAGTTTTCCGTGGCGAACTGACCCCCAGCGACGCCAACAAAGTCGTCAGCGCGCCGGCGCTCGTTGAACTCGCCAAACTGGCTCGATGCTAGGCCTCGTCCGCGACGGATTCACGGGCTCGCTAAGTCGTCGCTTCTTCGGTCTTCGGCTCGACGACCGACAAATCGCTTTCGGGCTGCTGAGCCTTTTCGCCATCGGTTCGTTGAACCGCAGCGGGTTTGGCGGCGGCGTGTCCGTGGGGCGTATTCATTGCCGTGATGACCACGCCGACAATCGTCAGGGCCATGCCCAGCCATAACAAGGGATTGATCGTCACCTCGCCGTGCAGGCGTAACAGGGACACGATCGCCGTGACCGACACCGCGCCACCGAACACGATCGGCATCACCAGCAGGGCGTTGCCCCGGCTGGTCATCATGGCGGTGGTCAAGCACACCGCGCCGAACGCGCCCAGGGTTCCCGCCAAGAAACCCCATTTGACCGTCGCGAAGGCTTCGCCGGAATAGTCGAACGTGTCACCTTTGACTCGCATCATGATCAGTCCGCCGGCAATCGCGATGACCAAGTAAGCGATGCCGATGAAGACGTAAGGCTTGAACGGCGACCACATCGGCACGCCGTTGACTTTGGGTGCCGCGGCATTTCCGATGGTCGGTCCGTAGCATCCCCAAAAAACAGCCGTACCGAGAGCGAAAAGAATTGGAATCAACATTTTGTTCATGTAAGCCTCGAAAGGGGAACGGACGGACGATTCAGACGTTGCACTGAAACGGATCAGACGTTGAACAGGAAGTGACAAATGTCACCGTCTTGCATGACATAGGTTTTGCCCTCCACGCGTAGTCTACCGGCTTGTCGAATTTCTTTCTCGCTGCCGTATTGCTCCAGGTCCGCCAAGGAGTAAACCTCGGCTCGGATGAAGCCGCGTTGGAAATCCGTGTGGATCACCCCGGCCGCTTCGGGGGCGGTCGCGCCGATCGCGACCGGCCACGCCCGGACTTCTTGTTCGCCGGCGGTGAAGTAGCTTTGCAGCCCCAGCGTGCGGTAGGCCTCGCGGGCGATTTGGTTCAGTGCCGGTTCGGCCAGCCCGACGTCGGCCAGCATCTCGTCGCGATCGGCTTCGTCCAGCTCGGCGATCTCGGCCTCCAATTTCGCGCACACGCAAGCCACGTTGGCACCGACGCCGGCGGCGTACTGACGAACCCTGGCGACCAATTCGTGTTCGCCTTGCAGGTCGTCTTCGTCGATGTTAGCGACGAACAGAATCGGCTTGGCCGTCAACAGACCGAAACTGCTGACCGACGTCGCTTCGGCTTCGCTCAGATCCAACAGACGCAGCGGTTTGCCTTCGTTGATGTGGGCGGCGCATTTTTCGATCGTCGCGACACGCAGCTTGGCTTCCTTGTCGCCGCTGCGGGCGGTGCGTTGAGCCTTCCCCAGCGCGTTTTCCAGCGACTGCATGTCGGCCAACATCAGTTCGGTTTCGATCGTGTCGATGTCGGCCAGCGGATCGACGTTGCCGGTCACGTGGGTGACGTCGGGGTCTTCGAAACAACGAACGACCTGCAAAATGGCATCGACTTCGCGGATGTGGCTGAGGAATTTATTGCCCAGGCCCTCGCCCTCGCTGGCACCTTTGACGATGCCCGCAATGTCGACCAGTTTCAGCGTCGCGGGGATGACCTTTTTGGGCACGATGTATTTCGTGATCCGCTGCAAGCGTTCATCGGGCACACTGACGATGCCTTCGTTGGGCTCGATGGTGCAAAACGGGTAATTTTCGCTCTGCGCTGCTTTGGACAGCGTCAACGCATTGAACAACGTACTTTTTCCGACGTTCGGCAGGCCTACGATGCCGGCTTCCATGGACTTTTTCGATCGACTGGGGGAAGAAAACGAAAGAACGGGGCCCCGGGAATCTATCAGCCCGGCCGGATTCGTCGAAGGCGGCAGAAAAAATACTGATCTTTCGCCGAGTTTTTTCACGGTTTCCGTCAAGTACCGAGCCCCGTCGTGACGATGAACACCCCGAGCAAGAAGCTCGACGCTATTGGTTTCACGGACGAAGCAACTCCGATTTTGTTGCAGGTGTGTTCCGTGAGAATTCTGAATCTTGGCGTCCTGGTCTGTGTCGGCGGCGTGCTGGCCGCCTTGCCGTTTCGCCACGCCGACGATGCGGGCAACGAACCGGCCCGGGCGACCGGCCCCACCGTCTGCGACGACAACCTGTACGGCAACGAACTGGCCGTCCAGGCCTGCGAACCGTCGGTGGCTGCCGACGACCAAGCTCTGAAAGAAATCCTTTCGTTCCGACCAGACACGCCCGTTGCCCAAACCCATCCGTCGCGGCCGCCGATGAACCTGCCGCTGACGTACGAGGATCTGGCGGTGCCCTTGAAGCCTTCGGGCATCATCGACGAACGCTTTGACGCCGTGCTGAAAAGGCCCTCGACGTCCGAGGGAGGCAGCCCGCCGCGGCGGCCCGGCCTGACCCGTCGAGATCTGTGGACCACGCTGCCGGTCGCGCCGCGGGGACAGGACGCGGCGTCGCCGGAGACGAACACCGAACAGACCCTCTCGGGTCTGACGCCTGCGACCTTGCCGACGCCGCTTGATCCGTCGACCGCCGCCGATCGCGGCAGACCCGATGGCTCTGTGACGCCATCGGTTTCCAAGACCGCGAAAACGAACTTCGCCAGCTCGACGCTGCCGCCTCCCGAGATGCAGCGTCCGGCCGATTCACCGACAAGAATTCGCCACTGGATTCGTCAACCGTAGTCGGGCCGGTCGGGCCGGTCGATGCCCGGGTGGGCCGAAACCCGAACAGGCTCAAGCGACGGCTTTGACCCGCCTTGGCGTTTGCATCAACTGCCCGTCTTTCATGCGGTGACAGATGTCGGCGTTCGTCGCGATCGCGTCGTCGTGCGTGATCATGCAGATGGTCAGCCCGTCGTCTTGGTTCAAACCACGCAACAGTCTCAGGATGTCTTGACCGGTTTCGGTGTCCAAATTGCCGGTCGGCTCGTCCGCCAACAGCAATGTCGGTTTGTTCATTAAAGATCGGGCGATCGCGGTACGTTGCATCTCGCCGCCGCTGAGCTCACTCGGCTTGTGGGTCGCGCGGTGCAACAAGCCGACACGGTCGAGCATCGCTTCGGCGCGTCGCCGGGTTTCCTTGCGGTTGCGAAAGTAGTCTCGCAAACTACATCCGATCATCGTCGGTGCCAGGACGTTTTCCAGAGCGGACAGCTCCGGCAACAGATGATAGAACTGAAAGATGATTCCGATCTGATCGTTGCGAAACGCATCTCGGGTGCGACGACTTGCGTTGTCGATTCGTCGGCCGCCGAAATGCACTTCGCCGGCATCGGGCACGTCCAACGTCGCCAAAATGTGCATCAAGGTGCTCTTGCCGCTGCCGCTCCGGCCGACCAATGCCGTCACCTTGCCCCGGACCACGTCGACGTCGACGCCCCGCAGCACGGGGACTTCCAGCTCATTCTTGTAGTAGCTTTTTCGAATGCCATGGGCACTCAGGACGATGTCGGACATGGGAAGGCTTGCAGGTGGATCGGGTCGGAGGTCGATGAGGGCGGAAGCGTCGAATCTGGCGTTCGTTTATTCAAACCGCAGCGCGGCGACCGGGTGCATGCGGGCGGCACGCAGGGCGGGCAACACGCTGGCCATGACGGCGATCGCGATCGCGCCGGCCATCACCCAAACCAAGGTAAGGGGGCTGATGATCGTGGGGATCTCGCTGAAATAATAGACCGTCGGATCAAAGACCTCCTGACCGGTGATCCGCTCGATCACGCCGGCGATGTCGTTGATGTAGTGAACAAAGATCAAACCGCCCAGCAAACCGACGCCGCTGCCGACGATGCCCAACAGCAATCCGTAGCTCAGAAAGATGCTCATGACACCGCTGCCCGAGGCACCGAGAGCTTTCAACGTTCCGATGTCGCGGGTCTTTTCCACGACGATCATGAAGAACGTTGCCAGGATGCCGAATCCGGCCACCGCGATGATCAGGAACAGCAAGATGTTCAAGATGGTGGTTTCCAACTGCACGGCGGCCAACAGCGGGCCTTGCATGTCCCGCCACGTTTGAATGTTCATGGCGTAGACCTCCGCGGGAAAACGCTGGCGAAGCCGATCGCGTACCGCATTCAAGTCCGCGTCCGCGGCCAGCTTCAATTGAATCGTCGTGATGCTGCGGACACCGGTCTGCGGGTCGATCATCTGACGCAGTTCTTGCAGCTTGTCCAACGGCACAAAAGCGAACGTGCTGTCATATTCGCTCATCCCGGATTCGTACAAATCGACCACCGTGAAGCGTTGATTCAGGATCTTGGGGTTGTCCGAGGCGCTGGGGAACATCATCCGCACGTCGTCGCCGGGTCTTGCGTAGTACGTGTCCCGGACGTTGCCGTCGGCGTCACGCCACTTCGTGCTGCAGGTGCTGATGCCCAGAATGATCCCGGCGTATTGTTCGGTTGCCGGATCAAAGACGCTCGCTTCGTTCGCACCGCCACCGGACAACTCGGCGGGCACGTTTTGACCGATGGTCGGTCCGTCCATGAAACGGGGACCGGCCGACAAGCCGGTGTCGTCGGCGAATCCGAAATCGAGTTCGTCGTCGGCCGGTAAGTGATCGGCGGCGGACGATTGATCGGCGGCGGACGGGGCCTGCAGCGCTTCGTATCGTTTCGCGATCTGTTCGGCCCGTTGCCGTTCCTGTTCGATCAGCTTGGTCTCGATCGCTTTGCGGCGTCGGTACTGCCATCCGGCGATCGGGAACTCCTCTCGGTCGGCGTCGTAACCTGCTTCGCGAAGATCGAAACGCACTTCATCACGATTATTGGGGTGGATCAGATAGCGACCGAAATGACTGACTTTGTCGTACGTCGCCGAATCGATGCCGACCAGTTGGACGTGTCGTGTGATCACCTGACCGGCGTGTTCGATGCCCAACATCGCCGGGACATGGACGCTGACCGACGCGCCGGCCAGATCATCGCCGACGACTTTGCGAATCTCATCGACGTGGTACTCGGGGTTGGGCAGCCCGCCGCTGGCGTATGATTCGATCAAAATGTCCGAGGCCAGTCCGTGCAGTCGCTCGTGCATCTCGGCGGAAAAGCCGGACATGACCGCATTGACGACGATCAGTGTCGCCACACCCAGGGTCACACTGATGATGGAAGCGAGCGCTATGTATCGCGTCCGCAAGTATCGAAAACACAAAAGCCAGCGGTACATGGCCGTTCCTTCGGCGCGAAATGGTTCAAATCACCTGCGGACCATAGTCGATGCCGACAGGAAAGGTAAACGCCAATCCGCCGCCGCCAGGCGGTCACCGCGCGGCGGGCGACGGCGGGGCAGGCGACAAACGGGACATCCGCCCGCACGCCGCTCCTCCGGAGAGCAGTCGCCACAGTGCTCGGGCGGTCACACGGGCGCGGATTCGGGCAAAGGCGTTGTCAGTTCATCTGCCGCGAGAATTTATTGATCGCTTGGGACACCTCGGGATCGACGCCGGCTGCTTGCTGGATTCGCATCAGGTGCGGGCCGGCTGATTTCCATTCGAATTTCATGAAACCGAGGGCGAGGGTGCGTTCGTCGTCCAGGCTGCGCCGGTCGTCCGATCGGCTGCGTTTGATCTTGGTCAGGCGATCGATTTCCGCCTTGGAGGCGAAGTGTTGCTCGAGGTACTTTGCCGCGTCCGCCTGACGCCCCAGCCCGGTGGCGGCCTGCGCCAGCAAATAGTTCAACGAAGCGTCCAGCGGATGGAAAGATTCGAGCTTGACCAGCACCTCGAACGCTTGGGGGAACTCTTGCCGGTCGCAAAGCAGTCGGCCCAGAGACAGTGTCGCGTCATAGTTGTCCGGATCGATGGCCAGCATCAAACGCAACAGACGTTCCCTTTCGGCACCGTCGTCCGGACCGCTCAACAGTCCGGCGGCCGTGTTGAGGATCGTGATGTTCGTCGGGTCTTCGGCCAGCACGAGTCGCGCCTGTTGCAACGCTTCGCCGGACGACTGGAGCTGGTTCAACGCTTCGGTCAACCCGATTCGCGACCGCAAGACGTGTTCGTTTCTAGCCAGCGATCGGCGAAAGGCGGTGACGGCGGCGTCATAAGCGTCGACGGCCAACAGGACTTCGCCACGGTGCATGTCGACCAAGGCGGACGTCGGATCGGCTTCGCCCCAGATCGTCAGCAACGAAAGGGCTTGGTCGAATCGGCCCGACGCGGCGTTAATGTTGACGAATGCTTCAAAGATGATCGGTCCTTCGTCAGGATGGCTTTGCAGCAGGGAGGACAATTCATCGACCGATGCGGCGACTTGACCGCTTTGGATGGCCAGCAGGCGACGTTCCAGTTCGATCCGACGCGGGGCATCGCCGGCCGATTCGGCGAAGTTCAAAAATGCCGTTGCCGCCGCATCCTCACCACGCAAGCGGGCCAACCGGGCTCGCATGACGGTCTCGTCGGCAAGCGAGCCGAAAGGCCACCAAGGGCGGTCGACCAGCGTCTCCGCTTTGACCAGTCGCCGTGCCTGCATCGCTTTTTCGAAATCGGAACGCCGAGCCCTCGACGCCCCCACGTGGACGGCCGACACCACAACCGCAAGCAATGCACCGAGCAATACGACAAGCCGACGCCGCGACCTTCGACGCCCGTGATCCACGCGGCCGGTTTCGGTCGTCGCGGTCGAGGGACGGCGTGACTTGCGATTCGGTTTTCGCGCGGGCATGGGTGGTTCAATCAAAGCGTCGTGTTTTCGAAAACTTCAAAGTCCGTGATGCCGTCCATCGTGGTGTTGTAACGCGGCGTCAGTAAATCAAGATCACCGTCGCCGTCCCAATCGAACAATCGACAGGTCGCACTGTCGCATCGGTCACGCTCGATCGTGTGCCGCCGAAAATCGCCATCGGAGCTCTGTTCCAGCCAGATCACGCTGTCGAAGGTCCCGGAGTCGTGCTGCGCGATTTGCTCCACGGTCAGCAGAGACACCGCGGCGATGTCCTGATCTCCGTCCGAATCGATGTCACCGACGCAGGCACAGTAAACGCCTGGCATTTCCGCGACGACTTTGCCCGCAAATGGAAAGGTGCCGTTGTTGATCAGGACGTGGATGCGATGGAACGGCTTGGGCAAATCGTCATCAAACGTATCGCCGTTGGTCAGAACCACGTCCAGGTCGCCGTCACCGTCCAGGTCCGAAAACTCCATCCCACTAGAACCACTCGCCGGGTCGCCCAATTGATAGACCGTCTGTCGCCGGAACGTTCCGTCGCCTTGATTGAGATGAGCCTCGATCGTTTCGTATTGCTGAGAAATCAGGGTGACGATGTCCAAACGGGAATCACCGTCTAGGTCGACGATTTCCACTTCGACCAATCCCGGCCGGTCATCCAAAACTTCCCACTTCAGGTCGGGAACGCCGTCGACGAAGCCCAAGTTTTCGACCAAGTAAACCGCTCCTTCGAAATGCAACCCGAAGTCGCCGACGACGAGGTCAAGATCGCCGTCCTTGTCAAAATCGATCGCGGCAACATCGGACGTTCGCGACAACCCCATTCGCAGCGTGATTCGATCGTAGCTGCCGTCGAGTTTGCCTTTCAGCCACCACAACGATCCCTCGCGCGTGTCTTGCGGATTCAGCGAACCGAGATCGGCGACGAGCAAGTCGTCGATACCGTCGAGGTCGAAATCGATCCGCTCGACATGCGCCGGGTTGGAAACCGTGGTCAGGGTCGTCAGGCGATGTTCGGCATCCGATCGATCCAGACGACTGATTCGCCCGCTCCACAAATCCGCAAGAATCAAATCACCCGCGGCCGGCTTCGACGGGTCCAAATGAAGGTTCGAAATCGCGTGGACGGGTTCGCCGTCGAAAGGAACGGCGACGGCCCGAAATCGCCCATCCAAGGGCTCTCTCGATCCGGCGAACTCGTACTCGTCGGGCGCCCCGCGGGTGAAAAACGCCACGGCGGCATCGAAGTCCGGGATGACAAGATCGTCCCGGCGGGATTCGCGGTACAAGCGAATCCCCTGTCGGACCTCGTGATCCCACCTCGATTTCGGAAAGCTTGTCGCCCGGGGCAGGGCGTGGCAATCGCCGCAGAATTTTTTCACGGCGGTATCGGTTTTGGGCCGGGCAATCGCCCCGGCCGGAGAGCCGTCCGCCGACGGAATGTTCCGAATCATGCCGGACAGGTCTGGCCGGATCTCTTGGGGTTCCCGGGTGCAACCGAGCAGCAGCAACAGCAGCATGCCGGCGGCCGGCCAATTCAATCGCTCACGCGAAGACGTGGATGAGTGTGGACGTTGAATTGGCAAAAGAGATCAGAATGAGCAATGAAGGCATCAGGAATAGACAATTCAGTCCTTCCAATGCTAACAAACCGCACTCGTGATGCAACACTCAGGGTCAAGGAACGCAGCAGTCCCGGCGGCTTTCCGGACTTTCGGAAATCACTCTGTTCGACCGGCGGCGGCCTATCCGCGGCGGGCGAGTCGGCCGATCCCCGAGAGGGTCGACATCTCCGGCCCGGGCGTGGTGACAAGCCGCCGAGCGGCGTTCTCCGCGCGGATCAATCGACGCCTTCGTGGGCGACTTCGGGCCAGTAGATGTCTTCGAACGCGCCCTCCTCGTGGAAGTCCGGGCTGTTATCCAGGTCGTGGCATTCCATGCACTTTTCCCGGGCACTTTCCAGCGGCAGTTGCATCTCGGTGCGGAGCATCCGTTGTTCGTCTTCGGTCACGTCGATGTCGCCCATTTCCGCGGCGGCGTGCCGTGCGCCCGGGCCGTGGCAGTTTTCACAACCGTTGCCGGTCAGATGAGCGGAACTTTCCAAGGAAAGATAACCCGATTCGAACGGAAAATACTTTTGCGGATTCCAGCCGGTGACGTGACAGCTGATGCATTCGGGATCGAAATGGCGAGCGATGTCGCCGCGTTCTTCCGGCGGGTGGACGATGTGTTCGGTCGCCAAGAAGTGATCGCTGGCCTCCCAGATTTCATACGCCGTCGTGTGACATTCGCCGCAAGTCTCGGAGCCGACAAATTCTCGGCCGCTGGGATGAGCTTTCGGCGTCAGTCCCAATCCGTCGAGCCCCAAATCGCGGAGCTGATTTTGGTACGCGGTCATCAGTCGACGCATCTCCGGCGCGTCGGTGAATTCGTCGGTCAGCGCGACGCGGGCGTATCGCATCGGGGCGTCGTCGTAGAGCGCGACCAGTCCGACGTACATGCCTTTGTCGCCGGTGACGATCATCTTCGTCTCGCTGCCCTCGATCGCCTTGGGCTGATAGGTCGGTTCACCGTAGCCGCCCGAGACGACCAGCAAGTCAAAGCCGGGGACCTGTCGGATGATTTCCTGAGCGGCCTCCTCTTTGCCGAAGTACGTCAGGACGCGAAAATCGGGCGATTCGGCGTTGATCTTTTCCAGCGAAGCCCGGGCGGATTCCACCGTCGGCAGGATCTGAATCTCCGGAGCCGGTTCGTCTTCTAAGAAATCAGGGTCCAAAATCGAGGTCATGCCGACGCCCCAGTCGTTTTCGCGAACGATCTTGTACGTCGGCATCAGGGAGGGGTCCAACAAGACCACGTTGGCCGAGACGTAAAGCGACTTCTCGGAAGACTCCTGGGCGGCTTCTTGAATCAAGTCGTTGACGCTCAGCCGCACGTCGTCGGGGCCGAAACCGACGGCGACGTAGTCCATTTTTTTCAGCGCTTCCACGCTGCGATGAAACTTGATGTGGCCTTGGCTGCCGTAGCGTCGGATCAGATTGCCCGTGTCGATCGGCAAAGTCGTCCAACCCATCGCTCGCAACGATTCCAACAGCGTGAAACGCCGTGCCACGCCGCCCTTTTGTCGATCCAGCCCCGTGCAGCCACACGGTTCGATGTAGCCGTGCTGTTGCCCGCTGAAGACCAACGTGACGTCGGGACGCGGCCAAGCGGCGTAGTCGATCGGGCCGCCCATGTCGGCCTCGGCACCCGCGACGTCGGCGACCGAGACGGTGTCGGTTCGTGGCGTGTCGCGAAGATCCCCGCCGGGTCGGGTTCCGCCGGACGTCGACGAGTCGGCCGCCGAGGGTTCTGGACGCAGCGAATTGTTAAAGGCGACGCCGGGCACCGAGGGCTCCGAAGCACTCGGCTCCGGGCCGGCGGCGGGAGTCGACCCGGGTCCCACGGCGGGGGAAGCGGCGGGTCGAAAAGCGGTTGGCGAGCCGGCTTCGTCGCCCGGCGAATCCTCGTCGCCCGGCGAAACTTCGTCGCCCGGCGAAACTTCGTCGTCCGGCGAAACTTCGTCGTCCGGCAAATCCGGCGGCAAGACAAAGGCCGAAGCGGGGTCGACCGCTTGATCACTCGGGCTGGGCGGACTGGGCTGCACTGGAGAACTGGGCTGCACTGGAGAACTGGACGTGACGGCCGGCGTCGCCGGTTCGACAGGCCGGTCGGACCACGGTGAGTCGGCGTCTGAAAGAGCCGACGGCGGATCCAGGTCGATCGGTCCGGCCGGGCCGCGATCGACTTGACGAGGGGGCGAGCCTTGGGGGCTGCAACCGGCGACGACCAGAAACGATGCCGATGCGGCATACAGTGAGACGTAAACGACAAGTTTCATGATCAATCCGAAGCGGAACGGGCCTTAGGGTTGTTCTTCCTCAGCGGCAGCCTCCTGTGCGGCGGCGCGCTGGTCAGCCGATGGGATGGCGAATTTCAGCAAAATCGTCATCGGCGGAACTTTAGGATTATCGGACTCGATGACCACGCTTCCGTAGTCTTGGGGGTCTTTCCCGAGCCGAGCGACTGGATTTTCGCCCGGCTTCAGCTCGATCGACAAGCGATAAAGGGCCGTGCCGGCCTCTCCGATGGGGTCTTCCAAGGTCGCACCGACGACGCCCTCGGGGGTGACTCGGCCGATCGACAACTTGGTGGAGTCGTTTTCGCTTCCTTTCAGCGTGACGAAGGCTTTGCCCACCAATTCGTCATCGGCTTCGATGCGACCGAAGTCGTAGACCCAACCGCCTCCGGGCCGTCCGCTCAACTTGGGATTCGGGATCATGCTCAAGGCACCGACAATGCGACCGGTGATTTGCCAGTCCATCTTCATCGCTTCGTCGGGGGCGTCGGCGGCCCCGGGGTCTCCGGCGACGGGGCGATAGGTCAGCCACAGGTCTTGATGCACCGGACCTTGTCGGAGTCCGGGTTTTACATCGATTTTGACGTCGAACGCTTGTTTCGCGTTGGCATGCAGCCCGTCCTGGGAAGGATCGAATTCCTGGATGTCGATCTGGCCGAGTTCGTTCATCCGATCGCCGCTGAATTTCAAGTCTTGGACGTCGATGCGATAAGGCAGGTAGCTGAAAATCTTGGACCGGGTTTGGATCGGTTCGCCGGCGGCGACTTCGCCCAAACTGATGACTTCGGGCACCATTTTCAGTTCGCGGACGACCTGACCGGACACGACCAAGCGGATGGCGACGTTGCGTGGATCATTGGTGATGATCTCGGCGGTCTGGCTGAATTCGTCTTTGGTGGTGCTGACGGTCCACTCCAATCTGACGTTGGTTTCTTCGCCGGGTTGAAGCGTTCCGGATTCGGGGGTTCCCAGCGTGCATTTGCAGGTCGATGCCCCCTGGCGAAGCGTCAGCGGTTCCTCGCCTTCGTTGCGGATCTTGAACAGGTGCTCGCCTTTCTCGCCCATCTGCATGATCCCGAAATCGTGCTCGGTCCCTTCGGGCGTCGTGGCGACGGGCAAGGTATCCGGCAGGGATTCCTCGTGCAGCCGCATCGCGTTGCGCGCGGTGACCTCGCCGCGATAGGCCATCGGACCGAACAGTCCGGTGCGGTCGCCATATTTCTGGTTGATCGCGGCATAGGCTCCCGCGGTGCCGATCAGGGCAGCCAACAGCAAACAAATCGCAAACTTCATCGCAAACGTCTTTCGTTCTCGCTCGAAACCACTGGAATGCTCTTTAACAGCAGACTTGCGCGTTTTACGGCGGCCGACGCAAGAAGGTTCTTGAGCAACTCGCCGGCGGGGCGCCGGACCGGTCCGGCGGCGACCGTCACGCCCAAGTATTCCGCCGGCATGATCATCTGTCGATCCAACAGACGCTGGTAATTGTCGCCCAGCCGCGAAAGAGTGTCCGCCCGCCGTGCAGCCTGTCCGGCCTCGTCCGTCTTTCCGGCGGCCCGTAACACCTCCGCCAGCTGAGCCCAGTGCCACTGGTGTGACGGACTCCACAGGGTCGACTGACGCAGCAACCCCTCGGCGAATTGCAGATCCTCGGCCAATCCGAAACGCTGGTAAAGGTGCAAAACTTGCTCGGTCAATTGGCGATGGACCGCCGGATCGTCGCCCGCCCGGGCGTCGGCCACCACGACGGCTTGCCGCCACCTCAGCGACGCCTCGGCCGCGGCGTCGACCGGCGTATCGCTTCGCGCCAGCGACCAACGCGCGATGTCGGCACGGTACAACGCCGCTTCAGCCGCCCAAGGATCCGCGTCGATGGCCTGATCGAGCAATTTTACGGCCGGTCGCAACCGGCCCTCGGCCAATTCGTAGTCGGCCCGCGCGATCAGCCGAGCCGACGCATTGACCGGACCGATCGAAAAGACTCGCAACAGCACCAACAACATCAGTCCGACCGAAACGATGGCGACCCGGCCGAGAACCGTCGCCCGCATCCCGCCGGCGACGTCGTGACGGTCAGCGGCCGCGCCCTGCGGGATCGCCATGGCTGCCAGCGTCCAGACCAGGATCGCGATACCCGCCACCGTCCAACCGCCCGAAACGCACAGATGCAGCAGCAGCACCGAACCGGCCGCCGTCGCCGTCTGTCGATCGGCGAATTTCGAGTTCACGGGGACAACCGGATCGCTTCGCTTGGCCACGATGCCGACGCCGCAAACGCAGGCGAACCACGCGACGGCGATCGGCAATGCGAAAACCTGCGCCTCGACGTCGGGCAATTGACGACTGACCAAACCCCACAACCAAACCAACACGACGGCGACGACGGCGCCGATGACGACGAAGCGGGACGTCGCCCCCAGACCGGACGCCGACGTCTCGGCCGGTTCGATCACGCGTGATCCCCGCATCTCACGTTGCCACAGCACGATGCCCAGAATCATCAGGGCCGTCAACAATCCGCCGGCGACAAAGCCTCCGGCCGCCAACGTCTCCATCAGAAAATGATGGGGATCGGCAATCTGTTCGTTCGCGCTCTCTTCGCGGTAACGTTCGTAGAACGATTGAAAGTGTCCCGGCCCGGCGCCGAACCACGGACGGTCCCGAACCAATGCCAAGGTGCTCCGCCAGTACTGAAAGCGAAACGACAACGACATCGGCGCCCACCGACTCCACCGCTCGGCTCCCGCCGCGGCCAGCGTCGTGACGCCCACCAGGACGAACAAACCGACCCAAGCCAACGAAGTGACGCCGCGGCCCGAACGCCCGGCAGCCGTCCGGATCCAAACAACCACAGCGATGCACCCGAGCACACCGGCGACCATGCCGCTCCGGCTGTTCGTCGCGACCAGACAGGTCGACAAGATGGCGATGCCCGCCAACCAAACGACTTTGCGCCAAGTTTCCGAATTCGACCACCGCGACGTCGCCAGGCCCGTCGCGATCACCAGGGCGACCAACAATTGGGCCGCGAACGAATTGGCCAACGCAAACGTGCCGATCGGGCCGCCGTCATTCAAACGATTCGCAAACGCCATCCGCTCGGCCGATCCCTCCGGTGCATCGAGCCGAATTTCTCGCAGGACCGCATCGGGGTCCGCCGCGAAACGGGCTCGGTCGGCCGGCAAACTGATCCAATGCTGATGCAAGCCCTGCACCGCGCCGGCCAATCCAGTCGCCGCGATGATCAGTAGCACGACGGCGACCGTGTCGACGCGAAAGAATCGCCGGAACCCGGTCCACCACGCCGCCCCGGCGACCCACAGCCAAGCTTCGTTGGTACCGACACGCAAATTGCCCGGCGGCGATGTCATGAAAGCCGACATCATGACCCAAGCGGCTAGCGTCCAGGCCGAGACGTCCGCGATCCGGTCCAGCTTCGTCGACTGAGCCGGAATCACGGTCCCGGCCAACCAGGCCGCGATCGCCGCGAAGAAGGCCATGGCCGTCAACCACAGGGCGTCGCCTTGTTCGGTGCCGATGCTGTCGGCGGGAAAGTACGTTGCGTAAACCAACACCCCGCCGGCGAGCGCGGCGGCCGAGCCGAAGAACGCGGCGGAGCGGCGGGACGGGAAAGCCCGATCGGCCATCAAATCGTCAGATCAAGATGAGCCGGCGGGTCGTCCGGATCGCTCGACGGACCGTCATCACGGCTTGTCGGCGTCGGCTCCGCGGGGTTTTCGTCGTCCCGATCGGACTGGAAAACGTCCAACTGCTGTCGGCCGTTTCCGTGACGGTCGCCCGCCTGTTCGCCGGCATCGACCGCGGCGTTTTCGGACGACTTGCCGCCCGGCTTCTCGGCGGTGCTTTGCCGGTTCGTCGCTGCGGTGCTCCGCGCGTCGGCTTCGCCGCCTTTGGCCGCCGCCAGTGAGGCGCCCGCCACGCTACCGGCCGTCGGGATCGATGGAATTTGCATGACCCTTCCTCTCAGTTTCTTGTCAGCGTTTCGGTTTTTGCCGGCGTCCCGGGCTAGCGACCGCGGTACCCCGCCGCTCGCACCGGACCGCCCCCGGTGGGAAAAAGCTTCTCCAGAGTATCACCGAAATTCTCCATTGCACGTCGTTCGATCTTTTGCGCCCCGATGGGTCCCTTCACGTCGATGGTCCAAAGGGCGTAGGGGCTATTCCGAAGCGGACCGATCACCTTGGTCAGCAAGTTGTGCGGGCTGACGCGGGTGTCAAAGGACAGATCCAAATCGCGTCCCCGGATGACTCGCCCGGCACCGTACAGGGCCACCAAGTCGCCCCACAATCGTAGCTGGTTAAAGATCACGTCGTGGCCGTCGATCGTGAACCGACAATCCCCGTCGGTGATCGCGACGTCCTCGGAGGGACTGATCCGCAGCTGGTTGAAGATTTGAATGATCAGCGGCAACTGATAGATGTTCGCGCCGGACATCTGCGCTTCGCCGACGCCCTCCAAACGTTCCAGATCTCCCAGCACGCCGGTCAGTCGCATCTGGCCGTTCAGTTCCCCCGACAAATCATGGTCGTTGGTCCCCAGGTCCGCCAACACCGTCGGCACCCGGGCTTGATGAACGCTCAATCCGACATCGAACTCGCTGGTCGACAGCGTGGCGATGCCACTCAGGTCGATGCGGCCGTCGAACAAGCGGCCTTCGATGGGCCGGGTCGTCGACGGTGCTTGATCGGAAGCCGCGGCTTCTCGTCCACCGATCGCGGCGGACGCGCGGACTTCGTGCCCCATTCGCAACCGATCGTCGTCGATCACGAACGGACCGCGCAACCCGGTGATCTGCAAATCATCGACGTGTATCGAATCCAAGTCGACGCGTCCGGCGGCCAGCAACTTTTTCCCGTCGTGTTGTCCGGCCGTCAGGATCTCGCCTCGCAACGAATGCACCGATCCGACGTCGCCGATCCGGTTGCCCTCGAGTTGCAACTTGACGTCCCAGTTGATGACCGGCAAGGGATGCGCGGCGTCGGCCAGCAACACTTCCGCCAACCCCCGCAGTCCCAGCGGGCCACGCAATTGCAAACGTCGCATCGTCTGACCCATCGGATCGGGCAACGACGCGATCAGGTCCGCGTCGGGAATCAAACGGCTGCCGCCGAGCACGTTCAAAGCCAATTTCCAGCGTCCGTCGGCCACCGGCGCGCACCGACCGCTGGCGGTCAACGTGGATTCGCCGTGCCGGCCCTGCAGGTCTTCGATCACGACTTCGCGGCCGTCGAAACGAACCTTGCCGCCGGTCACGTCCAGTCGATACGGCAAGGAAATCGGCCGAATGCTGAGCGTGCGGCTGTCGACCTTCGTGGTCACGTTTTGTCGAGCGATCACATCCAACGCCAAGGGGTTCTCCCCGAGACGAGTGACCAGCACGCTCAAGTGATCCAACACGCCGCTGGGGGCCAGCGCCGTCCACGTTTCTTTGGACACCGCGGGCAGGGACGATCCCAACGTGTCGTCCATCGGCACGTCTGAGGCGACAAACATCAATTCCAGGCGGCTCCGCGGGTCCTCCGAGGGCGACGTCGGATGCACCGCCGGAATGCGAAAGCTTCCCTTGCACTGCACCAAACCGCCACTGGCGCTGTGGGCGCGAAAGTTCATGACTTGCACGTCGCGATTCGAAACCCGAATGCCGCCGCTGACGTTGAACAAGGGATACGCAAACTTGTCGTAGGTCAAACGTCCGTCGACGACGTGCAAAAGAATGTCGCGATGGGTCACCCCGTCGGGCCCGCGCTGCACGATCGCCCGTTCGACTTCGATGCGACCGCCGGGTTCCAAGGATCGCACAAAGGATTCCAAACCCGTCGTGGCTTCACCCCTGGGTGTCAACGCGGACAACAACGACTCGTTGATCGGTACCGCGGTTTCACATTGAAAGTAGTACGGCTGACCGGGCGATGTCGGCACTGAAAATTGGCACCGGAGCTGGCGACCGGCGGCACGGCCGTTCATCTGCTTGCACGTGGCCCGGTTGTTTTGAACGATGACTTGTCCGGACAATCCTTCAACGGGATAAGGAAACTTGTCGAACTGAACGTCCACGCCTTTGCAATCTACGACGGCCTTGGTCGACCATCGCCACCGACCGCCGATGCCACCAGCCGGATCCAGCGGCGTTGCATCCTGAACCTCCGGTGCAAACACGTGTTCGAAATTCGCGTTCACATCGACGTGACCGGCCGGACGAAGTCGGTCCCAAGCCGGCGCGAACTTTTCAGGAATCACCGCGGCCAGTCGTTGGTCCAAGACCAAACCGCTGGTGGTCAGGCGGAAGCGAGCGGCGACGGGCCACGTCAATCCGTCCAGACTGCCTTCGGCGCGGCACATCGCGTCGCCCAACACCGCTTGCGAGGATTCGACGGTCAGTCCGCTCGGCGACAACGATGCTTTGGCGCGTAGCTGGGAAATCGGGAGGGGCAACTTGGGATGCTCGAACCGACCGTCATGAATCGTCACGTCGGCCGCGTACTGCCAACGGCCGCCGGCGGCCGCCGCGAGCTTCGTCGCACCGCCGCGAATGTCGGAAACGCACGACAGCCCTCGCAAGTCGGCCAGCCAACTCGCCACCGACCGCGGCAAGCGATCGAAAAGGTCACCGCTGAGCTTGAATTGCTGGATGTCACCGCTGAGGCGAACTTCGTCGCCCCGCAGGTCCGCCCGGATCTCGGCTTGACGCAGAAAGTGGCTGTGCGCCCGGACGTCAACCTGACGCGAAACGATACCGTCGACGTCCGTGGATGCCTGAATCGTGACGTCGTCGACGACGACGCTGATCGGTCGGTCCGAATCGGCCGAGTCCAATAAATTCAAACGAAGGTCGCGGATGTCCATGCGCGGGCAGATCGGGCCCAGGTCGGGCAGCGGCCACAAGGACTGCGGCGACCAAAGCTGTCCCGTCAGCGGCCAAGCGTCGACGACGGCCCCCTCGATGATGACTCGTTGCGTCTCCAGCGGGTTCTCTTGATCGACGATCTTGGCCAGGTGCAACTGCGTCACGACGGTCATCGAATCGACCCGGGCGACGCGGCGGGGCGCCCCGCGATACACAGATTTCGGATCGCGAAACTCCACGCCTTCGAAAATGAACCCGACGCCGGCTTCGAAGTGCCCGCGGTCGATCGAGACATCCAGGTGCGTGTAGTGCTGTCGGAGCTTCGCCAGGAAGGCCTCGCGGGCCTTTTCACCGACGGTCTCCGGCATCGCCGCGCGACCAAGAATCAAAACCATCAGCACCATCAGCGCAAAAACGACCCACCCAAGCCCAAAGCTTCGGCCGGCGTGACTCGTGGTTGCATCCTTGCCGCTCAAAAAATCCCTCGAACTCGCGCAGCTCACCCCAATCCCGTCCGGTGCGGATGCTACCGATCGACTCAGCCGCCCAGCCAGCCCAAAAACTGCAAATACCGATAGATCCAAGGCGATTGCCAAGGGGAACCGAGCGACGTTGAGACGGAAAAGACGCTGACGAACAGCATCAGCAAAGCCGCCCATTGCCCCCAATTTGCCTGCTTGCCGCGAATCTTGGAAAGCCAGTCAAGGCCGGGCATCAGGG